>DASQLI010000103.1:0-35059 GCA_035630075.1 Microlunatus sp.
AAGTACAAGCAGGTGTTCGACACCGTCACCGGACCGTGCTCGCCGTCGGTGCGCGATCCGCACAGCACACGGCTGTACGTCCCGGTCCACACCCGGGCTGCCAGCGACGGCATCGGCTGGATGGCCAGCCAGACCATCCAGCGGTACTGACCCACACACCCCCTCCGACGGCACCCGCTTGCGGCACCGCAGAGACGATGGCGACCGCTGGCGGGTGATCGGCTCGAACGAGTGGAGGCCAGCAAGCCGGCGATCTGCCCGGCGTGGGTCCCGACTGCGAGATCGAGCTCGGGATGGTAGAGCGGGCAGGGTCAACCCGTCGACGCCACGTGCGCGGTGCTCTCGCATGGCCCGCACCTCAACCAGTCGTCACACCCTCGCGACTCGACTCACTCCGGTCGCGCACACAGGCCCGTTCCGGACGGTGAACGTCCGCAACGGGCCTTATCGTCGGACGATGTCGGAGCGAGTGGGGTTGCCTGGGTCTGATCCCGGGATAGTCAGAGAGTCGCCGACGAGGAGGAGGAGTGATGGTCACTTTCACCCACACAAGGGAGCTGAAGGAAGCGCAGTTCGTCGATGTGGATCTGCGAGGCGCTCGGTTCGTCGAGGCTGATCTCTCTGGTGTCGTGATGCGCGCTGTCGAAGTCTCCGGCGCGGATATCGATGCGCCGTGGTTGATCCACGGTACGAGCTTCCTTGTCAACGGCGTCGACGTCATCCCGCTCGTCGAGGCATCGCTCAACCAGCGCTTTCCCGGTCGCGCGCAGCGACGCGCTACCGATCCCGACGGCCTGCGCGCCGCCTGGTCCGCCCTGGAGAGCACCTGGACGCAGACGCTGAACCGGGTCGCCACGATGCCTGCCGAATCGGTCGACGTGTCGGTCGACGGGGAGTGGTCGTTCGCGCAGACCCTTCGGCATCTCATCCTGGCCACCGACACCTGGATGGGCCGGGGGATCCTGGAGCTGGAGCAGGCGTTCCACCCGTTCGGGCTGGCGGGGCCCGGTGCCGAGGACGACGGCTTGGACATGTCGATCTTCACCGCCGACCCGCCCTCGTACGCCGCCGTTGTCGAGGTTCGCGCGGACCGGGTCGCGATGGTGCGCGACTACCTCGCCTCGGTCACCTCAGACCAGCTGGACGCAATCCGCAAGAACCCGTGGGCCCCCGAGGAGCAGGAGACCGTCCGTTCCTGCCTGCATGTGATCCTGGAGGAGGAGTGGGAGCACCACCGCTATGCCGTCCGGGATCTGACTGCCATCGAGTCGAGGTCCGACCCGGATCCGAGCAGCTCGGCCACGACACCGGCAAGTACACCCTGATGGCCACCCGGTGGACACTCGGGTGCGACGCCGAAGATCCGCACCGACTGGCTGCGTTCTGGGCTCAGGCGTTGGGTTACGTCCCTGAACCGGGGTACGACAACCCGGACGGCGCTTCGATCATCGACCCGGATCGTGCCGGTCCGCCCATCGGCTGGCTGCGGGTGCCGGAGAACAAGACCGCGAAGAACCGGGTGCACATCGACATCCGCGTAGCCGGCCAGGAGCCCACGACGGCTACCGATCGCGACCGGTTGATACGCGCCAAGGTGACCGAGCTGGTGGCGCTGGGGGCCACCGTGGATCACGAGGCTCGCTGCCGCAACCTGCTCGACGGGGTCGTGATGCTCGACCCCGAGGGCAACGAGTTCTGCGTCGCCTGACCGGTACACGCTTGCGAATCACCTCGGCACGGCACCGATGGAACCGACCGGGGAGGTAGGTGCTCAGGCGTCGCTACTCACTACTCAGTCCGGCGGCCGCGTCGATGAGGCCCTGAAGGGCCTCCGCCGTTCGGGCCGGCGAAGGCATCGACCCGTCCGACTCGGTGACGTAGAAGATGTCGATGGCCTGGCCGGCGAGGGTGCTGATGTGGGCCGACCGGACCGACAGCCGATGTTCGCTGAGCGCTCGACCGAGGGCGAACAACAGTCCGCTGCGGTCACCGGTTCGGACCTCGATCACGGCCGCGCTGGCACTGGCGCCGGGTACCACCTCCACGAACGGCGGCGCGACCTCGGTGCGGTGCCCAGCGCGAGCCTCGCGCTTGCGGACTCGGCGCAGCATCGAGGTGTCGCCACCCTCCAGGCGGTCCAGCTCCTGGACCAGCAGGGCCGGGTCGGGGACGTCGGTGGGCAGCTGCTTGTCCACCCGCCAGGTGTTGACGGCGATCCCGTCGACGGTGTTCAGCACGGCGGAGCGGACCGAGACCGAGTGCGCCGCCAGCAGCCCAGCCGTGTCGGAGAACAGTCCGAGCCGATCCGGTGCGGCGATCATCAGCTGGATGCCGCCGGGCTTGGACTCCACTCGGACCCTGGGTCGGCCGTCCAGACTCACTGATCGGGCCAGGCCGAGATCCACCAGCTCGGTCACCGGGTCCGGGTCGTCGCCGACCAGCAGTGAGTCGACGCTCTCGGCCAACGCGTTGACCAGCTGGGCGCGCCACGGTGACCAGGCGGCGGGGCCGGCCGCCTTCGCGTCGGCTTCGGTCAGGTAACGCAGCATGTGCAGGGTCTCCAACCGCCCGTCCACCGCGGCGGCCAGGGTCTCGACCGTGGCGGGGTCGCCATGATCGCGCTTGGTGGCCAGCTCCACCAGGGTCAGGTGCTCACGGACCAGCCGCTCCACCAGAGCGACATCGACCTCCGGCAGTCCCATCGACTCGGCGATCTCCCGGGCAATGGGGGCGCCGACGGAGGGATGCTCAGCCCCCGCCCCGGGAAGCTTGCCGATGTCGTGCAACAGGCAGGCGAGCAGCAGCAGGTCAGGTCGGTCCACCCGGGTCAGGTGCCGCTGCACCTCAGCCACACACTGCACCGAGTGCCGGTCGACGGTGTGCCGGTGCACCGGGTTGTGCTGCGGTTGTGCGCTGATGCCCTGCCACTGCGGGATCCAGCGCACGATGCAGCCGGCCAGATCGAGGCTCTCCCAGACGGGCAGCATCGAGGTTCCGCTGGACAGCAGCTCGAAGAAGGTGTCCCGAGCGTCGTCCGGCCATGGCACAGGCACGGGCGGCGCGTGCGCGCCGAGGTTGTCGGCGGTGACGGGGGACAGGACCAGCTCACGCTGGGCAGCGAGCGCCCCGGCCCGCAGGTCCAGCAGCGGTGTGCTCGGGCTGGTCAACCGATCCAGGCCCACCTCGCCGGCATGGATGATCAGCCCGTGCGGTGCCTGGGTGTACTCGGGTCGGCGCTCACGGCGGACGAAGGACAGCTTCCGGCGAATCGGCAGCACCTGGCGTGCGGCGCGGCTGGTGAGGTCCACCGCGTGCCCGATCCGGCGGGCCGCCATGCTGACCGCCCGCCGCAGGTCGTCGGCGTCGCCGTACTGCAGCCGGCTGGCTACGTCGTCGACCTCGGTGGCCAGCAACCGATCCATGGTCCGACCCGAGCTGAGGTGGAGGGCGTCGCGGACGTCGAGCAGCTGCTCGTACGGGTCCTTCACTCCGGAGTGTGGCCGGTCAGTCAGCCAGGTGGCGGCCAGGGCCCGGAGCATGATCATGTCCCGGAACCCGCCGCGGGCCTCCTTGAGGTCCGGCTCCAGCAGGTAGGCGGCGTCGCCGAAGCTCTCATGCCGCTCCTCGAGGGCGGCGAGCAGCTCCGACAGCCGCTTGCGGGCGTTGCCGCGCCACGCCGTCAGGAGCGCCGACCGTGCTCCGCGCACCAGCTCCGCATCACCGGCCAGCACCCGCAGATCGAGCAGTCCGACACCGGCGCTGAGCTCACGGCCGGCCACCTCGGCGCACTCTGCCGGCGTACGGACCGAGTGGTCCAGCCGGACCGAGCTGTCCCACAGGGGATACCAGAGACCCTCGGCGAGGGTGTTGACCAGCTCCCGGTCCTTGCCGTCGTGCAGCAGCACCAGGTCGATGTCGGAGCGTGGTCCCAGCTCGCGCCGGGCCAGGCTGCCGACGGCGGCCAGGGCGACTCCCCGCTGCGGACCGTCGGCCCTGGCGTACAGGTCCTGTAGGGCGTGCTCGAGGCACTCGGTCATACAACGCCGACGATCCGGCCCTGACGTGGAAGACCACGAGGACCGGATCGCGACGTTGAGGCGCTCTGTTGTCAGATCACGCTTCAGAGCGCGTCCAGCCCGCGCTCTCCCGTACGCACGCGGACGATGTCGTCCACGGGTACAGACCAGACCTTGCCGTCACCGATTCGACCGGTCCGAGCGCTCTTGACCAGGACGTCGATGATGTCTTTGGCATCCTCGTCGTCCACGAGCACCTCAAGTCTCACCTTCGGGACCAGGTCCACGGTGTACTCAGCACCGCGATAGACCTCGGTGTGGCCCCGTTGACGGCCGAAGCCCTGGGCTTCGCTGACCGTCATCCCCTCGACCCCGAAGGACTCGAGGGCCGTCTTCACTTCGTCGAGCATGTGGGGCTTGATGATCGCAGTCACGAGCTTCATGCCGTCACCTCCTGGTCCTTGTTGACGACGTCATTCTCGTCGGTCCGGTGTCCGCTGCCGAAGGTGGCCCCGCGGCCGATCGAGCCGAGTGGGTTGAGGTCGTACCCGGTCTCGGCGTGCTCGGTGCTGTCCACACCCTCGAGCTCCTCCTCATGGCTGACCCGGAAGCCGATGGTCTTCTCCAGGATGAGGCCGATCAGGTAGGTGATCACGAACGAGACGATCATCACGGTGAAGGCACCCACGGCCTGCCGCCACAGCTGGTCGAAACCACCGCCGTAGAAGAGCCCGTTGACACCGGCCGGAGCCGCCTCAGTGGCCAGGAAGCCGATGGCCAGGGTGCCCCAGAGGCCACCCACCAGGTGCACGCCCACGACGTCCAGCGAGTCGTCGTAACCGAACTTGTACTTCAGGCCGACGGCCAGCGCGCAGACCGCGCCGGCCACCGCACCGAGGATGATCGCGCCGACCGGGCTCACCGAGGAGCAGGACGGGGTGATGGCGACCAGGCCGGCGACCACGCCGGACGCCGCACCCAGCGAGGTGGCGTGCCCGTCGCGGATCTTCTCCGTCAGCAGCCAGGTCAGCGCGGCGGCGCCGGTGGCGACCATCGTGTTCACGAAGGCGACGGCGGCGGTGTTGCCGGCGGAGACGGCGGAGCCGGCGTTGAAGCCGAACCAGCCGAACCAGAGCAGGCCGGCGCCGAGCATCACCAGGGTCAGGTTGTGCGGGCGCATCGGGTCCTTCTTCCACCCGATTCGCTTGCCGAGCACGAGCGCCAGGGCAAGACCCGCAGCACCGGCGTTGATGTGCACCGCGGTGCCCCCGGCGAAGTCGATCGCCTTCAGGTTGTTGGCGATCCACCCGCCGACATGGGTGACGACGCCGTCGTCGTCGGTCAGGGTGAAGTCGAACACCCAGTGGGCGACCGGGAAGTAGACGACCGTGGCCCAGATCCCGGAGAAGATCAGCCAGGTGCCGAACTTGGCCCGGTCGGCGATGGCGCCGGAGATCAGCGCGACGGTGATGATGGCGAACACGGCCTGGAAGGCGACGAAGGCCATCGCCGGGTAGGTGGCGTCGGTGTCTGCCATCAGGCCCTTCAGGCCGAGGTACTCGACCGGGTTGCCGATCAGCCCGAGACCGACGTCGTTGCCGAACGCGATCGAGTAGCCGTACAGCACCCAGAGGACGGAGATGAGCGCGAGCGCCCCGAAGCTCATCATCATCATGTTGAGAACGCTCTTGGCGCGGACCATGCCGCCATAGAAGAGCGCGAGGCCAGGCGTCATCAGCAGCACCAGCGCTGCCGATGTCAGCATCCAGGCGGTGTCGCCCGAATTCAGTTCGAGTGGAGTCATGCTTCTTCTTTCGGTGAAGGAGAATGGACTGGACGGATTCCCTCCGCGCGGGCTGGATCCGGAGGACGCGCGAGGTTACGGAGCACTCTGCAAGATCTGTGTTGCGCGAACGTCGCCGCAGGTTACGGATCTGTGACAGATGCCCCTGTCGTGTGACAGCCAGGTTTCGGTAGCCGGTGTGCGCAGGTACTCGCCGCAGTCGCTAGGTTTCTCGGGTGACTTGGTTGGTGACCGGCGGGGCCGGCTACATCGGCTCGCACGTGGTGCGGGCGTTCCTGCAGGAGGGCATCGGCTGCGTCGTTCTCGACGACCTGTCCAGCGGCCACCGTGGCTTCGTGCCGGAGTCGGTGCCGCTGGTGGTCGGCTCGCTGGTCGATCGGCCGGCCGTCGACGAGGCCTTGGACGGCCGGAGCGTGTCCGGGGTCGTGCATCTGGCGGGGTTCAAGTACGCGGGAGTGTCGGTGTCGCGTCCGCTGCACACGTACACCCAGAACGTGACCGGCACCGTCACCCTGCTGGAGGGGATGGTCGAGCACGGCGTCGACAAGATCGTCTTCTCCTCCAGCGCCGCGGTCTACGGCACGCCCGAGACCGACCTGGTCACCGAGGCCAGCCCGACCCGACCGGAGTCCCCGTACGGGGAGTCGAAGCTGATCGGGGAGTGGCTGCTCCGCGACCAGGCCAAGGCCGCCACGCTGCACCACACGGCACTGCGCTACTTCAACGTGGTCGGCTCGGGGACTCCGGAGCTCCGCGACACCAGCCCGCACAACCTCTTTCCGATCATCTTCGACCAGCTGGTCGTGGGAAAGGTCCCCTACATCAACGGCGACGACTACCCGACTCCCGACGGCACCTGTGTCCGCGACTACGTGCACGTCGCCGATCTGGCGACCTCGCACGTGGCGGCGGCCAAGGTGCTGGAGGCCGGCGGCGATCTGGAGCCGGTGTACAACCTGGGCAGCGGTGACGGGCTGTCGGTGCGCCAGATCATGGACGCTGCTGCCCGCGTGACCGGCATCGACTTCACCCCCGACATCAAGCCGCGGCGACCGGGCGACCCGGCGATCATCGTGGCCGAGGGGCGGCTGGCGGCTCGCGACCTCGACTGGGGGATGCGGCACAGCGTCGACGAGATGGTCCGCTCCGCCTGGGAGGCGCGGGAGGCGGCGGCGAGAGCCGGCTCAGAGTGACTGGCGGAGTTGATTTGCGTTGACTTATATAAGTGGTTGCTAATATAGTACGCCCATGACAACTTCGACCAAGGACCCGCTCGCCCTCGTGAGCGCCACCGAGCGACGCGTCGTGCCGACGGAGGTCAACGGCATCCCGGCTCGGGTCGTGACGGCCGGTCGCAGCTACGCCGCCCCGGTCGACGACGTCTGGGATGCGCTGACCAACTTAGAGCGGCTGCCCCGCTGGTTCGCTCCGGTGAGCGGTGATCTCCGGCTCGGCGGCCGCTATCAGGTGGAGGGCAATGCCGGCGGCGAGGTGCAGACCTGCGAGCCACCCCGGCTGTTCCAGATCACCTGGGAGTTCATGGGTGCGACCAGCTGGCTCACCGTCGAGCTGAGCCCCGCGCCGGCCGGGACCCGCCTCGAGCTGCGGCACACCCAGCACACCGACAACGACTTCTGGACCCAGTTCGGTCCGGGCGCCACCGGCGTCGGCTGGGATCTCGGACTGCTCGGACTCGACCTGCATCTGGCTGGGGCGCCGGACGTCGATCCGGCCCAGGTGGATGCCTGGTCCGTGTCGGACGACGGCCGGGCGTTCACCGCTGGCTGTGCCGAAGGTTGGGCGGCAGCCGACGTCCAGGCCGGCGCCGATCCGGAGGTCGCCGGCGCTGCCGGCCGGGCCACCGCCGCTTTCTACCGTGGCGAGTCGGCCTGAGGTGCACGCCCTCGACGTCCTCGGCGAGCCAGTACGCCGCCGGATCCTCGAGCTGATCGGTCCCGGCGAGGTGTCCGCCGGTGCCGTCGTCGAGGCGCTCCGTGCGGAGCGGGGACTGTCCCAGCCGGCAACGTCCCAGCACCTGAAGGTGTTGCGGCAGGCCGGTCTGCTCGCCGTCCGTGCGGTCGGCACGTCGCGGCTGTACGAGGTCGATCGGGCGCGTCTCGACGAGGCCGCCGACTGGTTCGACCAGTTCGCCGATCCCTGGCAGCAGCCCCTGGATGCGCTGGACACCGAGCTGGCACGAGGCCGCCGCGAACGGAGACAGCAGACTCGCGCGACTCCCACCGAGCAGTCGACCACCGAGCAGTCGACCACCGAGGACCAGGTCGGCTGAGGCGGCGTGACGTTGCCGCGAGCCCAGCTGCGGTGCCCCGTCATCAGGCGGGCGTAGCGTGCCGGGGTGGACGGTATCGACGATGTCCTGGCCGGCGCGGAGCTGATTCCGCTGCTCCCGTGCGGAGACATCGAGGACCTGGCGGCGTTCTGGGTCGACCTCGGCTTGGCCGTCACCTACCGGCAGCAACGGCCCAACCCGTATCTGGCGCTGAGCCGCGGTGGCTTGGTCCTGCACTACTACGGGATGCCGGACTGGGATCCGGAGTCGAGCCACTCGACCTGCGTGGTCAGGGTCACCGACACGGGCCCGGTCTTCGAGCTGTTCGCGGCCGGTCTGCGGAAGCGCTTCGGACGGCTGCCCATGAGTGGGCTGCCCCGGATCACGCGGCCGCGGAAACGGGTCAACAACCAGGGGCTGGCCGGCTTCAGCCTCGTCGACCCGGCCGGCAACTGGGTGCGGGTCAGCAGAAGCGCCGGACCCGCAGCCGATACTGCTGATGCACCCAGCCGGTTGTCCCGCGCGGTCGACAACGCGATCGTCCTGGCCGACTCGCACGGCGATGCGGCGCAGGCGTACAAGATCTTGGCCGGTGCCGTGGGCCGTGCGCACGCCAGCCCGGTACGCGAGGTGGCCCCGGCGCTCGGCTACCTGGCCGAGCTCGCCCTCCGGCTCGGAGATCTGCCCCAGGCCGGGAGCTGGCGAGCGCGGTTGGCGGCGCTACCGGCAGCAGCACCGTCGGACATCGCGGCGGTGACGACGGCCCTGGCGGAGATCGACGCTGTGCTGCCCGAGCGGGTCAGCGAGAAGTAGCACCGGCACCCCAGCCTCGAACGCGCCGGTGCCGGACCTACTTCTCGGCGTGATGGTCCCGGTCCGACGGGGGGTCAGCTGAGTCGCTCGCGCAGGGTGGGCCAGGTGCCGGCGAAGCCGGGATGCAGGTCGAGGTCCGTCACCGCGGACACCGGCACCCAGCGCAGCTCGGCCGACTCCTCCTGACGGACCAGCCGGACCGGAGCCAGCAGCTCGGCCAGCACCGTCGTGTAGGACCAGCGGCCGTGGTCGTCGACCAGCTCGCCGCCCACTCGTACGGCTGAGGACGGGATCCCGGTCTCCTCGCACGCCTCGCGGAGGGCGCCATCGGCCGGGTTCTCGTGGGAGTCGCGGGCTCCGCCGGGGATACCCCAGGTGTCGCCGCTGGCGGTCCAGGCAGCCCGATGCTGCAGGAGCACCAACGGCTCGCCGGGTCCGCTGCGGTCGGCGACCAGGAGACCGGCAGCACCGTACCGGCCCCAGTGTCGATGGCCGAGATCGCAGTGAACCCAGCCGTTGCCGTCGTGCTCCACGCCCCGAAGTCTGCCCGCTCCAGCGAGGGCAACCGATCTGGCCTCTCGCTCCGGGGCCGCGGGCGCCGGCCTCAAGTCACCACCCGCAGCTCGCGGACCTCCAGGTCCAGCACCGACTCGAGCCCGGCGACGGCCTCGGCGAACGCGGCCTCCGGCAGCGCGGCGTGCGGCGGCAGCATCGTCACCTCCAGCCGGACCCGCCGGCCGGTCCCCACCGTCTTCCAGCGCGCCACGATCCGGCCGTCGGCCAGCACCGGCGGGGCACAGACGGCGTTCTTGGAGTTCCACACCAGAGCGAGCTGGTCGGGATCGAGGAAGCGCAGACGACCCGGCCCGGCGTAGCCCATCAGGCAGCCGTCGAACTCGGCCAGCAGCCGCACGCCCTGGGCGGCTTCCGGCGGGTCGGTGGAGGACGCGAGCTCGTCGTCCCAGTCGACCATGGTCTGGCCGTCCGGTCCGGTGCCGGTGATCAGCCGATCGCCGAGAACGGCCATGGCTCGGTTGAGCGGGGTCCTGCGGATGCCCAGGTAGAAGCAGAGGTCGTCCTTGGTCGCCGGCCCGTACGCCCGCAGGTGCCGCTCCACCATCGCGGTCACCGCCTCGTCGAACTCACTCTCGCCCAGGTCGGGCAGCGCGGTCCGAGCAGAGCGGCGCAGCACGTCGGTGCGCTTGTGCCAGGCGGCGTCCGGGGGTCGACGCAGCAGCCCGGCCTGTCCCCAGAGCAGGTACCGCACCTGGTCGGTCCGGCTGGCCAGCTCGGGCGGTCCCGCGGCCATCAGCGACCGGGCCTGGTCCAGCAGGTCGTCCCAGGGCTGCCAGTCGGCGGCCAGGTCCTCGACCGCAGCGAGCAGCTGTCGCACCTCGACCACGTCCACCTTCGTCTGGGCGGCGAGGAACTCTGCTCGACCTTCCCGGGCGATCCGCTGCGACCAACCGAACTGCGTCTGATCGCTGGTGAACACGGTGCCCCGCAGGGTGCTGGCCTTGATCAGGTCGTGGGCCTCGAACAGGGCGACGAGGTCGGCGTACGCCGTCCCCGGCAGTCGGGAGCCGACGGTCAGGAACGGGGCTCGAGGCACCTGGGACTGGATCGGGGCGAGCCGAGCCACCAGGTCCAGGATCGCTTCGGGCGTCGCCGCGACCGAGCCGTCGAGTGGCACCGGGAACTGGCGGCGCAGAGAGGACATCCGCAGCTCCTCAGCTGTCCACCGGCGCATGGACGGCACCCTATGCGGGTGCTCTGACGGATACGTTCTCTCCATGGCTGTGCTCGACACGTTCTCCCTCGCCGGCAAGAAGGCTCTGGTGACCGGCGGTAACCGCGGTATCGGCTTCGCTCTCACCCGCGGTCTGGCCGAGGCGGGCGCGAAGGTCGCCTTCGTCTCGCGTACGGCTGAGGCCAACCGCGAGGCCCAGGCCGGCCTGGCCGACGCCGGACTGGACACGGTCGCCTTGGCCGGTGACGTCACGACGTCGCCGGACACCGTGGTGCAGCACGCAGTGAGTGCGCTGGGCGGCCTGGACATCGTGGTCAACAACGCCGGCATCTGCTACCACCGGCCGGCGCTGGAGGTCCCGGACAGCGAGTGGGACGACGTGTTCGACCTCAACGTCAAGGCGCTCTGGCAGGTGTCCCGCGCGGCGGCCCGCCACTTCAAAGAACATGGCGGCGGCACGATCGTGAACATCGGCTCGATCTCGGCGATCATCGTCAACCGACCGCAGTGGCAGCCGGCGTACAACGCCTCGAAGGCTGCCGTGCACCAGCTCACCAGGTCGCTCGCAGCGGAGTGGGCTCCGGACGGGATCCGGGTCAACGCCTTGGCGCCGGGGTACATCAAGACCGAGATGGCGCCGGTGGACCGACCGGAGTTCAAGGCGCGCTGGATCGACGACGCCCCGCAGCAGCGGTTCGCGCTGCCCGAGGAGCTGGCGCCGGCGGTGGTGTTCCTGGCCTCCGACGCGTCGAGCTTCATGACCGGCTCGGTGCTGGTGATGGACGGCGGCTACACCGTCTTCTGATCGGCGTCGGACTGGCCCTCGGTCGGATCCCGCTTCGGGTCCTCGTCCGGCCGGCTCTCCGCCCAGGTCACGTAGGCTTCCTCGGCCACCGGCAAGGTGGGGAACAGCATGTCCTCCCCGATCAGCTCCACCAGGCCGGCTCGGTCCAACGGCTCCAACAGGTCGCGCTTGACCCGAGCCAGCCCCAGCCGCACGCCGCGTTCGGCCAGGTCGTCGTGCAGGGCCCGCAAGCCGTCGGCGGCGGTGATGTCGATCTCCACGTTCGCCTCGACGTTGAGCACGAACCAGCGCACCGGGTGCGCGGCGTCGGCCGCGTTCTCCACGTCCACCGCCAGCAGCGCGCGTCGACGCAGGTCACCGACGTTGACGAAGAACAGCGGTGCGTCGTACCGATAGACGAGCAGGCCGGGCAGCGTCGTCGCATCGGGGTAGTCGTCGATGTCGTGCATCCCGGCCAGGCCGACGACCCGCCCGAGCACGCCCTCGTGCGGGCGGGCCAGTCGCCTCAGCATCTCCAGCAGGCTGAGGGCGATGGCGATGCCGACACCGGCCAGGATGCCGAGCAGCACGGTCGCCAGGCAGGCAGCGATCGCCAGCACCAGCTCTGCCGGGCGGAAGCGAGCCAGCCGCACGATGTCAGGAATCGAGATCAGCTTGCTCGCGGCGTAGATCACCACGGCACCGAGCGCGGCCGACGGCAGGTGCTCCAGCAGCGGACCGGCGAAGAACAGCACCGCCACGATGCAGACCCCGGCGACCAGCGAGTAGACCTGGGTACGCGCACCGGAGGCGATGGCCAGCGCCGTACGGGAGCCTGACGACGACACCGGGAACCCGCCGAACAGGCCCGTGGCCAGGTGGACGCCGCTGAGGGCCACCAGCTCCTGCTGCGGTTCGACCTCGGTCGCGGCCTTCTCACTCGGGTCCTTCTGTGGGCGGAAAGCGCGCCCGATCAGCGTGTTGTCGCTGTAGGCGACCACCGCCACGCCCAGCCCGCCCAGCAGCAGCGTGGTCAGCTCCTCGATGCTGATCAACGGCAGCTGCGGAGCGGGCAGGCCGACCGGAACCGGGCCGGTCTCGGCCACGCCCAGGGCGGTCAGGTCGAGCAGCACCGCGGCGATCGTCGCCGCGGCGACGGCGATCAACGGTCCCGGCCACCGCGGACGCAGGATGACGACGGCCACCAGCAGCGCGAGGGTGCCGGCCGCCACCGCCAACGTGGCCAGATCGGTCTCGTCGACCACCGACGCGAACGAGCGGAGCTGGGCGATGATCGTCTCGCCCTCGACGTCGGTTCCGGTGATCCGTCCCAGCTGGCCGACGACCATCAGTACCGCGCCGCCGGCCAAGTAGCCGACCAGCAGCGGCTGAGACAACAGGTCGGCGATGATGCCGAGGCGGAACAGCCGGGCCAGCAGGCACCAGCCCGCCACCACCAGGCACAGGGCCGAGCTCAGCACCGCTGCGCGCGCTGGGTCGCCGCCGGCCAGCGGGGCGACTGTGGCACCGGCCAGCAACGCCACGGTGGACTCCGGTCCGACCGACAAGATCCGGGAGCCGCCCAGCACCGCGTACACCACGCAGGCGGCGAGCGCGGTCCAGAGGCCGACGACCGGCGGTACGTTGACGATGGCCGCGTACGCCATCACCTGCGGAACCAGGTAGGCGGCGACCGCGATGCCGGCGAAGCTGTCAGGGCGGAGCCAGCGCAGCTGGTAGTCGCGCAGCACCGCCAGCCCGGGTACGAGTGCCCGCAGGGTCTGCCCGAGGGAGTGGCGGGGAACGTCCAGCTCGTACTCGATTGCGGGGCGCCGCCGGATCGGCTCCATCGCCGCATGCTGTCGGTTGACGGGATGGGGGTCAAGGACCACGGCGGCCGGGTCAGCAGTCGAGCTCGACCGGCAGCGGGTTGACCGCCAGGACCCGGGTGGTGCGTCCGTCCACCAGCCAGCGCTGCTGCTGGTTGACCCGCGCCGCTGCGTACACCTCGCCGGCGATCGTCCCGGTGAGCTCACCGCAGGCGATCGCGCCGCGCACGCGAGTCCTCGGCGGGTGCAGGAAGCTCGCAGGGCTGGGCCCGGGCCACGGCACGTCGGCTTGTTCCTCGTCGGCCGGGCGATGCGGCAGCTCGAGGACGACAACCCGGTCCGGCACGTACGGCAGTGCCGCGTCCCCGAGCAGGGCGACGCCGTCGTCGATCAGCTGGCGGACTCGGGCGCGGTTGCGTCGCTGGAGAAAGCCGACGTACTGGTCGAAGGTCTCCTCGAACGCGTACGCCAGCACCTGCTGCTCGCCGTCGCGACCGTGCAGCCAGATCCGGGTCGACCCCTGGTCGCTGACAGTCGGGTCGCCCAGGTCCGCGCGGAGGAGACCTCGACGCTCCGCATCGGCGACCAGCCGCGCCACGGCCGACGGATCCACCTGGGCTTCGACATAGGCACCCGGGATCGCGGTGCGCTCCGTCCCACTCTGCTGCAGGACCAGCACCCGCCCACCGCCGTAGACCAGCAGCGATGGCGACTGCAGAGCCCACAGGATCGAGGAGCTCCAACCGTTCAGCCCGCCGGAGACCCCGAGCACGATCCGGTCCGGCGGGAGCGTCTCGACCGGCTTCTCGATCAGGCCGCAACCGGCGGCCACGGCCCCCAGCGAGAGGCCGAGCAAGGACCGCCGCGTCAGCCGCCCGGCTGGTGTCCCCGCATCCGCCATGGCGCGACGGTAGTCCGCCGCCAGGCCATCGCCGCTTGGCGTGGCGGCGGGTCCCCGGCCGAAACGAGGGGTCCCGACCGAGTCTGCTGCGCTAAGGTGACCGTATGCATCGCGGAGTGCTCCTTACCTAGCCGCGCAGTTCAGGACTGCGCGGCAGCCCCTCGCGCCGAACATCGGCTCGCAGGGGTTTTTTCATGCCCGGTGATCCCGGGCGGGAGCACGACTACCAGGAGAGAGATGACTGAGCAGAGCGTGGCGGAACCCGAGACGCGCGAGGAGAGCCGCCATGACCTGGCCGCTGGGGAGCAGCGCTACGAGCCAGTTGCGGCGCAGCAGCGCTGGCAGGCGTTCTGGGCCGCGGACCGGACGTTCGTGCCGGCCGACGACGGCTCGGCCGAGCGTCGGTATGTGCTGGACATGTTCCCGTACCCCTCCGGCGACCTGCACATGGGTCATGCGGAGGCGTTCGTGATGGGCGACATCGTGGCGCGGCACCTGAAGCTGCAGGGATACGACGTGCTGCACCCGATCGGTTGGGACTCTTTCGGGCTGCCCGCCGAGAACGCCGCGATCAAGAACAACACCCACCCGGCGGAGTGGACGTACGCCAACATCGAGACCCAGGCGACGTCCTTCCAGCGGTACGGGTTGAGCTTCGACTGGAGCCGGCGGCTGCACACGTCCGACCCCGAGTACTACCGCTGGACCCAGTGGCTGTTCCTCCGGTTCCGGGACCGCGGGCTGGCCCACCGCAAGGCGTCGTACGTGAACTGGTGCCCGAACGACCAGACCGTGCTGGCCAACGAGCAGGTGGTCAACGGTGCCTGCGAGCGCTGCGGCGCGACCGTCACCAAGCGGCAGCTGACCCAGTGGTACTTCAAGACCACCGAGTACGCGCAACGGCTGCTGGACGACATGACTGAGCTGCAGGGGCACTGGCCGGAGCGGGTGCTGGCCATGCAACGCAACTGGATCGGCCGGTCCGAGGGTGCTTACGTCGACTTCGAGATCGACGGGGTCGACGAGCCGGTGACCGTCTTCACTACCCGACCCGACACCTTGTACGGAGCCACCTTCTTCGTGGTCGCGCCAGAGGCTGAGCTGGCGTCGCAGATCGTCGCCGACGAGCAGCGGGCGGAGTTCGAGGCGTACCTGGAGCAGGCGAAGCAGGCCACCGAGATCGAGCGGCAGGCGACCGACCGACCGAAGACCGGCGTCTTCTTGGGGGTGTACGCGACCAACCCCGTCAACAACGAGCGGATCCCGGTCTACGCGGCCGATTACGTGCTGGCCGACTACGGCACCGGCGCGGTGATGGCCGTGCCGGCGCACGACCAGCGCGATCTGGATTTCGCCCGCACGTACGGGCTGCCGGTCGTCGAGGTGGTGTCGACCGGCGAGCCGGATCCCGCGGAGTCCGGCGTCGCGACCCCGGGCGACGGGACGTACGTCAACTCCGGACCGCTGGATGGCCTGACGGACAAGGCTGCGGGGGTGTCCAGGATCATCGGCCAGCTGGAAGAGGCAGGCGTCGGCAAGGGCGCGGTCACCTTCCGGCTCCGGGACTGGCTGCTGAGCCGGCAGCGCTACTGGGGCTGCCCGATCCCGATCATCCACTGCGAGGCGTGCGGTGAGGTCGCGGTGCCGGACGACCAGCTGCCGGTGGAGCTGCCGCCGCTGGTCGGCGCCGATCTGGCCCCCAAAGGCATCTCGCCGTTGGCGTCGGCGACCGACTGGGTCAACATCTCCTGTCCGTCCTGCGGCGGCCCGGCGACGCGGGACACCGACACGATGGACACCTTCGTCGACTCGTCCTGGTACTTCTTCCGCTACTGCTCGCCGGGCGACACCGAGGGTCCGTTCGACCCCGAGGACGTGCGCCGGTGGATGCCGGTGGCGCAGTACGTCGGTGGGGTCGAGCACGCCATCCTGCATCTGCTGTACATGCGGTTCTTCACCAAGGTGCTGCACGACATGGGGCTGGTCGACTTCGACGAGCCGATGCGCCGGCTGCTGAACCAGGGCCAGGTGATCAACCAGGGCAAGTCGATGAGCAAGTCCCTGGGCAACGGCGTCGACCTCGGCGAGCAGATCGACTCGTACGGGGTGGACGCGGTCCGGCTGACCGTGGTGTTCGCCGGCCCGCCGGAGGAGGACATCGACTGGGCCGACGTCTCACCGGCTGGGTCCGCGAAGTTCCTGCAGCGGGCGTACCGGCTGGCCTCGGACGTGTCCAGCCCTGCCGGGGCGGATCCAGGGGGGGGCGATGCGGCTCTGCGCTCGACCACCCACAAGCTGTTGGCCGAGATCGACGACTGCCTGGCCGGCCAGCGGTTCAACGTGATGGTGGCCCGGGTGATGGAACTGGTGAACGCGGCCCGCAAGGTCGCCGACACCGGCGCCGGACCCTCGGATCCTGCCGTGCGGGAGGCGGCCGAGGTGATCACCATCGTGCTCAGCCTGGTTGCGCCGTACGTGGCCGAGGAGATGTGGGGGGCGCTGGGTCACGCTCCGTCGGTGGCCAAGGCCACCTGGCCGGTGGTCGACCCGTCTCTGATGGTGACCGAGTCCGTCACCTGTGTGGTGCAGGTACAGGGCAAGGTCCGGGCCCGACTGGAGGTCGCGCCGGACATCTCCGAGGACGAGCTGCGGGCGCAGGCCCTGGCGGCCGACGGAGTCGTCCGGAGCCTGGCCGGTCGAGAGATCGCCAAGGTGATCATCCGGGCACCCAAGCTGGTCTCGATCGTGCCTGCGTGACCCCGCGGCCTGAGCTTGTCGAAGGGCAGCCTCCGCGCCCTGAGCCTGTCGAAGGGCAACCCGCGCCCTGAGCCTGTCGAAGGGCAACCCGCGGCCTGAGCCCTTCGACGAGCTCAGGAGAACCTGTCGAAGGGCCCGACTCCGCGCCCTGAGCTTGGAGGCATCTGCGCGCGCCCGCCGCACCTGAGTACGTTCGCCCTGTGACGGAACAACGAACATTGCTGTTGCTGCGGCATGCCGACGCTGAGGCGACGCGACCGGGCCATCGGGATCGGGATCGGAGATTGAGCGAGCAGGGGCGGGAGCAGGCCGCTGCTGTCGGTGAGACGATCCGGTCGGCCGGGTGGGCGGTCGACCAGGTGCTGTGCTCGCCGGCGGTGCGCGTACGGGAGACTGTCGACGGTCTGGAGCTGCCCGAGGACGTCGAGGTCGAGGTCGTCGACTCGCTGTACGACGCGGGTTCGGACGGCATCATCGAGCTGATCCAGGCGCTACCGGACCAGGTGCGGTGCGCCCTGGTCGTCGGGCACGCACCCGGAGTGCCGGGTGTGCTGCACGAGCTCGTCGACCCGGCGACCGCTGATCCGGCAACGTGGTCGGTCGTCGAGACCCGCTATCCGTCCGCGACGCTGGCCGCTCTCACGGTGCCTGACTGGTCGGAGCTGCTCGGTGCTCGGCTCATCGCGGCCGTGCTCGCGCGCTGAGCGCCAGTGAGCGTCCGCTCACTCGCCTAGCCGGTGCCCGCGATGTCCGCGCGTACGCCTCGGTGGTCGGTCCACGGCACGTCGAAGGTCGAGAACGAGGTCGCGGTCAGACGGTCGTTGAGCAGGATGTGGTCGATGCCGATCAAGGGCGGGATCCGTCGGTCGGCGGGGTAGGTACGGACATAGCCGGCACCGGCCAGGTTGGCGGCGCTGCGCCAGCCGGCCGCGTAGAGCTCGCGCATGGGTCCGTGGTCGTCGACGGCGTTGAAGTCGCCCGCCACCACCGTCGGGGTGTCGTCCTGGCGAGCCAGCCAGTGCCGTAGCTCGGTGTGCTCGGCGGTCCACAGACCGGGTCCGCAGAACGGGTTGCACGGGTGCACGGCGACGACCCGTAGGGGCCCCAGCTGCGGCGTGTCGACCAGCGCCGCCCACTGCTGGAACGAGCTGGCCGGCAGCGCCTCCGACGAGGTGATCGGGTGGCGGGCGAAGATGACGGAGCCGGTGTTGGACTGCAGCGGCGCCCCGACCGCGTACGGGAACTCCTTCCGGAAGCTGGCCGGCAGGGCAGCCACCCAGTCGGGGGTCGCCTCGACGAAGGTCACGATGTCCGCGCCGGACGCCTGCTGGGCCGTCGACTCGGGGTCGGCGCCGCCGTGCTGCACGTTCAGGCTGGCGATGGTGAGCGACTCGGTGGTGGCCGCTCGGCTGCTGCCCACGAAGGCCGGAGCCTGCCAGGCGATGCCGGCCAGCAGACCCAGCAGGGCGACCAGGGACAGCAGCACCAGGCTGACCCGGGCGACGGCGCCAGTGCGGCGGGCCCTGATCGTGGCGATGCCCAGGAAGACCAGCGTCGGGATCCAGAACACCAGCCCGTACGGGATGAACGACGCGAGCAGCGCCGGACCGTCGTCGCCGGGTGGGAAGACCCGCAGCACGGTCGCGACCAGCGCCGGGACCATCGCGAGCAGACCGAGAGTGACCAGCCACCCTTGTCCGGCACGGACGCGCGCACGGGTGTCCCACGCCTGTTCGGAGCGCGTCATCAGGCGGCTCTTCGTCGCGGGGCCTGCGGGTTGGTGCGCACCATCTTGAGCTCGACGGGATGCGGCGGGAACTCGCTCTCGGCGCGCTCGTCGGTGTCGCGCCAGCCTCGACTGCGATAGAAGCCGCGTGCCTTGAGGTTGTCCTCCAGCACCCACAGGAACAGCTCGCGGGTGCCGGTGGCCATCAGCTCCTCGGTGGCGTACTGCAGTAGCAGAGAGCCGTGCCCCTGGTTGGCATAGCGTGGCGAGACGGCCAGGTGGCGGAGCTGACCCCGGGTATCCCAGGCCACCAGGCCGGCGGGCTTCCCGTACTCCTCCAGCACCCGGATGTGGACCCGCCGGTCGCGCAGGAGCCGTCGCCACCGGCGACGGACGGCGTCGGTGGGGTAGGTGTACTGCTTCGGGTCGAAGATGTGCGTCAAGCCCGCCTCGCTCGCCGCTCGCTCCAACGAGGTGAGCAGGTCGAGATCGGCTTGCCGCGCCCGCCGGAGCTGGATCCCGGTCAGCTCGTCCTCCAGCGGCGGATCGAAACGGTCACGCAGGTCCTCCAGCTCGGCCACGATCGCGTCCGCCCTGGTCGTGCGCCCCTTCCGGGCGGCGGACTTCGACTTCTGGACGCACCAGGCCTCGGTGCGCGCCTCCTCGGTGCCCAGTACCAAGCCGTTCTCGCCCGGGGCGATCACGGTCAGGTCGTCCCAGGAGATGTCGGTACGGCGTCCTGGGTTGACGACCTCGACTCCGGCGGTGGTGGCGATCAGCCGGGGGTGTAGTCCGAAGCGCCAGCCGTAGATCACGGCTCCGACGGCGAGCACGAGCAGGAAGACCGAGATCAGCAGCTCGCCCGAGCGCAACCAGGTCAGCACCGCCAGCGCAGGCACCGCGAGGCCGGCGAGAGCGACGAACAGCCAGACGGCGACGAGGGTCCCGGAGGACACGCGCCAGACACGCCTGGTGCGGACGGTCATGCGAACTTCTCCCTTGCGTCCGTCCCAGACTGACGGTCTCGACTCACACACTCCTGTCACCACTAGGGTGACGCCATGTCCGGCGTCGTGGTGGTGACCGACTCTACGTCGTCGCTGGCCCCGACGCTG
This sequence comes from Microlunatus sp., assembly GCA_035630075.1. Lineage (GTDB taxonomy): Bacteria > Actinomycetota > Actinomycetes > Propionibacteriales > Propionibacteriaceae > Microlunatus. The sequence goes on from DASQLI010000103.1 coordinate 19,786, forward strand.
GCAGAGCAACCAGGCCTGGTCACGGTGCCGCTGCAGGTGATCGTGGACGGCACCAGCCGACCGGAGTCCTTTCGTCCGGGCGCCGGTTCGATCACGCCCGGCGCAGTGGCGGCGGCGCTGCGCGAGGGGCGTACGGTCTCCACCTCGCGACCCTCGCCGGAGGCCTTCCTCAGCGCGTACGCCGCGGCGGTCGACGCCGGCGCCACCGCCATCGTGTCGGTGCACCTCAGCGGCGCGATCTCGGGCACCTGCGACGCGGCTGCGCAGGCCGGCCGCGCCGCAGCGGTGCCGGTGATCGTCGTCGACTCCCGGACCGTGGGTCCGGGCTGTGGCCTGGCCGCGGTCGCTGCCGCCGAGGCCGCCCGCGCCGGTGCGTCGGCGGAGGAGGCGGCCGACGTCGCCCGACGGCGCGCGGCGGCGTCGGTGACCTACTTCTGTGTCGAGAACCTGGAGTACCTCCGTCGCGGCGGCCGGATCGGGACCGCGCAGGCCCTGCTGGGCTCGGCCCTCGCGGTCAAGCCGCTGCTGACCGTGACCGACGGCCGGATCGGCGCCAAGGAACGGGTCCGGACCATGTCGCGGGCGCTGGGTCGACTCGAGGAGCTGGCGGTCGAAGCGCTGGCTGGCGCCGGGGCAGCGGCTGGCGCGGGGACCGGTGCAGGCACGGGCGCCGACGTCGCTGTCGTGCATCTGGACAACCGCTCGACGGCCGATCGACTGGCTCGCGTGCTGGAGCGCTCGACGACCTCCGTCGCGGTCACGGAGGTGAGCGCGGTGCTGGGCGTGCACTGCGGACCGGGCACGGTCGGGGTGGTGGTCGTTCCGCGCAGTTAAGGAATTCCGCCGCATCCGCCTGGTCAGCCGCTGGGTTGTCCACAGGCGATGCGCGGCGTCGAGCACCGTCCACAGACCGTCGGCGAGGCCGTACGGGACCATCGCGACGTCCTTGGGCCCGCACGTCCGGACCCTGCCGTACGCGGAGCCCGGCGGGCGGTCTCCTCCTCGATCCGCACTTGACTGCTGTTTCCGGGGCCAACCTCACGCTTCTCTTGGCGTTCCTGTTGTTCGGGGCGAAGTGGCTGGGCATCCGCGGCCGATGGTTGCGGGTGATCGGGCTGGGCGGCGTCGTCGTGTTCATCGCGCTCTGCCGGACGGAGCCGAGTGTGCTGCGGGCGGCGGCCATGGGACTGGTCTCGTTGGCGGCGTTGGGTGCCGGTGGGGGCCGGAAGGGCTTGCGTCATCTTGCCGTGGCAGTGCTGGTGCTGGTGCTCGTCGACCCGTACCTGGCCCGCTCGATCGGCTTCGCCCTGTCGGTGCTGGCCAGCGCCGGCATCGTCTGGTGGGCGTCCTCCTGGGTGGGGCTGGCCACCTGGTGCCCGCGACCGCTGGCGGAAGCGGTCGCTGTGCCGCTGGCCGCCCACCTGGCGACGCTGCCGGTGGTGGCGGCGATCTCGGGCGCGGTGAGCGTCTCCGGGCTGTTGGCCAACGCCCTGGCTGGGCCGTTCGTCGGTCCCGCCACGGTCTCGGGGTTCGCCGCCGCCGGGTTGTCACTGCTGAGCCCGGAGCTGGCTGCGGTCGCCGGCTGGGGTGCGTCGTGGTGTGCCCAGCTGATCATCTGGATCGCACACGCCGGTGCGGCTCTGCCTGGCGCATCGTGGCAGTGGCCAGCGACGCCGGTCGCGTTGGTGGTGCTGGCTGCGGCAGCGCTGGCTCTGGGTGTCTCCGCACGGCTGCTGGCTCGCTACCGGTGGCCGGCGATCGGAGCATCGGTGCTGCTCCTCGCGGCGATGCTGAGCGGTCCGGTGCAGCCGGGCTGGCCGCCTCGGGACTGGCGGGTCGTCTCGTGCGACGTCGGTCAGGGCGACGGACTGGTGCTGCGGGCGGGGCCCGGTCAGGCGGTGGTGGTCGACGTCGGTCCGGACCCGGTGGCGATGCGGCGCTGTCTGTCATCGCTGCGGATCACCGCGGTGCCGGTGCTGGTGCTGACCCACTTCCACGCCGACCACGTCGACGGACTTGCGGCGGTGGTCGGCCGATTGCCCGTTGGTCAGGTCTGGGTCAGTCCGTACGCATCTCCGGCAGCGGAGGAGGCCGAGGTGCGGTCCCTGGTGCTGGGTGCCGGGTCGGTGCTGCGGTCACCGCCGGCGGGGGAGACGGGTCGGGTCGGTCAGGTGTGGTGGGAGGTGCTCGGGCCGGTCGGCGCCGTTTCAGCCTCGAGCGCGCCGAGCGGGGAGATCGGAGAGTCGGCGGAGTCCGGTGTCGAGAACGACGCCAGCCTGGTGCTGCGGATGGGCGTCGACGGCCTGACCGTGCTGCTCACCGGGGACGTCGAGCCGGACGGCCAAGCACGGATCAGGGCCACCGGGGTCGATCTGCGCGCCGATGTGCTGAAGCTGCCGCATCACGGGTCGAGCCGGCAGGACCCCGCGTTCTTCGCGGCTACCGGTGCGCGGGTGGCGATCGCCAGCGCGGGCCAGCGCAACTCGTACGGCCACCCGGCTCCGAGCACCGTCCGACTGGCGACCGGGCTGGGCATGACAGTGCTGCGTACCGACACCCAAGGCAGCATCGCGGTCACCGAACGCGACGGTCGGCTCGGTGCCGTCACTCAACGCTGAAAGGAAGGAGCTGAGGCACCAACCGACGACTCTGTCGGAGGTATGACACCGACGCAGTCGTGGTGCCGCTGGATCGGATGGGGATTGCTGACCAGGCCATCTTCGAACGGCGCTAATGGTGTCGTGAGCTGGATCGGGCGCCGCGCGCGTGCGTGCGTGCTCCATCACGTCTGTGCCTGCGGATGACACAGTGGCAGCGCCGGCGTCGTCCGGCGCTGGCGGGTCAGGTACGCCATGATCAGGACGGTCAGGCCCCAACCCACGCACAGGGCCGACCAGCGATGGTCGAAGCTCCCCGGGCTGGGGTGCCAGGCCCAGGAGATGAGGCCCAGCAGCACCGCCGATGAGCCTGCCGCACAACCGACGTACAGCCGCCCTGCCGGCCACACCTCGGCGAGTGCGACCAGGGCGAGGAGCGCCAGGGCGTACGACCCCTGCACCGAGTAGTGGTCGACGCCGTTGGTGATGTCGCGTTCCGGACGCTCCTGCCGGTTGAGGCTCCACATCGTCCACGCGTACACCGACCACGGAACCGCTCCGAGCACGAACGGGATGAGCAGCGCCTGCGGTGCGAGTCGGAACCGCATCCGGCCTACCAGCGCCGACGGAGGTCCGGTGACGATGACCGTCTCGAGGCCAAGGACGACGGCCATGACGAACGCGCCGGCTTCAGCGGCGACGATGCCTGACACGGCGAGGGCGATCGTGGCGACATACAGCACAGCGATGGCAGGCGCCGTGGTGCGCCCCCGAACGGTGATCGTCAGGAACGGGACACCGATGAAGACCGTCAGGTAGAGACCCCACGCTCCCTCCAGCACTCCCTGCCACTCGGGATCGGGGAACAGTGTCACCGACAGGTCGATGAGTCCGTACCAGGGCAGGATCAGCCAGGTGAGGGCGAAGAACGCTGCCAGGATCCGCAGCAGCACATCACCGGCGCGGTCGCCTTCCGTCGCCGCCACGGTCGCCCCAAGAGCGTCGTGGGACATGATTCCTCAGCCCTCGTCGATGTAGCAGGTGCGATCCGCGCCGAAGTGGTCGCCATCACGCGCCGCTCCGGGGACACCTCGGCTGCTCTGCTGCCAGAGCTGATCGCCACCGGCCGTGATCCCGCGATCCGACCCGTAGAGCACGTTCACGGCACCGACGGACTCCTGGTAGTGCTGGCTGCCCACCGAGAGATCGGCGGCGCGGCCGCGACCATGATCGAGCAGACGGACGACCCCGCAGCCGAACGCGCCGCCGTAGAGGTCGTCGGCATCGCGTCCCTTCACCCCGGCCGAGCCCCAGGTCCATTGGCGTCGTCCCGCTGCGCTCAGTCCCGTCCTGGTGCCGGCGAACACCGAGACCGACCAGTGTTCGTGGACGGCGAGGTCGTCACGTCCGTCCGCGTTGACGTCACCCGCGGCCAGTGCCCGGCCCAGACCGCTTTGGTACTCACGGCCGAGCGTGGCCTCGGTCCAGACCAACGGGCCCGTCGACGAGAGCCCTTGCCGGGTGCCGAGCAGGACCACGACTGCGCCGGAGCAGAAGTCGTAACCGGGGCAGAGCAGCAGGTCCTCGACTTCGTTCGTGTACTCCTCCAGACCTGCCCCGGGATCGCCGATGGCCAGGTCCGGTGCCCGATCGCCGTTGAAGTCCCCGATCGCCAGACTCGCGCCGTACAGGTGACTGAAGAACCCCCGATCGGACGGCACCGGACTCGGGGGCGGGCCGTACGCACGTGCGCGCCCCGGCTGCAGTCCGCTCGCCGAACCCGGGATCATCACGATGCGCGCGGACTCACCCGGCCTGGTCGGCGAGTCTGCGCCGCCGACCACGAGATCGGCGATGCCGTCGCCGGTCAGGTCGCCCGCGGTGAGACCGTCGTACCAGGAGCCAGCCGCGGCGACGGCCGCGGGAAGGGTCAACCGCCGTGGGGTGCGCAAGCCACGCTCACTGCCGCGGATCACCGCGAGGACACCTTCACCGGCGGCGGCCAGCTCGTGGCAGCCGTCCCGATCGAAGTCACCTGACGTGAGCTGCTCCACCAGCCGGCCCGACCCGCCGGAGATACCCAGGCCGGCGCTGATCAGCTGGTCCCTCGCCGTGAGACCGCGCCGGCTGCCGTAGAGGACCGCGACCTTGGTCTGGGTCGCGACAGCAAGGTCGGCTCGACCGTCGCAGTCGAAGTCACCCGACGTCACCACCTGTCCGAAGCTCTCGTCCGAGCTCGGTCTGCCCTTGACACCCGGCGACCCCTGGCTCCATAGCTGGGCCCGCTTCGTCGTCAGACCCTTCGCCGACCCGTACAGCACGTTGACCGCGCCGGCGCCGTCCTTGCGTCCGACCCGATCACCCGGGACGCCGGTCGCGAGGTCGGCGTAACCGTCGCCGTTGAAGTCGTACGGCTTGGCTGGACCCGCGGCCTGAGCGCTGTCGGGCACCGGGAGCAGGCTCAGCAGGCACAGTACGACGGTGAGCACCAGGACGACGCGGAGGAGAGTGCGGCGCCGGACAGCAGCGGCGAGGTTGACCGGGAAGGTGGCGTTGACCGGGGAGGAGCGGTGGACAGGGGAGGTCAGCATGGTCGTCCTTCGGCTCCGGGGAACAGCAGTCGATCTCACGCTGGTGTGGCTGACGGATGAAGGCAACCTGTTCGCTCCGACGTACGCAGATGTACGCAGTCGAACAATCACGAATCGGCTGCCGTGAGGGTGGGAGTCGCGAGCGGGCGGGCCGGCGCACCGGCCAGGTTCCACTGGTCAGCAACCCGCAGGGCGTTGACGCGATCGCGAACGCCCAGCTTGCGATACGTCCGCTCCAGGTGCTTGTGGATCGTGCGCGGCGAGCAGCGGAGCCGATGGGCGATCTGCTGGGTGGACAGTCCTCGAGAGAGTAGCGACAAGACGCAGAGCTCGCGTGGGGTCAAACCGGCATCGACCGCGACGCCACGGTTGGACGCGGTGAGTCGACGGTAGGTGGCGATCTGTCGATCCAGCCCTATCACGACCCGTTGGATCTGGCTGGCCACGGCCAGGTCCAGGTCACTGAAGTCGGTGCCGGACCTGGCCAGCACATAGTTCCGGTAGAGACTGCGGCCGAGCCGGAAGTTGATGGCGAGCTGGTGCTCACAGCCGACGTCCTCGAGCATCTGAATGAGGGGCTGGCGGGCCCGATCGGAGACGATGCCCCGCGGGACGCGCTCGTTGGTGTATGGCGGGAGACCGCCGACGGTCCGGTGCCAGGCGATCAGCGGGTGCTCGCCGACGAACTCACCACGCTGCCAGGCCAGGAACTCCTCGGCCCGCGGCGCGAGTGTGTCGGCGGGCTGGATGTCGATCCCCAGACTCCCGTCGGCCTCGGCCCAGTTGTAGGAGACGGCAGTGACGTCGAACGTGTCGCGCAGCAGACCGATGATCAAGTCGTGCGGCATGGAGGTCAGCGGCTGCTGCAGCAGATCGCCGACGAAACCGAGCCACGGTAACGCGCGACGTGCCGACGTGGTCGGAGCTGGCGTGGCGGTCATCGACCCTCCCAGCTCGTTCGTCGGCGTCGACTCATCGCGCTGCTCCCAGAGGCTCAGCAACCCACCACATCCGATCGTGGATCGGCAGAGCCTGAGCCCTTGAGGTCACCGTATCGATAGCCGGCCCCTAGCGCTTGAGCTTCTTCCCCGTCTGCGGGTTGATGCTCACGGTGGTGTTGGAGCACGCGGCCACGATCGACGGCTGTTCGGCGAACTCGGTGATCCGGCCGGCACCGGGATCATCGCCGAGGTCGGCGCCGGCGAAGCGCAGCTGCATGGCGCCGTCGTCGTCGCAACGGAAGGTCCAGATCCGCTGGCCGTCGACCACGCGCAGTCCCTGCAGCTGGTCGGGGTTGGCGCTGAAGCCCTCCTCGCTGGTGCTCGCCGCGACCACGATCGGCCCGTACTGCGCCGCGACCACGCGCCCCTTGATCGTCGCCTCGTCGGGTGTCTCGGCCCGGACCGGCGAGAACCGCTCGGCCAGCTGCTGCTGGCTGACTTGGGCGAAGCCGCTGAACGCGGTGACCGTCGAGCAGCCGGGTCCGGACAGGGCGATGGTCTGTGCCGCCTTCTTGTCCGGCTGCTGCGTCCAGGACGCGCAGGTCAGTGCGAGGTCGTCGACCGGGCTGCCGAGCGTGATCTGCTGTGCCCGAGCCCGCCCATTGTACGAGGCGAGCCCGCCGGTCACGGCCAGCAGCGCGACGCAGATCGCGAGGATCAGCAGGCGCGGACCGAGCAGAGCGGGCGGCTTCGCGGCGTCCCGCTTGGCCACCCACGGCGTACGGACGGGCTGCCACGGCGGGACCAGCATGTACCAGGCCCAGCCGACCAGCACGATGGCGACGCCGCTGAGGTAGACCGCGACGGTGGCCGGCGTGACCAGGGCCGCGTACTGGAGTGCATCTTGACCGCTGGCCAACAGCTCAGCGGCAGCGTCGCGCATCTCCGGCGCGAAGATCCACCGGCCGAGAGCGATGGCCAGCGGGTGGAAGAGAGCCACCAGCACGACGATCCAGAGCACCCGGGCCGGGCGCCGTGGCAGGACGTCGGTGTTGACCCACACGAGCCGGTAGACGGTCACCCCGACTGCCGCGACCCAGGCCGCCATCAATGCCACACCGATGGCCGATCCGAGGAACTGACCCCGGGCGAGCAGACCGAGAGCGGTGACGACCAGACCCATGGCGCCGAGATAGCCGAGCACGGCCGGGATGACCAGCCGCAGCTGCCACTGACGGGCGCGGAACAGCGCCGGCAACGGCAACGAGGCCAGCAGCAGGAAGGTGGGGATGAGTGAACCGCGGCCCACCTGGACCTGCGCGATCGGCACCCCCTGGCTGGTCAGCGATGTCGACGCCAACGGGGCCAGCTGGTTGAACAGCCAGTCGTGCCCGGGGAACCGCGCGAACTCCGGAACCCAATAGGCGACCAGGAAGATGGCGTTGACGATCAGGGTGATCAGCAACGGCAGATACACCCACTGGAGCGCGGAGTGCGGATCGCGACGCTGACGTTTGTCTTCTGTCCGGCCGGAGTACTCGACATCGGGTACGTCGTGGGCGTCGAAGCTGAGAGTGCTGCTCATCGTCGGTCCTCAGTCGCTGACGAACTCGATGTGACGGTGCGGGAGCAGTCGTCTCAGGGCCTCGACCTCGGAGCCGTTCAGGCTGGGTCGCCCGATGTGGGCCTGCTCCGGGCTGGCCAACGGCCGGTCGAGGGTGATCCGCAGCAGGTCGCCGTCGCGCAAGGACTCGACGCTGCGAAGCACCACGTTGTCGTCGTCGACCTGTTCAAGCCAGCTGCCAACCAGGCTCTCGTAGTCGCCGGCGTCGCTGACGACCAGGCATGTGGTGCGCTCCCCGTAGAGCTCGGTGAAGGCTCCGCGCAGCCGCGACATCTCGTGGTCTTCGGGTCGTTGGCTGCAGACAGCCACCACCGCGGCGTCGGCGTGCACGACGGCGCCCGCGATGCCGACCAGCGGCGCCATCGACCCCGACCACCACACTCGGCGGAGTCGGGCGTCCAAGGAGAGCTCCAGCTGTCCGGTCGCCGGCAGCACCGGCGCGGCCGTCGGCTGGGGTTGCGCCGGGCGGGCCCGGCTCGGTCGGTCTGATCCGCGGGCCGGCGTCTCCGCGGCCGCCGGCCAACCGACGTCGGTGACCGTGAGCCCCCGCCGGACCAGAGTGCCGTTGGCGAACGACAGCGGTATCCAGCGATCCTGCAGGACCGCGGCGACGGTGTGCCGGCGCAGGTCGGGGAGCCGGTTCATCCGGAACGCTCCTCGGACGCTGCTCTCGATCTTCGACTGCAGCTCCTGCATCAGGTACGCCCCGAACGTGTCGCCGAACTCCGCCGCCAGGTCGGCCACCGCAGCGAAGCCCTCGGCGTCGGTCAGCTGGACCAGGATCTTCAGCGTCACCTGCTCGACCGGCTGGTTGTCCAGCGTCGTGAGGTCGCTGATCGTCATGGTCAACGGCACGACCCCGGTCGTCACCGGCAGCGCGAGAGCGGCGTACTGGAACGGATTCCAGGTCGGCAGCACGGTCTCGCCGGGATGGCGGACCTTCGGGCGTTCGCCCGGGGGAAACACGACCAGGACAGTGCCTGGCTGCACCCGTACGAGACGATTCAGCTCACGCGTCTGGCCGGTGAACGGCTGATCGACAGGAGCGTCGGTCGTCATGCGAGGTGCCTGTCCATGGGGGAAGTCACGGCGGCCCTTTCGGATTCGAAACCTGTGGCATATATACCAACGTCACCGCCGGAATCGGTGGCGACACGAGGGAGCGCTGCAGTGTCGTGACCGGCTGGCATGCTGACCCCGTGGCCAACCCCAGACGAAGCACGTCCTCGACCTCGCCGTTCGGGTCGGTGACCCTGATGGTCGGGCCGGAGCGGCTGCTTGCGGAGCGGGCGATCGCGGCGGTGCTCGAGCGGGCTCGCGCCGAGGACGCCACGGTGGAGGTCGACCAGGCATCCGGCCCGCAGCTGGACAACGGCCGGCTGACCGAGCTGACCAGCCCGTCGCTGTTCTCGACGAAGCGAGCCGTCGTGCTGGACGACCTGGCAGAGCTGCCCAGCGACCTCGTCGGCCCGGTCATCGACCTGACCCAGCTGGTCGACGGCGACCTGGCCCTGGTGCTGGTGCACAACGGGGCCGCACGCAACAAGAAGCTGATCGAAGCCGTCAAGGCGATGAAGCCCGAGCTGGTCGACTGCCCGGCCGTGAAGTCGTGGGAGCTCCCGCAGTTCGTCAGCCGTGAGGTGCGTCGGCTGGGTGGCTCGGCGGACGCCGAGTCACCGACGCTGCTGGTCGAGGCGGTCGGCCATGACCTGCGGTCGCTCGCCGCGGCTGTCGCCCAGCTGCTGGCGGACAGCGAGTCGGGCGCGATCAGCGGCGCTCAGGTGCGGCGCTACTTCGGCGGCCGGGCCGAGGTCACCAGCTTCGCGGTGGCCGACGCGACTCTGGCGGGGCGCACCGGCGTGGCCATGGAGCAGTTGCGCTGGGCGCTGTCGACCGGAGTCGCTCCGGTGTTGGTGACGAGTGCCTTCGCCTCCGGCGTCCGAGGCCTCGGACGGCTGGTCGGCGCTCCGCACGGACTGCGCGAAGGGGATCTGGCCCGCGAAGTCGGCGTGCCTCCCTGGAAGCTGAAGTCGATGCGCTCCCAGGCCCGTGGCTGGGACCAGCGCGGACTGGCCACGGCCCTGCAGGCCGTCGCCACCGCCGACGCCCAAGTCAAAGGGGCAGCTGACGACGCCGAGTTCGCCCTCGAACAGCTCGTCCTGGCTGTGGCGTCCTGCCGAAGGAACTAGCTGGAGACCCAGTCGTGACGAGCGCAGCGAGGAGCGACTCCCGTCGCGAGCGGCCGTGCAGCGAAGCGCCCGGTTCTGTCTGGACAGACGAGCGAGCAGACACGCTTTTCGTCTGCGAGCGAGGAAGGAAGACAGAACCAATCGGCGCGCAGCGGAGCAGCGAGTGACGACTAGTAGGACGTCCGAGTACCCGCAACGCACAGCGTCCCGACCACCAGAGGTGATCGGGACGCGATACGGACTCGTGGCGGTGGGTCACACCGCCGAGCAGTCAGAGGCTGCGGGTGGGCGGGTCAGCCCAGCTTGGCAGCCTGAGCGGCGATGGCCGACTTGCGGTTCGCCGCCTGGTTCTTGTGGATGACGCCCTTCGAGGCAGCCTTGTCGAGTGCCCGGTTCGCGGCCTGGGCGTATTCCTGAGCCTGCGCGGCATCGCCGGCAGCGGCGGCCTCGCGGAACCGACGAGTGTGCGTACGCAGGGCGGACTTGACCGCCTTGTTGCGCTGGCGCGCCTTCTCGTTGGTCTTGATCCGCTTGATCTGGGACTTGATATTCGCCACTGGGTAAGCCTCTGGAGATCTCTCGTGTGTGCTGTTTCGGATGCACCCGCGTGCGGGCGCGACCGCCAACTCTAGCAGCCGTCGTCGAGCCCGCCCAAATTTCGGACCCATGGTCCGCTGCTACCTGAGAGATCACTGAAACGCGATCGGAACGAATCCGACACCAGGCGGAGACGGCACGTGTCAAGACTGTCGACGACCGGGTCGTCCCGTCCCCCATCGACGTCCTCCAGGAGTCTGCCATGACCGACGCCACCGCCGACGGAGCGCTCACCAAGAGCGTGATCACCGACCCGGCCGAGCCCACCCATGAGCACCACGTGCTGGTCGGCAAGGAGGCCACCAAGGAGACACTGGAGGACTACACCCTCCGGTTCGCCCCGCGGCACTACCGCCGCTGGACCCCCGGCGTGGTCTCCATCTCGGCGCTCGGCGGCATCGCCTACCTCGCCGACTTCGCCATCGGCGCCAACATCGGGATGGCGTACGGCACCACCAACGCGCTCTGGGGGATCGCGGTCTTCGCGGTGGTCATCTTCTTGACCTCGTTCCCGCTGGCCTACTACGCGGCCCGCTACAACCTCGACCTCGACCTGATCACCCGCGGCTCCGGCTTCGGCTACTACGGCTCGGTCGTCACCAACGTGATCTTCGCGACGTTCACGTTCATCTTCTTCGCCCTCGAGGGCTCGATCATGGCCCAGGGCCTCTACGTCGGCCTCGGAGTGCCGCTGTGGGCCGGGTACGCGGTGTCGACCATCATCATCTTCCCGCTCGTGATCTACGGCATGAAGGTGCTGTCGAAGCTGCAGCTGTGGACCACTCCGCTGTGGCTGATCTTGATGGTCCTCCCGTTCGGCTACCTGCTGATCAGCCACCCCGAGTCGATCGACAGCTTCTTCGCCTACCAGGGTGAGGACGGCAACGGCGCCACCAGCCTGGGATCGATCATGCTCGCGGCCGGTGTCTGCCTGTCCCTCATCGCCCAGATCGCCGAGCAGATCGACTACCTGCGCTTCATGCCGCCGAAGACGAAGGAGAACTCCCGGCGCTGGTGGACCTCGATGGTGCTGGCCGGCCCGGGCTGGGTCATCTTCGGCGCGATCAAGCAGGTCATCGGTCTGTTCCTGGCTGTCTACATCATCGCCAATGTGGTCGACGGGGCCGCGGTGGCCAATCAGCCGGTCTACCAGTTCCTGGAGATCTACCGCGACTTCCTGCCCCCGCCGGTGGCCCTCGGACTGGCCGTGGTGCTGGTGGTGATCAGCCAGGTCAAGATCAACGTGACCAACGCCTACTCCGGCTCGCTGGCCTGGACCAACTCGTTCACCCGGGTGACCAAGCGCTATCCGGGTCGGGTGGTCTTCCTCGGGGTCAACCTGCTGATCGCCTTGATCCTGATGGAGGCGAACATGTTCGACTTCCTGAACACCATCCTCGGCTTCTACGCCAACTGCGGCATGTCCTGGATCGTGGTGGTCGCGTCCGACATCGCGATCAACAAGTACCTGCTGAAGCTCTCGCCCAAGCAGCCTGAGTTCCGTCGCGGGATGCTCTATGCGATCAACCCGGTCGGCTTCGGCTCGATGCTGATCTCCGCCGGCGTGTCGATCGCCGCGTTCTTCGGCTTTCTGGGGTCAACCATCCAGCCGTACTCGCCGCTGGTCGCCATCGGTCTCGCCCTCGTCCTGCCGCCGGTCATCGCCCTCGCCACCCAGGGCCGCTACTACCTGCGTCGCACCGACGACGGCATCGACCTGCCGATGTACGACGCCGACGGCAACCCCTCCGACGCCGTGCTCACCTGCCACGTGTGCCGGCAGGAGTTCGAGCGGCCCGACATGGTGGCCTGCGCCACCCACGACGACGTCGTCTGCTCGCTGTGCCTGAGCACCGACAAGCTCAAGGATCACGTGCTGCCGGCCCAGTGAGCTCGGTCGCCGGGTTGTCAGATCCCGTGGCTGCTCGGGCCACCGCAGGATCTGACAACTCGGGTAGATCGCTCCGGGGTGGAATGATGGGCCCTCGACCCGACTAGGAAGCCTCCTAGCACCCACCAGCCACCTGGAGACCTGCTCGTGACCTCGCTCTCGCCCGGCCGCGGCCGTACCGGCGCACCTCAGCCCGGACGGACCGACCCGGCGATCATCCGCAACTTCTGCATCATCGCCCACATCGACCACGGCAAGTCGACGCTGGCCGACCGGATGCTGCAGCTGACCGGCGTGGTCGACGGCCGCTCGATGCGGGCGCAGTACCTGGACCGGATGGACATCGAGCGTGAACGCGGTATCACCATCAAGTCGCAGGCCGTCCGGATGCCCTGGAGTCCGGCCATCGACGACGCCACCTACATCCTGAACATGATCGACACCCCTGGCCACGTGGACTTCACCTACGAGGTGTCCCGGTCGCTGGCCGCCTGCGAGGGTGCTGTGCTGCTGGTCGACGCCGCGCAGGGCATCGAGGCCCAGACCCTGGCCAACCTGTACCTCGCCATCGACGCCGATCTGCACATCATCCCGGTGCTCAACAAGATCGACCTGCCGAGCGCTCAGCCAGACAAGTACGCCGCCGAGCTGGCCGGGATCATCGGCTGCGACACCGACGACGTGCTGCGGGTCAGCGCCAAAACGGGGGAGGGCGTGACGGAGCTGTTGGACGAGATCGTGCTGCAGATCCCGGCCCCCCAGGGCGCCGCGGAGGCGCCGGCTCGTGCACTGATCTTCGACTCGGTCTACGACACCTACCGGGGGGTCGTGACGTACGTGCGCGTCGTCGACGGCGAGCTGTCGCACCGCGAACGGGTGCTGATGATGTCGACCAAGGCCACCCACGAGGCCTTGGAGGTCGGCGTCATCTCGCCCGACCCGCTCAAGGCGAACTCGCTCGGCGTCGGCGAGGTCGGCTACCTGATCACCGGGGTGAAGGAGGTGCGGCAGTCGCGGGTCGGCGACACCGTCACCTCCGCCGCCAAGCCCGCCACCACGGACCTGGGTGGCTACCGGCACCCGAACCCGATGGTCTACGCCGGGCTCTACCCGATCGACGGTGCCGACTACCCCGACCTGCGCGAGGCGCTGGACAAGCTGCAGCTCAACGACGCCGCCCTGGTTTACGAGCCGGAGACCTCAGGTGCCCTGGGCTTCGGGTTCCGGATCGGCTTCCTCGGGCTGCTGCACATGGAGATCGTCCGGGAGCGACTGGAGCGCGAGTTCGACCTCGACCTGATCTCCACCGCTCCCAACGTGGTCTACCGGGTGCAGATGGAGGACGGTCGCGAGCTGACCGTCACCAATCCCAGCGAGTACCCGATCGACGGCAAGATCGCGGCGGTCTTCGAGCCGACGGTCAAGGCGACGATCCTCGCTCCGGCCGAGTACATCGGCACGATCCTCGAGCTGTGCCAGGCGCGTCGCGGCATCCAGCGCGGTCTGGACTACCTGTCCGAGGACCGGGTCGAGATCCGCTACACGCTGCCGCTGGCCGAGATCGTCTTCGACTTCTTCGACGCCCTGAAGTCCCGGACCAAGGGGTACGCCAGCCTGGACTACGACCCGTCCGGGGAGCAGCCGGCCGAGCTGGTCAAGGTCGACATCCTGCTGCACGGCGAGCCGGTCGATGCGTTCTCCGCGATCGTGCACAAGGACAAGGCGTACGCGTACGGCGTGCAGATGACCGCCAAGCTGAAGGAGCTGATCCCCCGGCAGCAGTTCGAGGTGCCGATCCAGGCCGCGATCGGCGCCCGGGTGATCGCCCGCGAGACGATCCGGGCCATGCGCAAGGATGTGCTGGCCAAGTGCTATGGCGGCGACATCACCCGCAAGCGCAAGCTGCTGGAGAAGCAGAAGGAGGGCAAGAAGCGAATGAAGATGGTCGGCCGGGTCGAGGTCCCCCAGGAAGCGTTCGTGGCCGCCCTCACGACCACCCAACGTAGTGAATGAGCAAAGGAGGAGCGGATGAAGGCCCTGCAGTTCAACGAGTACGGCGATCCTGAGGTGCTCACGGTGGCCGAGGCGCCTGAGCCCCACGCCGGCCCGGGCCAGATCCGGATCGTGGTGAAAGCGGCCAGTGTCAACGCGTATGACTGGAAGGTCCGCTCCGGGATGTTCGCCGGGGGCAAGCCGCTCGATTCCCCCGCCTACGTCGGGCTGGACGCGTCCGGCGTCGTCGACGAGGTGGGTGAGGGGGTCACCGGGGTAGCCGTTGGTGACGAGGTGTTCGGCCTCGGCAAGAACACCAACGCCGAGCTTGCGGTGCTGGACTCCTGGGCGCACAAGGCGCCGGCGATCGACTGGGCAGTCGCCGCGGCTGCGGGCGTGGCGGCCGAGACCGCCGAACGGGGGCTACGGCTGCTCGATGTGAAGCCGGGCGACACGCTGTTCATCGACGGCGGGGCCGGCGGCGTCGGCGCAGCGGCGGCCCAGATGGCGATCGCTCGGGGTGTCCGGGTCATCGCCTCGGCCGGGCCCGACAACCAGGACTACCTGCGCGAGATCGGCGCCACCCCGGTCCTCTACGGTCAGGGCCTGGTCAACCGGGTTCGCGCCGTACCGGGGGACAAGATCGACGCGGTTCTCGACGTGGCCGGGAAGTCGCCCATCGAGGACCTGATCAGCCTCGCCCCCGAGCCCAGCCAGGTGGTGACCATCGCCAACTACGGCGCGGCGCCGTCCGGGGCGCGGGTCACCGGTGGCGGGGACGACAGCCAGCCGATGAAGGCGCTGGCCGAGGCGGCCGAGCTACTGGAGCAGAACAAGCTGGTGGTCAAGGTC
>DASQLI010000104.1:0-16475 GCA_035630075.1 Microlunatus sp.
GCCCGCTGAGGTCCGACCAGGTGGATGCGGGTCGCGCCGACGGTCGTGCCCTCGGCGATCACCGCACCGTCGATCAGCACCTGATGGCGGCGGATCCGCTGGCCGGCGACCAGGTCCTCCTCCAGCCAGAGGTGGTCGGACTGCGTTCGGATGGCAGATCGGCGACCACCCGGTCCGACGGGATACCGAGTTGTCCTTCGGCAGGCTCAGGACACGTCCCTTCGACAGGCAAGGGAGATCGTGTCACGGCCGCGTCAACCCGACCTGGCGTCGAGGTGCTGCAGCAGATCGTGCGCAGCCAGCTCGACCTCCTTGTGGCGCCACTCCGACGCGCGGTAGACGCAGGCGATCAGTGCGGTCCGGTGCACCCGTCGGAAGTCGCCGACCACAAAGGCGTAGCGAGCCTTCGTCTCGTCGTTGGCTCCGTCGGTCAAGCCGAGGTGCCAGCGGGCGTACGCCTCCCAACCATGCCGCTCCAGGTAGGCGTTCTGGGCCTCCGCGTTCGGTTGGACAGTGCCCCAGTCGGAGTCCAGCACATACTGACGCTTGTCGATGAGCTCGCGAACGTACGCGCTTGCCTCGTCGTTGACGGCGTATCTGGCCATGTCACCAGTGTGCTGGCCGCCCTGCCGGTGGGCGAGCGCGGGTGAACATGTAGGAACGCCCACCCGAGGCCCTGCGGTCTCCCAGATGAGCGTTCCGTTGAAACGTACCGAATCTCAGGCGGCAGCGCGACGGTTTCCTGAGTTTTCGGCAAGAGTTTCTCCTGCGGCGCGCCGTACCTGGGCTTCTGTGGGACGCGGTCGGCGGGTGCCGATCGCGGGAGAAGGCTGGTTGCGCTCCTTGCGGAGGTGGCGCTTCACCGTCGACAGCGAGCAGCCCAGCCGTCGCGCGATCCGCTCCAGGCTCTCGTCCGGATGCGCCCGTCGGAGTCGTACGACCTCGTCGTGGTCGACCGTCCGCTGGCCGCCTACGACACCGGCGAGCGTGTCGAAGTCCTCCGGCTCGACCTCGACACCGAGGCGGGCCCGGATCTGCGCCCGCTGCCGCTCGGTCGTACCGGCCACGAAGCCGGCGACGTCGTACTCGACGACGGCGCGGTAGAGGCAGGCGGTCAGCAGCGGGCAGGAAGCGCACACATCGGTGGCTTCGGCAGCGAGTGCACTGTGCTGGCGCCGAGTTCGGGCCGGGGCGCTCGAACTCGGCTCGGACTCCAGGACGGGATCCAGGAAGAGCTTCTGGGCGGAAGCACACGCCGGTCGAAGCGCTTCGGTGGGGACCGGGCGGGTTGGCGAAGCGGTGTGCGCTCGGCGCGGAGCAAGGGCAACGGGATGGGTGCGGTTATCGGTGACAGGGGAGTGGGGGCGGTCGACAACTGCGGTCGGCATGCGATCTCCAAGAGTCTTCTCGGCGCTTACAGGGCGCGGATGAGACGTTCCTCCTGACCGATCGGTTCCCTCCGCGGCACGGAAGATTCCGGCTGGACCTTCCGACTGCTCCCGAGTCGGCTCAGATCACCCAGATACATCGTCGGGCGATTCGTTCTGTGATCCGGCTCGCACCGCCGGTCCATCGACAGGCTCAGGACACGGGATGCGCGCTGAGCCTGTCGCAACCGTGCACTGAGCCTGTCTCACCGTGCACTGAGCCTGTCGAAGCGCAGCTCGACGGTCCTTCGACAAGCTCAGGACACGGGACGCGCGCTGAGCCGCGGGCGTGCCCAGCGGCGCTCAGAGGTACATACCTCCGCTGCCACTGGGCGGCGTTCCGGTCTCCGGGCCCGGGTGGGACTGCCCCGCAGGCAGCGCTCGCCGCATCTGCTCCAGCTGCGCGCGAGCGGCCATCTGCTGGGCGAACAGGGCGGTCTGGATACCGTGGAAGAGACCCTCCAACCAACCCACGAGCTGAGCCTGGGCAATCCTCAGCTCGGCGTCGCTGGGCGTGGCGTCCTCGCTGAACGGCAGCGTGATCCGCTCCAGCTCCTCGACCAGCTCCGGTGCCAGGCCCTGCTTCAGCTCCTCGATCGAAGCCGAGTGGATGCCCCGCAGCCGCTGACGGCTGGCGTCGTCGAGTGGAGCGGCCTTCACCTCCTCCAGCAGCTGGCGGATCATGTTGCCGATCCGCATCACCTTCGCCGGCTGCTCCACCATGGCGGTGACGGACTTCTGATCCTCACCGGCTTCCTCCACCTCGGCCGATGGTGGGCCTTCGACGGCCATCGAGTCGGGAGTCACCACGTACACCCGGCCGTCGTCGGTGGCACCGGCGATGCCGCGGTTCTCCTGGTTCTCGGACTCGGTAGCGCTGGTCATGGGGCCGATCCTAGGACGAGCCCCGGACGCGGCTCGCCGTGGAGGAGCCAGATGCACCCGGACGTTCGATCGCCGTGGGTCGCCCGCCCAGGAAACCCAGTGGAGAACTGTCGGTGCCGACTCCTAGGGTGGTCCGGTCATGCGCGACTTCCCACCGGTCGTCCCGGAGTTCACCAGCACCACCGCGCCCGTCGGCTCCGATCGCCGGGACGGAGCTTCGTCGCAGGCGCAGACCTTCGCCGATCCTGACACCCGGTCAGCCGCGCGCTACCTGTGGTGGCTGCTCCGTCAGCAATGGGGCCTGTTGGTGCTTCTGTCCCTCTTGGCCATGCTGCAGTGGCTGCCGGGCGCGGTCGGTCCGTACCTGGTCGGTCAGATCATCGACCTGGGCCTCCTCGGCGGCGACTGGACAGCTGTCTGGCGGTACGCGGCCGGGCTGCTCGGCCTCGCCCTGCTCGGGGTGACGGCCGGCGTGCTCGGCCACACCTACATCGTGCGCTCCTGGCTGATCGCGATGTACGGCTCGATGAAGCTGGTCACCCGCAAGACCACCCAGATGGGACACGTGCTCCCGCAGCGGGTGCCGACGGGTGAGGTGCTCAGCGTCGCCGGTGGCGACTCCGACCAGATGGGTGCGCTCACCGAGGTCCTGACCCGAGCGGTCGGAGCACTGCTGGCGTACCTGGTGATCGCCGGCATCGTGCTGCGCACGTCGCTGGAGCTCGGGCTGGTCGTGCTGCTGACCGCTCCCCTGCTCGTGATCTTGGCCATGCCGCTGTTGAAGCCGTTGGAGCGACGCCAGGAGCGAGAGCGGACCCGGGTGTCCGACCTGACCTCGCTGGCCACCGACATCGTGGCCGGGCTGAGGATCCTGCGCGGCATCGGCGGCGAGCAGACGTTCGCCGGGAACTACGCGGAGCAGTCCCAGCTCACTCGGGTTGCGGCGGTGTCAGCCGGTCGCTGGCAGGCGGCCGTCGACGCCGTGAGCGTGCTGTTCTCCGGTATGTTCCTGGTCACCTTGACCGTGCTCGGCGCCCAGAAGGTCGCCGCGGGAGAGCTGCAGGTCGGGCAGCTGGTCAGCTTCTTCGGTTACGCGGTGTTCATGGTCTGGCCCATTCAGACCTTCTTCGAGCTCGCTCAGAAGTGGGTACGGGCCATGGTCGCCGCCCGGAAGACCGTCGCCGTGATGGAGCAACAGCCGCCCTGGCTGCATCCCGAGCAGCCGCTCGTGCTGCCGTCCGGAGCCGAGCTGACCGATCTCGACTCCGGCTTCGTGGCCCGACCCGGGCTGTTCACCATCGTGGTGTCCGGCACCCCGGAGGACTCGTCGGCGCTGGCCGATCGGCTCGGCCGCTACCTACCGAGCGATCACGACCCGGTGAGCCTCGAGGTGGAGGAGGGCCTGACCGGTCGTGCGGCCCGGCGCGCCCGTCGCCTGAAGGAGGAGGAGCGGGCGGAGCTGAAGGCCCGGGACGCCGCGCTGGCGACCCGACGCTGGGGGGTCACGCTGGGGTCGGTCGATCTGGCCGACGTGCCCATCCGTGACGTCCGGAACCGGATCCTGGTCAGTCACACCGCGGCGACGGTGTTCGCGGGAACGCTCCAAGAGGCCATCGACCCGGCTGGCCTACTGACCCGCGAGCAGGCGGAACAGGCGTTGCTCACCGCTGCTGCCGAGGACGTGTTCGACCTGATGCCGGGCGGCTGGCAGGGCAGGATCGACGAGCGCGGCCGTGGCCTGTCCGGCGGCCAGCGGCAGCGGGTCGTACTGGCCCGGGCGCTGGCGGCCGACCCGGAGATCCTGGTCCTGGTCGAGCCGACCTCGGCAGTCGACGCGCACACCGAGGCGATGATCGCCGCCCGGCTGGCCGAGCACCGCCGCGGCCGGACCACCATCGCGATGACGGTATCGCCGCTGTTGCTGCACCACGCCGACCAGGTCGCCTTCCTGCAGAGCGGCACCGTCGATGACGTCGGCAGCCACGAGGAGCTGCTGGCTCGGAACTCGGCCTACCGCCGAGTCGTCGTCCGCTCGATGGAGGATCCCGAGCTAGACAACTCCGACCACTCGACTGACCCCACTCCCGAGAGGCTCCGCGGATGACCGAGATAGCCACTGGGCTGCCCGGTTCGGCGGAGACCTGGCGCGAGGTGCCGGCCGAACCGCGGGTGCCGCGAGCGTTGGAGGTCCCTGAGGGCCTGCCGGTCGGCCCGAGGCTGCGGGCCTGGCGGGATCGACACCTCGAACGGGAGCAGCGGGCCAAGGACAACTACACCCGGTCCCGGAACCCGGAACGTGGGTTGCCGGTTGCGAGCACGCCGGCTGTCGTCGCCTTTTTGAAGGACCTGCTGGCCAACCGGCGGTGGATGGTGGCGGTGCTGCTGCTGTTGCACGCCCTGGCCGCGGTCGCCGGTCTGACCGTGCCGCGGATCCTGGGCACGCTGGTGGATCGCGCGGCGGTGCCGGGGACACCCGTGGCCCAGCTGACCTCGCTCGGCCTCGCGGTCGGTGCGGTCGTGGTGATGCAGGCCGTACTGACCTTCGGCGCCCTCTTGGCCTCGACCCTGTTCAGCCAGGAGGTGCTGGCCAGCGCGCGTGAGCGCATCGTGCGTACGGTGCTCCGACTGCCGCTGGGGCGAGTGGAGAGCGCCAGCTCGGGCGACCTGGTCACCAGGGTCACCCGAGACGTCTCGACTATGAGCGAGAGCGTGCGCTACGGGCTGCCGGAGGCGGTCATCGCGGCGGTCACCACCGTGTTGACCGTCGTCGCCATGCTGCTGAACTCGGTCGTCCTCACCCTGCCGCTGCTGATCACGACGCCGTTGCTCGTGATCGGCGTCCGGCGCTATCTGGCCAGGGCGCCCAAGGGCTACATCACCGAGGGAGCCACCTACTCGACGATCAACACCACGCTGACCGAGACCGTCGAGGGCGCACGGACGGTCGAGGCATTCGGCCTGCAGCGCGGCCGGGTCGACATCGGCGACGACGACATCGCCGAGTCGGCGCAGGCCGAGCGCTACACGATGTCGCTGCGCAACATCTTGTTCTCCTTCATCGGGCTGGCGTACGACACCCCGCTCGTGATGGTGATGGTGGTCGGGGCGATCGGCTACAGCACCGGCGACCTGACCCTGGGCCAGATCACCGCCGCCACGCTGTACGTGCAGGCGCTGATCGAGCCGCTGGACCGGTTGATCCGCAACCTGGACCGGCTGCAGGTCGGCATCGCCTCGACGACCCGGTTGCTCGGTATCGCCGAGGTGCCGCCGGACCGGGTGGCCACCGACGAGCGGCCGGTCGGCACCCAGCTCGTCGGCCGCGACCTGCGGTTCTCGTACCGGGCCGGGCACGAGGTGCTGCACGGGATCTCGCTGCAGCTGACGCCGGGTGAGCGGCTGGCGATCGTCGGACCGAGCGGCTCGGGCAAGTCGACGCTGGGCCGGCTGCTGTCCGGCATCAACCCGCCCGAGTCGGGACGGGTGACCGTCGGTGGTGTGGATCTCGTGTCGCTGCCGGTGGACCAGCTGCGGACCGAGGTGGCCCTGGTGACCCAGGAGCATCACGTCTTCACAGGCACGATCCGCGACAACATCGTGCTAGCCCGGGAGGACTCCGCCGACGCGGCGGTGTGGGAAGCCCTGCGAGCGGTCGAGGCGTACGAGTGGGTCGACAAGCTGCCACAGAAGCTGCGCACCATGATCGGCGCCGGGCACCTGAACCTGACGCCGGCCCAGGCTCAGCAGGTCGCGTTGGCCCGGTTGGTGGTGGCGGACCCGCACACCTTGGTGCTGGATGAGGCGACGTCGCTGATCGACCCCAGGACGGCGCGGCACCTGGAGGGATCGATGGCTTCGCTGCTCGACGGACGCACCGTCGTGGCGATCGCCCACCGGCTGCACACCGCCCACGACGCCGACCGGATCGCGGTGGTGATCGACGGGCGGATCGCCGAGCTGGGAAGTCACGACGAGCTGGTCGCCGCCGATGGCGAGTACGCGGCGCTGTGGCGGGCCTGGACGAGTTAGTGGTCACGGCCTGAGCGACACCCGAACCGATCTGCTCGTTGTTCCAGCATCTGCTCGGGAAGCAACTCGCGCGGATGCCGGAAGATCGAGCAGATCCGCGTGGGGCGATCAGGTCTGGCCGGCCTCGAAGTAGGCGACCAGCGCCGGGTCGAGCTCGGGCACCGCCTTGGCCGAGCCGTCTCCGCGCAGCGACTCGGTGGCCATCACCCCCGCAGCGACCGCCTCCCGGGCAGCGACCGGGGAGGTCTCGGTCGGCTCGCCGGTGAGCACGAACCGCAGGAACTCCGCGACCATCACCGCGTCGGCGCCGCCGTGACCCTCCGGGGTTCCTTCGATCTCGAGCTCGGCGTCCGGAGCGGCCCAGCTCGGGTGCCGCCGGTCCCAGATCGCGATCCGGCCGCCCGGTCCGTCGCCCAGGTTCTCGACCCGGCCGGCGTCGCCGATCACTGTGTAGCTGCGCCAGTAGTCCGGCGTGAAGTGACACTGCTCGTACGAGGCCAGCACCCCGTTGTCGAGCTCCATCAGCATCATCGACAGATCCTCGACGTCGACCACCGGGTTGAGGTCGGTCAGGGCCCCAGGCGGCCAGGCCGACGGGTCGTACCAGTCGGTCATCCGCGCCTCGGCCGGCTCGCGTCGGGAGGTGATCGCTCCGTAGACCGCCAGCCGTCCCATCGCTGACGTCCGGCGCGTGCTGCCGCCGGCCAGCCAGTGGATGACGTCCAGGTCGTGGGCACCCTTCTGCAGCAGCAGCCCGGTGGAGTGGCGCCGGTCCGCGTGCCAGTCACGGAAGTAGAAATCGCCACCGTGGCCGACGAAGTGTCGGCACCAGATCGAGCGAACCGCTCCGATCCGGCCCGAGGTGATCACCTCCCGGAGCTGGCGGACGACCGGCATGTGGCGCATGTTGTGGCCGACGTACAGCCGGGTCCGGGTCTCGTACGCCGTCATCAGGATGTCGTCGCAGTCGCCGATGGTGGTCGCGAGCGGCTTCTCGCAGAAGACCGGTACGCCCGCGCGCAGCGCCGCCACCGTCACGTCGTGGTGGGTGTGGTCGGGGCTGAGCACCATGATCGCGTCCGGCCCCGAGTCGAGCAGGGTGTCCAGCGAGGAGGTGAGCGCCACCTCGCCGCCCAGCGCTCGGCGCGCGTCGGCGCGCCCCCGTTCGCTCGGGTCACAGACCATCGTGACCTGACCGGCGGCGGAGTCCTGGACGAGCCGGGCGAGGGAGGCGCGGAGCCCGAAGCCGACGACCCCCACCCGGACGCGCCCGGTCGCCGGCGCTGCAGTCACGCCTCGCTCGTTCACGGCCTGCTCACCGTCAGCACGACCTTGCCCAGGTTGTCGCCCGACTCGAGATGCCGATGGGCCGCGACCACGTCGGAGAGGGTGAACCGGGTCTGCGGTGCCGGAGCGATGGATCCGTCGCTGACCAGCGGCCAGATCGCCTCCTCGACCCGGCGGCAGATCGCCGCCTTCTCCTCGACGGGTCGGCTGCGGAGCGTGGTCGCGATCACCCGGCCTCGAACTCGCAGCAGCCGACCGAGATCGAGCGTGGCCTCGGTACCGCCCTGCAGTCCGATCACCACCAGTCGGCCACCGGTCGCCAGCAGTCCGACGTGCTGCCCCAGGTACTTCGCTCCCATCACGTCGAGGATCACGTCGGCACCACGGCCAGCGGACAGCTCCCGGACCGCGGTCGCCCAGTCGTCGCGGTAGGAGACCGCGAGGTCGGCGCCGATCGAGCGGCAGTAGTCCAGCTTGTCGGTCGAGCCGGCGGTGGTGGCCACGACGGCGCCGAGCGCCTTGGCGTACTGCACCGCCATCGACCCGATCCCCCCGGCACCGCCGTGCACCAGCACCACGTCGCCGGCGCCGACTTCGGCGATATCGAAGTTGGACACCACGGTGGCGGCCACCTCGACCAGCCCGGCGGCGGTGACCAGGTCGACGCCGTCCGGTGGGGTCAGCAGCTGACCGACGGGGAGGGCGACCTGCTCCGCGTAGCCGCCGGAGGCCAGGAGCGCCAGGCACGGGTCGCCGACCGTCCACCGGCCGTCGACCGCGTCGGGGCCGAGCGCGGCCACGTAGCCCGAGCACTCCATGCCCAGGACTTCGCTCGCTCCCGGTGGCGGGGGATAGTGGCCCTGCCGCTGCAGCAGATCCGCTCGGTTGACCCCGGCGGCGACGACCCGGACCAGCGCCTCACCTGCGGCTGGCTCCGGCGACGGTCGGTCGCCCGCGGTGAGCTGTTCAGGACCTCCGGGCTCGGGCACGGTGACTGCCAGCATGTCGGCCAGCCTTCCACACCACGAGCGAAGCGCTTCGGGCCTGAGGACGAGGCCGGACCTGCGCACTGAAAAGCCACCTGAAGAATCGGTGGCCTCACTCAGCACAGGCGCACGATCGGATTCCTCAGGTAGATCCTCGTCTCAGGCCGTTCCCCCTCGCCCACCTGCGGTCGGGTGCCGAGCTCAGAGCGATCGCTGGAGCTGAGGGCGCTCGGCTGCCAGGTTAGGATGACCGGCGACGTGGGCGAGGTCGCATAGTGGACTAGTGCAGCCGCCTTGAAAGCGGCCGAGCGGCTCAACACCGTTCCGTGGGTTCGAATCCCACCCTCGCCGCCCGACAGCACCAGCCGATGACTCGAGGACGTGAGACCAGGTGAGCAATCCCGCTCTGCGCCCGGAGGACCGGCAGCGGTTCGTGCTGCGCGCCACCCCACCGATCCGTGCCTACCTGCTCTCGGCACTCGGCTCCATCGTCGGGGCGGTGCTGATCGTCGGCTGGCAGTCCGGCTGGCCCGTGGCGATCGGCGTCGTCGGCATCGTGCTGCTGGCGCTGGGGGTGCTGCTCGCCGTGGTGGCCACGATCTTGACCTGGCGGTTCCAAACCACCCTGCTCGTGCAGCGGGACACCTTGACGGTGACCTCCGGCCGCCGCCGGACGGTCTTCAGCTGGCGCGACATCAAGAGCATCGACGTCCGCGGTGCCCGACTCGTGGTCAGCCCCATCGACGGCGGCAAACCGACGGTCGCGTATGTGAACCCACGGCAGGTGGGGCAGCCGTCGTTCCGCGAGATGGGCGCGCTGCTGGCCGAACGGCTGGACGCCAGTCGCGGATACGGCGTGGAGTGAGCCGGCCGGTCATGCCCTGTCAGCGAGCGGGCTGAGCAGTCGCCGCGACGGAGGGCTGGTAGGCGCACGAGTCCTCGATGTCGTCGCTCGCCTTGTCGCCGTCGTCGTCCGACTTGGGTGCTGTCGACTCCTTCGCCTTCTTCGCCTTCTTGGTCGTCGTCGGCGAGGGCGACGGCTTCTCCTTCTTGGTCTCGCCGATCGCCGTCTTCACCCGCTTGCGCATCATGCTGAAGTCCGGGTTCGGGCTGGAGAAGCCGTCGACGCCGTGCTTGAACACGATGCTGCGAACGTTGCCGTCCTTGACCCGCAGCGACAGGTCAACCATCAGCGGCAGCACCTCCTGCGGCATGTCGGTCTTGACGATCTCCTTGCCCGCCTTGGCGATCTCCTCGTAGCGAGCCAGCATGTTGGCCGGGTTCGCCTGCTTGATGATCGCGTCGATGACGCAGCGCTGCCGATCCATCCGGGCGAAGTCGTCTGAGCCGTAGCGGCCGCGGGCGTACCAGAGCGCCTCGCGTCCCTTCAGATGCTGATCGGGTCCCGGTTCCAGGTAGTCGCTCGGCGGGATACCCAGGTCGGTGTTGCCGCCGATCGGGATGTAGGTGTTGATGTTGACCTTGATCCCGCCCAGGGCGTTGATCATCTTCTCGAACCCGGCCAGGTTGATCTCGACGTAGTAGTCGATGTCCAGACCGGTGGCCTCACCGACGGAGAGCTTCATCACGTCAGCCCCGAGGTTGTCGGTCTCGCCCAGCACGTCCTTGGGAACGCTGTTCGGCACGTTGTCGTACATGGCGTTCAAGAAGTACTCGGGGTTGTTCCCGTCACCGTCGGTGAAGCCGTACGGGTAGCGGTCGTGCAGCGGCGAGTCCTGCGGGAACGGCATCCGGCCGGTGTTGCGCGGCAGGCTGACCAGCGTGGTGTTGCCGGTCGCGGTGTCGATGCTGGCCACGATCACGGTGTCGGTACGGGTGCCGGTGCGGCCCTTGCCGGCGTCCCCGCCCAGCAGCAGCAGGTTCAGCCGCGGCTTCTTCTCCCACGGGTCGACACTCGGTTGGGTCCCGTCGGGTTCCTCGCTGGCCTGGTTGCTCGCCCAGGCGCTGGGTCTGGTCGCCGACTTGGTGTCCTTCTCGCTCTTGAACACCGCGGACACCAGGCTGGCTTGGTCGTAGCTGTACCGGGCGGCGACCGCCATCGGTGCGGCGACGGCGAAGGCCAGCACCCCGACCAGCGCGCCGCCGGTCAGCCGCTGGAAGTGGTTGGGGGTGTGGCGCAGAGCCAGATGAGTGGCCACGACCACACCGACCCAGGCGAGCGAGAGAACGATCAACGCGACGGCCAGGCCGTTCAGCATGGCGGGACGGACCGCCATCGCGGTCAGGCCTTGCGGGTCGCTGAGTGCCCAGCCGACGACGACGGCGATCGCGCCGATGAACACTGCGAGGATGATCCCGCCGGCGACGCGGCGACCTGCCGCGATCAGACCCAGACCGGGGACCAGCGTGCCGGCGACGGTCAGGGTCATCGTGCGGCGGAAGTGCGCGTCCGACATGGCGCGTCGGGGGGCGCGACGACGAGATCCCGACGGATTCGAGCCAGCCGGCCCGGTCTCGATGGCGGCGTGCCGCGGTGCTGGCTGCTCCTCGGCGTCAGGCTGGTGCGTCGAGCCGTCGTCAGCGGAGCCCGGGTGCCACCAACCCCGCTGGTCCTGCTCGTCGTCGGCCATCGACCGTCCCTTCGCCGTCTTGGCCGCCCCTCCCGGGCCGGCCGTGTCGCTCCTCCCGCGTGTCGCTCCGCCGGGGTCCGGCCGTCGTCTGGTACGGGTCGCCCGACAACTGTACGTGTGACTAGGGGATGAACACCACGTGAAGCCTTCGTCGAGGGTTAGGGTCCGAGGTGTGGGCTTGCTCACTCTCGGTTGTCGCCGTCCGATCTCGGCGATCTGACTTTGCCCCCGTCGTCGCGCATCGGTACTCTTGCCGGGCGGTTCGGTCCCTCGTCCGAGTGGTCGGGCCGTACACATCTGGGGAGGCGTCGCCTAGTCCGGTCTATGGCGCCCGCCTGCTAAGCGGGTTTGGGTCTTGAAGCCCATCGCGGGTTCAAATCCCGCCGCCTCCGCCATCTGCATCGCTTGCCCGGGTCGATCACGGCCCGGGCGAGCGTGCTCGTACTCATTCCCTGGACAGGATCGAAGGCAGTGACCGATCGGGCCGCGGCTCAGTGCAGCGCGGGAATGATGAGGTAGAGGCCGAACAGCACGACCAGCCCGGCGAGTCCCAGCAGGGCGTAGCCGGCGGTCCGGAAGCCTGCGGAGCTGTGCGCCTGGTTGGCGGCGACCGTGGCCTGAGAGACGAGGCGGACCCCGCCGGAGAGCAAGACGGTGAAGACGACCGTGGCGGCGATCGAGACGACCGCGACGATGCCGAGGGCGGCCCAGTCGATCGTCATCAGGCGGCGCTCTTCTGCTTCTTGCGCTTCGGCTTTCCGGCCTTGGTCGACCGGAGGCGAGGGTCGTCCGGGTACGCCTCCGGGGAGGCGGACGCCAGCACCAGCACCTCCGCGCTGTCGGTGACGTTGTGCTGGGTGACCTGGTGTCGGCGGGACAGTGTCCAGATGACTCCGCATGCGATGGCCAGCAGGATCAGCAGGGCGATCACGCCGGCCACACCGTGGCCGGACAGGAAGGCGGCCAGTCCACCGACGATCGCGGCGCCGGGCAGGGTCAGCAGCCAGGCGACCGCCATCCGGCGGGCGACGCTCCAGCGCACCTCGGCTCCACGGCGACCCAGTCCGGAGCCGAGGATGCTTCCCGTCGCGACATGTGTCGTGGAGAGCCCGAAGCCGAGGTGCGCGGACGCCAGGATGGTGGCGCTGGTCGCCGCTCCCGACGCCGCCCCCTGGGGGGTCTCGATCTCGACGATGCCCTTGCCCATGGTGCGCATGATGCGCCAGCCGCCCGAGTAAGTGCCGAGGCCGATGGCGAGACCCGCCGTCAGCACCACCCACCACTGCGGGCCGGTGCCGGCTACCTGGAAGCCCGAGACGATGAGGACCAGGGTGATGACGCCCATCGTCTTCTGGCCGTCGGAGGTGCCGTGCGCCAGCGCCACCATCGAGGCGGTGAACGCCTGTCCGTACTTGAAGCCGGTTTCGCTGTGCTTGCTCGGCGTACGCCGAGTGATGCGGTAGGCGAGGGCGGTCGCGACAGCGGCGGCCAGACCGGCGACGGTCGGGGCCACGATCGCGGGCAGCAGCACCTTCGACACGATGACGGAGTAGTTGACGCTGGCGAGGCCTGCCCCCACGACCACCGCGCCGATCAGCCCGCCGAACAAGGCGTGCGACGAGCTGGACGGCAAGCCGAGCAGCCACGTGAGCAGGTTCCAGACGATGGCTCCCACCAGCCCGGCGAGCACGATCGGCGCCGTCACGAGCTGGTCGTCGAAGAACCCGCCGGAGATCGTCTTGGCGACTTCGGTCGACAGACAGGCACCGACCACGTTCAACACGGCGGCGATGATCACCGCGGTGCGCGGTTTGAGGGCGCCGGTGGCGATCGGGCCGGCCATCGCGTTGGCGCTGTCGTGGAACCCGTTGGTGAAGTCGAAGATCAACGCGACGACGATGACGGTGATCACCACGAACAGCAAGGTCACGCGAGTCCCATCTCGGTACGGCGGGTTCGTCGGTGTCGGTGAACACCTGGTTACGACTCGACGTCAGGGCGAAGAACCTGACCTGAACAATAGGTCACGATGCCGTGGCTGTGCACGCTCCGCACGTACCAGTGGGCAAGTGGTTCTGTCAAAGGGAATGCTTACATCGTAAATGTGATCGGTGTCCGCGGGATCGACGCGGCGATCGAACCGACTTGGGCATGTTCGATCCGAGCCGCTAGAATCGGCGGTCGTTGACTCCGGCGCCTGGTCGCCGCAGCAACGGGCACCCGTGGCTCAACGGATAGAGCATCTGACTACGGATCAGAAGGTTGGGGGTTCGAATCCCTCCGGGTGCGCCAGCCGAGCTAGTGAGCGCTGTTTTGCTCGCGACGATCGGTCGTCCGTCGCTCCTTCTCACCAACGGACCTGCCAACCGCAGTCTCCTAGAGACCTTGTGCTCGGCCTTTGACGCGTCAGCAATCGCCTTGGGGAGAGTCTCCGCGAGGCCGGAACAGGTCCTGGATCACGTGGCCCTAAGCCCGCAGGGGACACACGATCGTTATGACCCAGCCGCCCGCCACCACCTGCACGGGCGCACCGGCCAGCAGCAACGTCGTGGCTGCACATGCCTCAGATCGTGCAGGCGGAACCGTCGTAGCGGCTTCTCCGGGTGCGGCGCGTTGTACTGGTCGATCAATTTCGGGAGCAACTGCGACGGATTCTCCCCAACCACTGGCCCCCGAACGCGGTCCTGAAAACCAGATCAGACTCCGGCGAATCCGACTCGACCACCAACCACTCAGCCGCCAGACGAGCGCGAGGCCTTCAATTCCCGAACCGGCCAGTGCCCGGACTGCCGTAGGTCGATCTAAGCTAAGTGTTGTCGACCTGAATATTGCCACCTTCGATGTAGCCTGCTCGGGTGTAGAGGGCGTATGGCCCACCTACCAGCTCGATGGCGAAGCCGTCGCCGGTCACGAACAACGGGTCGCGCGAGACTCCCGGCTCACCCTGGTCAAACACCAAGACGGTGAAGCGGCCGGCCGGCTTGGAGGTTAGGCCAGCCTCCTGGGACCGATAGGTGCCATCGAACTGGGCCGCATCGAGGAACACCTGGGCCGCCGCCTCACACGTTTCGGCACGGAGGGTTACAGCGTCAACGACGCCGTGCAGCCTGATCGGACGAAACGTCTTGAGGCCAATCTCGGTCCCGATCTTGCTGGAACCAGTGTCGTGATAAGTGATTTGCCCCTTGATCACGGCCTTGTTCTTAATCTTCATCTCGCACGTGAAGTTGAAGCCGAAGTTCGCTTCGCCGGTGAAACTCCCATTGATGTCGCCCGTCGGTAAGACACCGCTCGGTACGGGATCGTCGATCTTCCCCCCACCGGTGGCCCTGCAAGCTCCAAGCGTGAGAATCACCGCCAACGCCATCACGGCTACTAGGACCCGCCGAAAAATGCCCCGGTCCGGTGAGTCGTGCATATTCTGCGCACGCATGTTGATTGCCCCTTTCCTGACGTCTTTCCTGGGATTGTTCGTTGAGCGTTGATCAAGACCAGGCCCCTATGAACGTCAGGAGGTCGGCCATGGTGAATCGCCCGCGTACCGGCGTGACCGGCGCCGCCGGCTTCCAAGCGGGATTGAGATACAGGTATGAGTTGGGGTCCTTCTGCAAGAGGCCGACGAGGACCTCGGCCACGATCCGCCCGCCGACCGGGCCCAACGTGCGTCCCTTGCCGGTTGTGGAACCGTCCCCGATGAGCTCGGCCTCCTTGAGGATGTAGAACCACAGTGGCGCCTCTCCGTTCCATCCCGGATCGGCGAAGAGCGTCTTGAGGTCCTGGTTGTCCACGTCGAACTCGCGCAGTACTTGCACGACGTTCGCAAGCGAACCGCTGCTGGCGATGGGTATCTTCACCTCGATCCGGTGGTTCCTCCACAGCTGGGCGTTGGTGAGCGGCTTCACGCCCATCAGCCGAGCAACCTGCTGCCCGGAGGGCAGACCCATCTTCTTCCCGCGAAGAAGGTTCCGCGACGAAAGGAGATTCAGTGGGTTCGAGTCGGGCAGCGCGGTGGAGGGCAGCTTGAGCAGCGCGTCGGACAGGTTGGCGTCGAACTGGCGCACCGGCCGCGCGGTGCGAGGCCCCGTCGGGTGGTTGAAGAACTTGCTCCACTGGAGTCGCAGCCGAGGCGGGAGCGGGCGAGACCCGTTCAAATTGTTCTCGGTTGCCGTGGCCTCAAACAGCGGCACGCTCGAGACGGCCACTGTGGTACCCGCACTGGTGTCGTAGTCACGCACTGTGTACCGGGGCCGCGCGATGCTGTGGCCGAAGCGGTACGCCGCCACCGAGAACTCGACCGGGATGAAGGAGCGCCCGGCGGGGTTCGTGGGCTTGTAGTACTTGAGGGTGATTCTCGGAGCCTTCGTCGTTTCCAGGTACACCGAGTCCGCCATGGCCTTGCCGACGATGGCCGGCAGGAACTCGTGCGTCACCATCCATTGGTAGTGCCAGCGGGCCAAACGGCGAGCCGACTCGAACACAGCGGACCGGGGAATGCCGTTCTGGCGCATGACGTCCACCAGCTTGTTGTGGAACATCTGCAGTGCCACATGTATCTGAAGGACGATCAGCGTCTGATCATTGCGGGGGTCGGCGATGATCGCCTTGCCGGTGTCCGGGTTGCGGGGCACGTCGTAGGTGTACTCGGTCGTCTTGAGGACATCCGTGATAAGGGGGTTGCTTCCAAAACGCTTGATCTCGGTGTATGGAGTCTCGACGATCAGGAACTTGTCCCGGTCTGCGGGGTCGTAGAACTGCGTGTCGAGGTTGGGACCTCGTCCGTAGATGGCGTCGAGGTCATAACGAGGCGTACGGAAGTTGGTCGTAGCGTCCGGGTCGGACTGCTGCTCGGTGAGGGTCGTGGTGTCGAACGTGATGTCGTGGTCAACGAACTGGCCGACGAAGGTGAACCCTGACGTGAGTGCAGGGTTGGGGTTCTCGCCCAGCGAGTCGTTGTGGTCCTTGTTGGCGATGACCTCTGGCACGAGCGGCTGACCAGTGACCGGGTCGGTGAGCGGAGTGCCGATGATCGGCTTCTCCTCCATGGCCTTGCCCAGGTTACCGAGCAGTGTCTCCGAGGCCTGGTGGGGCGGCTGGCTCTTGAACATGAAGCCGAAGCGACCCTCGGTGGTCGGGCTCTTCGTGACCAGATCCATGCCACGCAACTGGGCGCCATGCGGTGGCATGGGCGCCGCCGGCTCGGCCGCCGCAGGCGTCAGCCCACCCGTCACGCCCGTTGCAGCCACCGCCGTGCCCAACGAGGCGGCGGCTGT
>DASQLI010000105.1:0-17239 GCA_035630075.1 Microlunatus sp.
AGTCGCCTGCCGGACCGCCTCGCCCGGCACCGCGAACACGTCGGTCGGGGTGGCGAGGAAGGCCAGCGCTGTGCCGGGCCGCTCCGCCAGCAGCCGGGTGCTCAGCACGTCGACGGCGGTCGAGACCCGGACGTTGGTCGCCCCGTCGGCGTACACGTAGTTGCCGACCACCAGCTGATCGTCGCCGGCGACCTCGGCGAGCCAGGCGGCGATCGTGGGTGCCGCGGTCAGCAGGTCGGCGCCGGCATCGACTGGGTCCGTGGTCCCGGAGCTGGTAGGCAGCATCAGCCGCCCTGCCCGCTTCCGCGCCTCCTCGAGCACCCGGGACCAGATCGCCGGCCGGGGCAGATCCACGGCCGCGACTCTGGCTCCCCACCGCAGCAACGGGATCAGCGGGCCCATCTCGGCACCGGCGCCGAGCACAGCCACCGTTCGACCGTCCAGCCGCAGCCACTCCGGATGGTCGAGGACGGCGGCCACGGCCTCGCCCACGGTCGGCTCTACCACCCCGGCCGCCGCCCAGTCTGCCAGCCGTCGGCGGAGGGCGTCGCCGCGCAACCGGGACCCGCGGTACGGCAGCGTCAGCTCCGTCTCCGGCTCTCCCGTGCCGACCACCTCGGCCGACGCCGGCAGCTCCTCGCCGAACGTCCAGTCACTGACGCCCACCTCAGTCGTACCGGATCCCACCACCATCCGCGACAGCAGCGCCGCCAACCCGGAGCGGGCGCTGGTGACGGCGGCCTGAGCGTCACCGACCCCGGACTCGACCAGCCGGCGGTAGTGGATCAGGTAATCGCTGCGCCAGGCCGTCTCCTGTTCCGCGGCCCGTGCGCCGGCGCCGTCTACCGGTCGTAGCGCCGCGGCCACCACCACCCGCCCGACCGCAGTCGTGCTACGTCGACCCTCGCGCCCTCGGGGAAACTGCACGCCCTGCTCACTGGGGTGGCGACCGTCGGTGTCAGTCATGTCGCTCATCCTGCCGGACGCTCCGGGTACGGTCGGTGGTCCCGCAATCTCATGCCTCAGGAGGGCCGATGCGCAAGCTCGTCTACCTCGTAGCCTCGACGCTGGACGGATTCATCGCCGAGACATCCCGGGCCGACCCTTCTGGAACGGTCTTCGAGCTCGACGGTGATCACGCGGCAGCGCTGACCGCCGAGTATCCGGAGATGATCCCCCACCACGTCCGGGCACTGCTGGGCCTGGGCGAAGTCGAGAACCGGCACTTCGACACCGTGCTCGAGGGCCGGGTGTCCTACCAGATGGCACTGGCCCAGGGGGTGACCAACGCCTATCCGCACCTGCGGCACCTGGTCTTCTCCACATCGATGGGCGCCGCACCGGACCCGGCGATCGAGATCGTGTCGGCGGACGCGCTCGAGGTGGTGCGCGCACTCAAGGCGGAGGAGGGACTCGACATCTGGCTGTGCGGCGGTGGCTCCCTCGCGGCGACCCTGCGCACCGAGATCGACGAGATCCACCTCAAGCTCAACCCGGTGGTGCTCGGCGAGGGAGCGCCGCTGTTCGACCCGCCGGCCGCGGGGCCGGGCACGGTGATCGACCGCTTCCGGCTGATCTCGGCTCAGCCGTTCGACAGCGGCGTCGCATTGATGATCTACGGGCGCTAGCAATGCGCGCAGGCCCGCCGCGGCCCGCCCCTCAGCGCGACTGCTTGCCGCGCTTCTCTCTGGCCCGCACCTGCAGGTGAACCGGTGACCCGGTGAAGTCGAACTCCTCCCGCAGCCGCCGCTCGACGAACCGCTGGTAGCCGGCCTCGATCTGCCCGGAGGTGAACAGCACGAAGGTCGGCGGACCGGCATGCGCTTGAGTGCCGAACAGGATGCGCGGCTGCTTGCCACCGCGTACCGGGTGGGGGTGGGCGGCGACGATCCGGCCGAGGAAGGCGTTCAGCCTGCCGGTGGAGATCCGCTTCTCCCAGTTGCCCAGCGCCTCCTCGATGGCCGGCTGCAGCCGGTCGACGTGCCGGCCGGTCTGCGCGGAGATGTTGACCCGTGACGCCCAGGCGAACTGCACGAGATCGCGCTCGATCTCCCGGGTGAGATAGCGGCGTCGCTCGTCATCCGTCAGATCCCACTTGTTGAAGGCGATGACCAGCGCTCGCCCGGCCTCCTCCACCGAGGTGAGGATCCGCAGGTCCTGCTCGGTGACGGGTTCGCTGGCGTCGATCACGACCACGCACACCTCGGCACGCTCCACCGCACCGTGGGTGCGCAGGCTGGCGTAGTACTCGTGCCCGGACGCCTCCTTGACCCGCCGCCGGATTCCGGCGGTGTCGATGAAGCGGTAGATGGTGCCGTTGACGTCCACCAGCTCGTCGACCGGGTCGACGGTGGTGCCGGCGACGTCGTCGACCACCACTCGTTGTCGACCGGCCACCGTGTTCAGCAGACTCGACTTGCCGACGTTCGGCTTGCCGACGATGGCCACCCGGCGTGGCCCGCCGACCTCGTCGTCGGTCTCCCTCGGCGCTGTGGGCAGCACCTCGAGGATGGCGTCCAGCAGATCGCCGCTGCCGCGCCCGTGCAGGGCCGAAACCGCGTACGGCTCCCCCAGCCCCAGGTTCCACATCGAGGCGGCCTCGGCCTCAGTGCGCTGGTCGTCCACCTTGTTGGCAGCCAGCACGACCGGCTTCTGGCTGCGCCGCAGCACCCGGACCACGGCCTCGTCCTCGTCCATCACGCCGACCGTGGCGTCGACCACGAACACCACGGCATCGGCGGTGTCGATGGCGATCTCGGCCTGCTCGGCGATCTGGGCCGCCCTCCCGGTCGCGTCGGAGGCCCAGCCGCCGGTGTCGACCACCACGAACTGGCGACCGTTCCACAGCGCGTCATAGCTGACCCGGTCCCGGGTCACACCGGGCACGTCCTGCACGACCGCCTCCCGGCGACCGATGATCCGGTTGACCAACGTCGACTTGCCCACGTTGGGTCGGCCGACCACAGCGACGACCGGCCAGGACTCCCGGGAGTCGGTCGAGTCGACCACCTCGTCGACCGTCATCGGCGGTCGCCGGCGGAAGCGTGAGTCGAGACCAGCTCGTCCTGAGCCCGGGTCTGATGGGCGAGAGCGGCGATCTCGTCGATCACCTCGGTCAGCGTCTTGTGAGTGGAGTCGACCAGGACGACGCCCTCAGCGGCCTCGGTGAACGCGGCCACCGTCGAGTCGTCCCGGTCGCGCCGGATCACCTGGTCGGTGACGTCGGCGCTGGTCACCTTCTGTCCCAGCTCGGCCTGGCGGCGCGCCACGCGCGCGGACGGGTCGGCGACCAGCAGCACCCGGACGTCAGCGTCGGGGGCGACCACGGTCGTGATGTCGCGGCCCTCGGCCACGATGCCTTCCGCCGCCCTGGCGATCAGGGCCTGCTGGCGGGCGACCAGATCGGCGCGGACGGCCAGGTTGGTGGCGACCGAGCTGACGGCTGCGGAGACCACGGGTTCCCGGATGGCCTCGGTCACGTCGGTGCCGTTGATGGCGATGGTGGGTGCGGTCGGGCTGAGAGCGATGTCGATCGTCGCCTCCCGGACCAGC
This sequence comes from Microlunatus sp., assembly GCA_035630075.1. Classification (GTDB taxonomy): domain Bacteria; phylum Actinomycetota; class Actinomycetes; order Propionibacteriales; family Propionibacteriaceae; genus Microlunatus. The sequence goes on from DASQLI010000105.1 coordinate 3,553, forward strand.
GTGGCCACGGCGTCGACGTCATCGGCGGCGACCTCGGAGTGGAGCACCAGCCAGGTTGCCGCGCGATACATGGCGCCGGTGTCCAGGAACGCCAGTCCCAGCCTCTCGGCGACGCCCCGAGCGGTGCTGGACTTCCCCGACCCGCTCGGCCCGTCGATCGCGATGACCAGCGGCGTCAGGTCCGGTCGGTCGGGTCGGTCAGGGGCGGCACGGCGGTCGGACACCCGGTCAGACTACCGGGGCGGGGCCACCGGGCCGCGGAACCCGCTGTCAGGGCTGGACGTTCCAGCCTTTCGCCGTCATCACGTCGGCCAGGCCGGCAGCCGCCTCGGGCTCGACCGACAGCGCCAGGTAGCCGACCTGCCGGTTCTGGTCGTGCTCGATCGCCACGTCCTCCACGTTGACGCCGGCCTGGCCGACGTCGGCGAACAGACCGGCCAGGGCGCCGGGCGCGTCGGGAATCTCGATCACGACCTGCTCGTACGTGATCGCGGGTGCCCCGTGCTTGCCCGGGATCCGGCGGGTGCCGGCCTGTCCGCGGGCCAGCGTCTCCCGCAGGGCGAGGGTGTCGCGATCATCGCCGACCAGCTCCGGGCCGCTGTCCTCGATCGCCCCGATCAGCCCGGAGAGCTCGTCACGGACCTGGCGCAGCTCGGCCAGCACGGCCGTCGAGTTGGCCGACAGGATCTGCACCCACAGACCGGGGTCGCTGCCCGCGATCCGGGTGACGTCCCTCAGACCGGGGCCGGCCAGCGCGAGATCCCGCTCCCCGACCGTGGTGAGGTGACCGGCCGTCAGCACCGACATCAAGTGCGGCAGGTGCGAGACCCGTGCCACCGCGGCGTCGTGATCGTCGACGTCCATGGTGAGCGTCCGGGCGTCGCAGGCCAGGGCGAGCCGGGTGACCGCCTCGGTGGACGCGGGGTCGGATCGCCGGTGCGGGGTGATCACCCAGGTCCGATCGGCGAACAGGTCCGGTCGCGCGGCTGTCGGACCGGAGTGCTGAGTGCCGGCCATCGGGTGCGACCCGACATAGCGGTGCACCTCCCGGTGTCCCCACACCTCGGCCAGCACGCCGGCCTTGACCGAGCCGACGTCGGTCACCGTGGCCCTGGGGTAGGTGTCGAGAGCCTGCCGGACGACCCCGGCGAGGGCGACCGGCGGTACGGCGACGACCACCATGTCCACCGCCTCGGGCAGCGGCGGGGCGGCGGTGCCGGCCCCCAGCGTCTCCGCGACCCGGGCGTGGCTGGAGCGGGTGTCGCGCAGGTGCACCGGCCAGCCCCGCTGGGTCAGCGCGGAACCGATGGAGGCGCCGATCAGACCCACCCCGATCACCATCACGCGCGGGACCGGCTCGACGGCGGGAGTTCCGGCCGACAGACCGGTGCTCACCCGTCGTTCTGTCCGAGGTCGGTCTCGGGGACCTCCACCGGCGGCAGGGCCGGAGGCGGCTCCGGTCCGGGATCCGGGGGCGCCGGCTCCGACGGTCCGGGGCCGTCGGTCAGCAGCCCGGTCAGCCAGCTGCCCTTGATGCGTCGGAACTTCCGCGGCAGAGCTCGGCTGCGGTCGAGGATAGCCACCTCCAGCGCGGCCGCGCCGAGCTCACGTGGGGTGGCACCCGGACCGCCGTCGGTGGCCAGGGCGCGGACCGCCAGCTGGATGGCCGACGCCAGGTCCAGCTCGTGCTCGAACCCGCTCCGGACGGTCTCGGTGATCGCCTCGGCTGAGCCGCCCATCACCGCGTACCCGTTCTCGTCGGCGACCGAGCCGTCGTAGGTGAGCCGGTAGATCTGGTCGGTCTCGGCGGTCGGCCCGAGCTCGGCGACCACGATCTCCACCTCGTACGGCTTCTCGCCGCCGGCGGAGAAGATCGTGCCGAGCAGCTGGGCGTACGCGTTGGCCAGGCCGCGGCCGGTGACGTCGGTGCGGTCGTAGCTGTAGCCGCGGAGGTCGGCATAGCGGATGCCCGCGGTGCGCAGGTTCTCGAACTCGTTGTAGCGACCGACAGCGGCGAACCCGATCCGGTCGTAGATCTCGCTGACCTTGTGCAGGGCCTGGGAGCGGTTCTCGGCGACGAACAGGATGCCGTCGGCGTAGCGGAGCACGATCACCGAACGACCTCGGGCGATCCCCTTCCGGGCGAAGTCCGCCCGGTCCTTCATCTGCTGCTCGGGAGCAACGTAGAACGGCATGCTCACAGCAGTGGGGCTCCTGGTCCGTCGGGGCGCTGCATCCGGGCGGCGACCACCTGGTCGACGATGCTCGCGATCTGGTCGTCCGCGACCCGGTGCACGCCCTCGGCGGTCGCGGTCATGACGATCGGGAAGATCCGTCGGGTCAGATCGGGACCGCCGGTGGCGGAGTCGTCGTCGGACGCGTCGTAGAGGGCCTGGATGACGGCGGTCGCTGCGTCCGTGGCGCTGAGGTCGTGCCGGTAGAGCTTCTTCAGCGAGCCGCGGGCGAACACCGAGCCGGACCCGACCGAGAAGAACGCCTGCTCCTCGTAGCGCCCGCCGGTGGCGTCGTAGGAGAAGATCCGGCCCTCCTCCCGGGCCAGGTCCCAGCCGGCGAACAGCGGCACCACGACGAAGCCCTGCAGGGCGAGTCCGAGGTTCTGGCGGATCATGGTGGCCAGCCGGTTGGCCTTGCCGACCAGGGACAGCGGAGCGCCTTCGATCTTCTCGTAGTGCTCCAGCTCGAGCTGGAACAGCCGGACCATCTCGACGGCGAGACCGGCCGAACCGGCGATGCCGATGATGGAGAACTCGTCCGCCGGGTAGACCTTCTCGATGTCGCGCTGGGCGATCATGTTGCCCATGGTCGCGCGCCGGTCGCCGGCGACGACCACACCACCCGGGAAGGTCGCGGCGACGATGGTGGTGCCGTGCGGGGCGAGGTCGGCGGCCGCCGCGCCGGCGGTTCCCGTCCGGGCGCCGGGCAGCACGTTGGGCGCGACCGCCTCGGCGAAGTCGGTGAAGGAGGAGGTGCCGACCTGCAAAAAGGCCGACGGGAGACCCGCGCCGTGCGCGGCGGGGCCGTGCTGAGGTGTCAGGCGGTCGTTCACTGCCCGCCCTTCTGCACGAAGGAGCGCACGAACTCCTCGGCGTTGCTCTCCAGCACGGAGTCGATCTCGTCCAGGAGCGAGTCCACATCGGCGTCCAGCTCGTCCTTGTGGGCACTGTCGGCCGGCGCCAGCTCCTGATCGGCCTCGCTCTCCGTGTGCCGGGACCTGCTCCGGCTCTGCTCGGACTCAGGCATCGCTGGACCTCCTGCGCCTCGATCGTGGCGGCTGCTCGGATCGTCGTAAGGGTCGACGATCAATCGATGACTCCAGCCTAACCACCCGCACCGACACCCACCCGGAACTGAGACGGGGCTGTAACGCGCCCTGAGCACACGGATGCGCGCCCTGAGCCTGTCGAAGGGCCGCCTCGAGCTTCAGCAACGGGTGCTACGACAGGGTTCTCCTGAGCTTGTCGAAGGGCTCAGCACGCGTGTTCGACAGGCTCGGCGCGCGGATGCGCCTTGTGCTTCGCACACGGACTACCGGTCCAGGTTGTCGAACAGCTCGAGCACGTCGGCGCTCGCGTCGATCACCGCACCCACCTGCGCCTTGGTGCCCTTGAGCGGGTCGAGCAGCGGCAGCCGCTGCAGAGCCGGCTTTCCCGGCACGTCGAAGATCACCGAGTCCCAGGACGCCGCGACGACCGCGGACCCGAACTTGTCCATCACCCGACCGCGGAAATACGCCCGGGTGTCGACCGGCGGCTGCAGGCGAGCACGCTCCACCTCGTCGTCGGTGATCAACCGGCGCATCCGGCCCTTGCGGACCAGCGCGGCGAACAGGCTGCGGCGCGGGTCCACGTCGCAGTACTGCAGGTCGATCAGGGCCAGCTTCGGCGCCCCCCAGCCGAGGCCGTCCCGGTCGCGGTAGGAGTCCATCAGCTGGAGCTTGGCGACCCAGTCCAGCTGGTCGGCCAGCTCGGTCGGGTCGCGGCGGAGAGCGTCCAGGACCTCCTGCCAGCGGGTGAAGACGTCCTTGGCCTCGATTCGGGCGGGCTCGGTCAGCTCTCCGCTCAGCCTCTCGTAGCAGGTCCGCGCGGCCTCCAGATAGACCTCCTGCAGGTCCATGGCGGTCAGCGTCCGGCCGTCCACCAGCCTCAGCGGCCGGCGACACGTCGGGTCGTGGCTGACCGCTCGCATGGTGAGCACCGGCTGGTCGACGCGGACCGTCGGTGGCACCAGACCGGCCTCGATGGCGCGCAGCACCCAGGACGCGGTGCCGACCTTCAGGTAGGTGGAGATCTCGGACAGGTTGGCGTCGCCGGTGATCACGTGCAGTCGCCGATGCCGGCTGGCGTCGGCATGCGGTTCGTCGCGGGTGTTGATGATCGGCCGGTTCAGCGTGGTCTCCAGCCCCACCTCGGCCTCGAAGAAGTCGGCCCGCTGGCTGATCTGGAAGCCGGGCTCCGAACTGGTCTGCCCGAGACCGACCCGGCCGGCGCCGGTGATCACCTGGCGGGAGACCAGGAAGCCGCTGAACTGGGTGACGATCCGGTCGAACGGGGTGCTCCGCTCGAGCAGGTAGTTCTCGTGGGTGCCGTAGGAGGCGCCCTTGCCGTCGGTGTTGTTCTTGTACAGCCGTACGGTGCGGCCCAGGTTCTGGCTGGCCCGCTCGGCGGCGATGGCCATCACCGCGTCACCGGCCTTGTCGTAGCGGACTGCGTCCAGGGCGTTGGTGACCTCGGGACCGGAGTACTCCGGATGGGCATGGTCGACGTACAGCCGGGCCCCGTTGGTCAAGATCACGTTCGCCATGCCGAGATCGGCGTCGGTGAGCTGGTCGGGGTGTGCCTGGTTTCGGCTGATCTCGTAGCCGCGGATGTCCCGCAGCGGGGTCTCGGTCTCGTAGTCCCAGCCGGCGGGCTGCGTGGTGGTCGTCCAGCCGTAGCCCTTGACGACGTGGTTGGACAGCTGCATCGGATGCAGCTCCTCCCCTTGCACCTGGCCGAGGGCGGAGATGCCGTACTCGGTCTCGATCCCCATCACCCGCAGGGCCGGGGGCAACGACGGGGGCGACTCGGCAGCTGTTCCGCTCATGGGTAGTAAGACTAGTGAGGGAAATAATCTGAACCGGTTAACACCCGCCGCCTTCCGGCGTAGTGTTCAGGCCCGTGAAGGCACTCCCCGCGTTCGTCGTCGACGTCGTGGCGATTCTCGTCTTCGCGATCCTCGGTCGCTCCAGCCATGACGAGGCGAACACCCTGCTCGGCGTGCTCGGCACGGCCTGGCCGTTCCTGGCCGGCGCCCTGATCGGTCACGCCGTCTGCTGGCTGGCCGCTCCGCTGCGCGGTGACGCGACCGCGGGTCGTTCCGGGCTGGTCGTGTGGGGAGGCACGCTGGTCGGCGGGGTGGTGCTGCGGGTGTCGTCCGGGGACACCGCCGCATGGACGTTCATCGTGGTCGCCGGCGTCGTGCTGGCCCTGCTGCTCGTGGGTTGGCGCCGTCTGTTCCGCGTGGTCCAGCGCGCCCGGACCCGGACCGACGCCGCTGTTTGAGAGCGCGCTGCTGCTTGCCGTTACAGGTACTGCCCGGTGTTGCTGACGGTGTCGATCGAGCGGCCCGGGTGACTGCCCTTCTTCGAGCTGATCAAGGTACGGATGAACACAATCCGCTCACCCTTCTTGCCGCTGATCTTGGCCCAGTCGTCGGGGTTGGTGGTGTTGGGCAGGTCCTCGTTCTCGGCGAACTCGTCCAGGCAGGCCTGCATCAGGTGGCCGATCCGCAGCCCCTTGACGTCGGTCTCCAGGAAGTCCTTGATCGCCATCTTCTTGGCCCGATCCACGATGTTCTGGATCATCGCCCCGGAGTTGAAGTCCTTGAAGTACAAGACCTCCTTGTCGCCGCCGGCATAGGTGACCTCGAGGAACTGGTTCTCCTCCGACTCCTCGTACATCCGCTCCACGGTCCGCTCGATCATCCCGCGGACGGTGGCTCCCCGGTCCCCGTGGAACTCGTCCAGGTCCTCGGGGTGCAGCGGCAGGGTCGACGTGAGGTACTTGCTGAAGATCTCGCGCGCCGCCTCGGCGTCCGGCCGCTCGATCTTGATCTTGACGTCCAGCCGGCCGGGCCGCAGGATCGCGGGATCGATCATGTCCTCGCGGTTGGACGCACCGATGATGATCACGTTGTCCAGACCCTCGACTCCGTCGATCTCGCTCAGCAGCTGCGGCACGATGGTGTTCTCCACGTCCGAGGACACCCCGGACCCGCGGGTGCGGAACAGTGAGTCCATCTCGTCGAAGAAGACGATCACCGGCATCCCGTCGGACGCCTTCTCCCGCGCCCGCTGGAAGACCAGCCGGATGTGCCGCTCGGTCTCGCCCACGTACTTGTTCAGCAGCTCGGGACCCTTGATGTTCAAGAAGAAGCTGCGCCCCTCCTGACCGGTCCGCTCGCTCACCTTCTGCGCCAGCGAGTTCGCCACCGCCTTGGCGATCAAGGTCTTGCCGCAGCCGGGCGGGCCGTACAGCAGGATGCCCTTCGGTGCTTTCAGCTCGTGCTCGGCGAACAGGTCCCGGTGCAGGAACGGCAGCTCGACGGCGTCCCGGATCGCCTCGATCTGGTTGCCGAGGCCGCCGATCACCGAGTAGTCGATGTCGGGCACCTCCTCCAGCACCAGCTCCTCGACGTCCAGCTTGGGCACCCGCTCGAAGGCGAAGCCGACCCTCCGGTCGACGAGCAGCGAGTCACCGGACCGGATCGGCTGCTGCTTGAGCCGGGCCGCCAGCCGGATCACCTGCTCCTCGTCGCCGTGCCCGATGACCAGCGCGCGCACGCCGTCCTCGAGCACCTCCTTGAGCAGCACGACTTCGCCGACGTCGGTGAACTCCTGCACGCCGACGACGTTCAGGGCCTCGTTGATGATCAGCTCACGACCGGGCTCCAGACCGTCGAGGTCGACATCGGGACTGACGCTGACCCGCATCTTGCGGCCGGAGGTGTAGATGTCGGCGGTCTGGTCCGGCGCCTCGGCCACGAAGACGCCGAAGCTGGCCGGAGGCTGGGCGAGGCGGTCGACCTCGGACTTGAGCGAGACGATCTGCTCGCGGGCCTCGCGCAGCGTCGCAGCGAGGCGTTCGTTGTTGGCCGCCGTGGTGCGCGCCTCGGCGCGGGCGTCGGCCAGTCGCCGTTCCACGATGGCGAGGTCGTGCGGGTGGGAGGCCGTGCGCTCCCTGATCCGCTCGAGCTCCTCGCGTAGCAGCGCCAGCGTCGACTCACGGTCGTCGGGACGGTCGGTCGATGTCATCGAACACCTCCTAGGCGCAAAACCCTACCCGCGCTCGGCCCTCGGACCGGTGTAATCCTCGCCATACGCGCCGGGGGCTGGACGTCTTCGCCGAACTGGTGCTACGACGCCGGGTGCCAGCCGCCGAGCGAAGACCAGGAAGCCGGTGTGGCCGACCATCGCGTGCTGAGGCCGCACGGCCAGCCCTTCGGCGTGCCAGTTGCGGACCAGCGACTCGGTCGCCTCCGGTTCGGTGAAGCCCGTGTGCACCCGGATGGTCTCCACCATCCGGGCGAGCTGCGTGGTGGTGGCCACGTACGCGCACAGCACACCACCCGGGACCAGCACCTCCGCGGCGGCCTCGACGCACTCCCAGGGCGCCAACATGTCCAAGATCACCCGGTCGATCTCGCCGGGCGGGTCCGCCTGCAGGCTCTCCACCAGGTCGCCGATCCGCAAATCCCAGGCCGGGTGTGGCCGGCCGAGGAAGCTCTCCACGTTCTTGCGGGCGATGGCGGCGAAGTCGGATCTGCGCTCGTACGAGAGGAGCCGGCCGGTCGGCCCGACGGCTCGCAGCAGCGACAGCGTCAGCGCGCCCGAGCCCACCCCGGCCTCGATCACCCGGGCGCCGGGGAAGATGTCGGCGCCACCCAGGATCTGGGCCGCGTCCTTGGGGTAGACCACCGCCGCACCCCGGGGCATCGTCACCGTCCACTCGGCCAGCAGCGGCCGCAGCGCCAGGTACGCGGTGCCGCCGACCGAGTGCACCACCACGCCCTCCGGACCGCCGATCAGGTCGTCGTGCGCGATCGCGCCCTTGGCGGTGTGGAACACCCCACCCTCGGCCAGCAGGATCGAGTGCCGCCGGCCCTTGGCGTCGGACAGGGTCACCCGCTCACCGGGGTGCAGCGGACCAGAACCGACGCCGGCGTACGGCCGCGGGTCGGACGGCTCAACCACGGGTGATCCCCCACAGCCCCAGCTGCCAGCCCGGACCGAAGGAGTTGGCCGGCACCTGCACCGTGGGCGCGGTGAGCACGTACTCGTCGGACTGGGTGAGCGGGAGCAGGACCAGGTCACTGGCCGCCTTGCGCTGCAGACTCGCCATGGCCCGGGACGCCTCCTCCTCCTCCGTCGTCGACCGGTAGCGACGTTCGAGGCCGAGCAGGTCGGTGGCGCTGTCGGGTAACGGTGCGTCGAGGTACGGCTGCATCCAGGCCAGCCCGGTCGAGGTCCAGGCCTTGCGGTCCAGCACCATCAGATCCGGCGGGTTGTCGGTGTCCGCGGTCGGGTCGACGGCCCGCAGCCGCACACTCATCCCGCCTGTCTCCTCCAGCCGGGTGCGGATCTGGGTGGCGGTGTCCTGCCCGTCCGGCATGGTCGGGTCGTAGCCCAGGGTCAGCTGGATCCGGTTCGACCAGGTGATGTCCGGCTCCGCGCTGCCGCCCAGCGGGAACGCGCTGATGTGGTTCGGGATGCCACCGGGAACCACCGAGTCCAGGGTCCGGTCACCCTGCAGGGCGACGGCGATCGCGGTCCTCAGGTCCTCGTTCGAGCGGTGGGTGGACAGCGGGGACCAGTCCAGCATCAGCACCCGGGTGCCGACCTGGGTCTGCAGCCCGTACCCGCTGTCGGTGATCTGGTTCTCGTTGACCGAAGCCTGTTGGGTCAAGCGCGTGATCGCGGCGGTGCTCAGCCCTCGCCAGATCACGTCGGCGGAGCCGTTCTTCAGGGCGTCCTCGAGCGCGGCGGAGTCCGCGACCGTCCGATACACCACGGAGTCCATCCGGCCCGGGGTGCGCCCCACATAGGGCTGGTAGCGCTGCAGGCGGAGCTCACCGGAGGCGAAGCCGGTCACCGAGAAGGGTCCTGAGCCGACGATCGGCTGGTCGGCGGGGCGCACCTCGTCGGCGTTGTAGACCTGCTCGTCGACGATGGAGGCGGACGGCGAGGCCAGCGCCCAGCCGAACTGGGTGTCCTCCCGGCTGAGCACGAAGCGGACGGTCAGCGGGTCGGGGGTCTCGATCCGGCGCAGTGTCGACAGCAGCGAGGTCGACGATCCGGGTACGTCCAATCGCAACGCGCGCTGGATGGAGAACCTCACGTCGCTGGAGGTCAGGTCATGGCCGTTGTGGAACTTGACGTTCGGGTTCAGGGTGCAGGTCAACACCTTCGGGGCGGTGTACACGCAGTCCTTCGCCGCGTCGGGCTTGAGGGCCCACTGCCCCGGCTCGGTGGTCATCAGTCGCTGGAAGACGTTCAGGGACAGCACCACCGAGCCAGGATCGGTCACTGTTGCTGGATCGCTCTGGCGGATGGGATCGGTGGAGAGGACGGTGAGCGGTGACGCGACCGGGGTGGACTGCGAGGGTCCGGGCTCGGGGTCCTCGTCCGAGGTGCAGGCCGAGCCCACCAGCAGCAGCCCGACGGTCACTCCGGCGAGCCCGCGTCGCAGAGGCCGGCGGAGCCGTCGCCTACGGGGCACTGTTCACCTGCGTGTACAGGGCGATCAGCCGGTCGGGGTCCAGCCCGGCCAGGGACGGCACGGTGACCCGACGCGGTGCCGGCGGGATCTCCACGACATTCGGTATCCCGACCACCACGGCTCCCGCTGCGTTCCCGGCCCGGGCGCCCGTCGCCGAGTCCTCCAGCACCACGCAGGATCGGGCGTCGACCCCCAGCAGGGCGCAGGCCTTTTCGTACGGCTCCGGATGGGGCTTGCCCTTGGTCACCTCGTCGCCGCCGACCGAGACGGCGAACGATCCTGCCGGAAGACGCTCCAGCACCGCGTCCAGCAGCACACGGTAGGAGGCGGAGACCAGCGCGCAGGGGATCCCGGCAGCTCTCAGGGCCGCGAGCAGGTCGAGGGCACCGGGTCGCCAGGGCAGCTCGTCGGCGGACTCGATGCCGCGCACCACCCGGGTCAGCATCTGCTGCACCATCCACGCCGGTTCCAGGTCGTGTCGTCCGATCGTGTTCAACATGTAGGTGGCCGAGTCGATCAGGTCGCTGCCAACCAGCTGCTCGGCGTGCTCCATCGACCACGGCTTGCCCAGCTCGCCCTCGATGATCGCGAACTCGGCCGCGATCCACAGCGGCTCGGTGTCGGCCAGGGTGCCGTCGAAGTCCCAGAGCACCGCTTGCGGGGTCGGTGTGGGATCGGAAGCAGGATCGGGATCGGGATCGGGATCGGGTGGCATCGTGAGCGCGGCATCGTTCATGGCTCGGCCATTCTCGCAGCATCTGGCGACGGCACTCGATTCCGCGCCCTGACGGAAACTTGCGCCAGTCGGCTGCCCAACCGGCGTGTCGCGTCCTGTCGCACCCCCGACCCCCGCGCTTGCGTCACTGTCCACAGGCCACCGTCACCCGCGTCGCCGTCCACAGATCGGCGGGCACCCCGTCCGAAACCGGGTCGACGTCCACAGGTTCCTCCCATGAAGCACGACGAGATCATCGAGGAACTGCTCGCACAGGATCGGGTCATCCTCGCCCGCGAGCACGAGGCCCTGGAGAACGCGCTGGTCCGAGCGGCCCGCGCCGGACGGCTGTCCCGGCCGCTGCCCGGCGTGTACGTCGACCCGGGCAACGCCGACGACCTGATGACCAAGGTGGTCGCGGTCTCGCGCTGGGACCCCAAGGCGGTCATCCGGGGCCGGGCCGCAGCGGCACTCTCGTACTGGGACGACATCGACGTGACCACCCTCGAGGTGGCCTCGCCCGTGCGGCACGGACCACAGACGGGCTTCGCCTTCGAGCACCGCACGATTCCCGGCGATCTCGTCCAGCAGCGGGGACCGTTCTCCTTCACCGTGCCGGCCCTGACCGCGGTAGAGCTCGCGACGATGGACTTCACCGACCCGATCGACCGCGCGCTCCGCAAGCGGGTCGTCACTCTGGAGACGATGCGGGACGCGCTGGAGCAGACGCCCAGACGGTGCGGGAACCGGGACCGCTGGCGACTGCTGTTGGACTCTCGCTCGGAGCCGTGGTCGCACGCCGAGCGACTGGCCCATCGGATCTACCGGGGCGCGGGCATCGCCGGCTGGGTGACCAACCTGAAGACCGTGGTGCCGGACTGGGGCACCTACTTCCTGGACATCGGCTTCGAGCGGCAACGGCTTGCCACTGAGATCGACGGCCGGGAGACCCACGACAACGACGACGCCTTCGAGAGTGACCGAGAAAGACAGAATGCCTTGGTGCTCGCGGGCTGGACCTTCCTGCGCTTCACCTGGCGGATGCTGACCGAGGACCCGGCTTACGTGGTGTGGGCGACGCAGCAGGCGCTGGCGATCGCTGACGGAAGAAGGCCCCGGGCGTGGTCGGACGGCCGCGACACGCCGCTGTGGTGGGCTTGAGGTGCACGTTTCCGTCACCTGATGACCACGCGCGAACGTAGTGGTCGGCTACGTTGGGGCGCCATGTCGAGCACCGCCTTCCACAACGCAGCGAACCTCGATCGGCTGCTGGTCGTCGACGGTCTGATCGCGTCGACCGAGCCGGCGAACGATGTGCCGGAGCCCACCGACGCCGAGGTGATCGACCTGGCCGGTGGCTACCTCGGACCCGCGTTCGCCGACGGTCATGCCCATCTGCTCCAGGCCGGCCGGGAGGCGGCCGGTCCCTCGATCCGCTCGGCCGGGTCCGTAGCCGAGATCGTCGCCACCGTCCGAGACTGGGCCGCCGTGCGCCCGGACCTGGAGTGGATCGTCGGCGCCAGCTACGACTCGACCTTGACGCCCGACGGTAGGTTCGACGCCCGCTGGCTGGACGAGGCCGTCGCCGATCGGCCGGTCGTGCTGCGCGCCTGGGACTACCACACGGTGTGGTGCAACACCCGAGCGCTGGAGCTGGCCGGGATCAGGGCCGACACGCCGGATCCGCTCGATGGGATCATTCTCCGCCGCACCGACGGCACCCCGCTCGGCACCCTGATCGAGCCGGGTGCGACCGACCCGGTGCTGGACCTGCTGCCGACGGTTTCGGTCGAGGAAGGCGTGGAGGCGCTGCGGCTGTCCGCCGCGCAGGCAGCGGCGTACGGGATCACCTGGGTGCAGGACGCCTGGGTCGAGCCGCACGAGCTGGACAGCTGGATCGCGGCCGCCGAGACCCGAGCGCTGTCGGTCGACGCCGACCTGGCGATCCGCGCCGATCCGACCCGCTGGAGCGCGCAGCGAGACGAGCTGACCGCACTCCGGGCCCGGGTCGATCCGGCCCCCGGGATCACCTGCCACACGCTGAAGTTCTTCCTCGACGGGATCATCGAGTATCAGAGCGCGTACCTGCTCGAACCGTACGTCGACAGCTGCAGCCGTGGCCTGCCGGTGTGGAGCGCCGAGCAGCTGAACGAGGCGTTCCTCGACGCCGACCGGCTGGGCTTCGACCTGCATCTGCACGCGATCGGCGACGCCGGCGTCCGGCTCGCGCTGGACGCGGCCGAGCACCTCCGCACCACGGTGCCGCAGTCCGACCGGCGGATCACCATCGCTCACGCGCAGCTGGTCGACGAGGCGGACCTGCGCCGCTTCGCAGCCCTGGACGTGACCGTCTGCTTCCAGCCGCTGTGGGCCGCCGAGGACGCGGTGATGCGCGACCTGACCCTGCCTCGGCTGCGATCCCAGCAGCACCTGCAATACCCGATCCGCAGCGTTCTCGACGCCGGCGCGCGGGTCAGCTTCGGCAGCGACTGGCCGGTGACCAGTCCCGACGTGCTCGCCGGGATCAAGACCGCGGTCACCCGGCAGACGCCCGACGGGCTACCCGCCGGTGGCTGGCAGCCGGCCGAGCGGATCACCGTCGCCGAGGGCCTGGCCGCGGCTACTCGTGGGGTCGCCTACCAGGCCCGGGCCGAGGCCACCAGAGGCCACCTGGACTCGGGTGCCCGGGCCGACCTGGTTTGGCTGTCGGCCGACCCGACCACAGTGCCGGCCGAGCAGCTGGACCAGATCAGGGTCCTCGGCACCTGGCGCCGAGGAGCGCGAACCCACCCGCCGCTGACGCGCCCTTTCACAGCGTGACGCTCCCGCCGCATTGGGTGCGTCAAGAAGTCAAGGGGGGCGTCAGCGAGGAGAGGGTCAGCGCGCGTTGAAGTACTTCGCCTCCGGGTGGTGCACGATCAACGCGTCCGTGGACTGCTCGGGGTGCAGCTGCAGCTCGTCGGAGAGCTCGACGCCGATCCGCTCCGGCTTCAGCAGGTCGACCAGCTTGACCCGGTCCTCCAGATCTGGGCAGGCCGGGTAGCCGAACGAGTACCGCGACCCCCGGTACGCCTGGTCGCGGATCATCTCGTCGACCGAGCCGTTGTCATCGGCGAAGCCGAGGTCGGAGCGGACCCGGTCGTGCCACATCTCGGCCAGCCCCTCGGTCAGCTGGACGCTCAGCCCGTGCAGCTCG
>DASQLI010000106.1:0-19120 GCA_035630075.1 Microlunatus sp.
TCCCCGGCGTACGGGAGCTCGAGCTCCTGCAGCAAGGGCGACGCACTGCGGTCGGCGAAGGTGTCGGCCGGCAGCAGCAGCACCGGAATCCGGTTGATGGTGGCCAGCGCGGCACCGGTGACCATGTTGGTCGCGCCCGGGCCGACGCTGCTGGACACCGCGTACGTCTGCAGCCGGTTTCGCATCCGGGCGAAGGCGACGGCGGAGTGCACCATGGCCTGCTCGTTGCGGCCCAGCACGTACGGAAGCGACCCGGGCTCGTCGATCTCGGCCTGCAGCAGCGCCTGGCCCAGGCCGGCCACGTTGCCGTGGCCGAAGATGCCGAAGCAGCCCTCGAAGAACTTGTGCTCGACCCCGTCGGACTCGCTGTATTGCTGGCTCAGGAACCTCACGGTCGCCTGCGCCACAGTCAGCTGGACGGTCTCGCCCATGATCACGAGTCCTCTCTGGTCAGTCGGGGGTCGACCGGTTGGTCGGCCCAGGTGCCCCGCACCCAGGTCTGGTCGGGGTGGTCGGAGATCTTCCAGGCCCGCTCCCCACCGTGGGGGTCTGGCGGTCCGGCCATCACGTTCAGGTAGTACATGTCGTAGCCGGGCGCCGCGACACAGGGCCCGTGCCAGCCGTACGGCACCAGCACCGTGTCGCGATCATGAACCTCTTCGCAGAGGTCGATGTCGTGGCCGGGTGAGGAGGACGTGCGCATGAATCCCAGGCCTGGTTCACCGTTCGGACCGGCGGCGATCTCGAAGTAGTAGATCTCCTCCAGCTCGGACTCGTGCTCGGTGGCCTCGTCGTGTTTGTGCGCGGGGTAGGACGACCAGTTGCCACCCGGGGTGATCACCTCGCAAGCGATGATCGACCCGGCGGCCAGCGATTCCGGGGTGCCGAAGTTGCGCACCTGGCGGCTGGACTGTCCCGCCCCGCGCAGCTCCACCGGGACCTCGGCCACGGATGAGTAGTGGACCGGCAGGTCGGCGTCACTGACCGCGCCGCACAACGCGTACCGGCCACCGTCGGTCGAGGTGAGCGTGGCGGACGAACCGGCCGGCAGGTAGACGATGTCGGTCGGACCGGCGAACACGTCGGACCGTCCCGCCAGCTCGAAGGTCTGACCGCCGCTGGTCACCGTGGCCCCGCCGGACAGTGGCACCACGATGATCTCCTCGCCGTCGCAGGCGACTTGGTGGGCCTCACCTGCCGACAGGGTCAGGGTCCGCAGGCTGGAGTAGCCCCACCCGGCGGACGTCGGGGTGACCACCAGGTCGTACGGGCCGTCGGCGGCGGCGCCGGCGGGCAGGAACAGCTCGGACATCAGCAACTGCTCCTCAGCGCACCAGCGAGACGGCGGTGTCGACCGCCTTCGCCACGTCATCGTCCGCCGGGTAGAGCATGGTCCGCCCGACCACAAGCCCGCGGACCGCAGGCAGCGCCAAGGCGGCCTGCCAGGCGGCGTACGTCTCGTCGGGGTCTCCGTCGGGATCGCCACCCAGCAGCAGGGTCGGCAGCGTCGTGGCCGCCATCACCCGCTCCATCTCGTGCACCACCGGCAGCTTCATCCAGGTGTAGGCGCTCGAGGTGCCCAGACCCTGCGCGATGGCGATCGACTTGATCACCGCGTCGGGGCTCAGGTCGTTCACGGTCTTGCCGTTGACCCGGCTGGACAGGAACGGCTCGACCATGGCGATGAGGCGGGCTCGGTTGAGCTCGCTGATCACCCGCGCCTGGGTCTCCAACGTGACCACGGTGGCCGGGTCTTCCATGTCGATGCGGGTCAGCATCTTGGCCCCGTCGAAGCCGGCCTCGATCGTGCCCTGCACGTCGTAGCCGGTGTTGCGGTCGTCCAGCTCGAAGACCGAGCCCTGCAGACCACCCCGGTTGATCGAGGAGATGACCAGCTTGTTCTCCAGTGCGCCGAGCAGCAGCAGGTCCTCCGCGATGTCGGCGGTGGCCAGCAGGCCGTCGACGCCGGGTCGGGAGAGTGCGGTCACCAGGCGTTCCAGCAGCTCGGCGCGATTCGCCATCGCCGTCGGGTTGCCGGAGGCGCCCAGAGCACCGCGGGCCGGGTGATCGCAGGCGACGATCATCAGCCGACCGTCACCGCTGGTGATGCTGCGGCGTTGACGCGCGGCCAGCAGCTCGCCGATCCGCTCGGGGGACGAGAAACGCACGTCGCTGATCTCGGCGACCGAGGACACGAAGCGGGAGCCGGCCGGAGTCGCGGTCGCGGGAGCCTCTGGGGGCAGCGTCTGGGTCATCAGGAGGCACCCGCGGACTCGAAGTGGACGGCGAGCTCGTCGGCGAGCCGCTCGTTGGGGTCTCCACCGGCCAGCAGTGTCTCGATCTCCTCGTTGGTCGGCATGGCGGTGGAGCACTCGAGACGGGAGGCGACGATGGCGCCGGCGGCGTTGGCGCGGGCCAGCACCTCGTCCAGCGGCCAGCCGGCCAGCAGCCCATGACACAGAGACCCACCGAAGGAGTCACCGGCGCCCAGACCGTTCAGCGGCTTGATCATGATCGGCGGTGACTCGACCCGCTCCGTGCGCGTCTTGGCCAGCACGCCCTTCGGTCCCTGCTTGACGATCGCCAGCTCGACCCCGGCGTCCAGCAGCGCGTCGGCCGCCTTCTCCGGCTCGGTCTCCCCCACCGCGACCTCGCACTCCTCGCGGTTGCCCACGGCGACGGTCACGTAGGGCAGCGCCTTGCGGATCTGCTCACCGGCGTCGGCCGGCGTGGCCCAGAACATCGGCCGGTAGTCCAGGTCGAGTGCGGTGATCGGCTTCCTGGCCCGGGCTTCGAGAACGGCGAAGTGCGCGGACCGGCTCGGCTCCTCGCTGAAGCCGGTGACCGACAGCCACATCAGGTCGGTGCCGCGGACAGCGTCGAAGTCGATGTCGTCGACACTGACCTGCAGGTCCGGGGCGGTCGGCTTGCGATAGAACCACAGCGGGAAGTCGTCCGGCGGAAAGATCTCGCAGAAGGTGACCGGAGTGGCGTACTCGGTGTTGGTGACCACGTGGGAGTCGTCGACCCCCAGCGCGGTGAGCGCCTTGCGCACGAATCGACCGAACGGGTCGTCGCCGACGCCGGTGATGATGCCGGAGCGGCGCCCCAGGCGAGCCGCGGCGACGGCGACGTTGGCGGTGGTGCCGCCGAGGTACTTCCCGAACGACGTCACATCCTCCAGTCCGACCCCGATCTGCTGCGGGTAGATGTCCACACCGCTGCGACCGAAGGTCAGCACTTCCAGCGGGGACGACGACGGGGACTGAGCGAAGCTGCTCATCACGCTCCTTCGAGGGCTGCAGGCCGACACGACCACTCAGCACGACGGTAGTCGCGCACCGAGGACCGCGTCAAGATTTGTACAGACAAATTATCATTCTTCAGGGAGCGAGTCACAGGTCGCCCTCCAGAAACTGGGCCCGGCCCAATCCGAACGACCAGTCGGACTGCGTGTTCGAGGCGACCGAGACGATCAGGTCAGTCGGCGCCAGGCCGCACTCGGCGTCCAACCGCTTGGCCAACTGGTCGTAGGCGGCCTTCTTCTGCTCGGTCGTACGACCTTGCTGGAGGATCTGGATCACCACCACGCCATCGGTGCGCTCGAACCCGAGTCCGGTGTCCTCGGCGATGATCTGGCCGACCGGGTGCTCGGTGATGATCTGGTAGCGATCCCGTGGCGGCGCCGCGAACACGTCGAGCATCACGTCCTGCACGACGTCGGCGATACGGCGAAGCTCGGCGGCGGTACGACCCTGCTGGACGTCGATCCTGACCAATGGCATCTGCCTGACCTCATCTCTGGTGGGATAGGCCAAGACTACTTTGTTAGGACATAATGTCAAGATCGAGTTCGTAACTCCGGTAGGTGCAACCACCGCGGAGTCGGGAGAGAGCGCCTCAGCGGCGGCCGACCAGGAACCCGCTGCCCCAGGCCAGGTGCGTGGCAGCCAGCACGGCCGGCAGCCAGCGGCGCGCCTCCGGCGACAGGGAGGCGGGAGCGGTCGCGGTCACGTACGCCACAAAGGCGCCGTAGCCGGCAGGAGCCAGGGAACCCAGCTGCAGGAAGCGAGAGCCGATCACCCGGCCAGCCAGCGCACCCACCAGACCTGCACCGATGGCCACCACCGCGACCGGGGGCGCCAGGTACCGGACACTCGCGGTGTCGGGGTGTCGTCGGACGACCTCTCGACGCCACTTGCCGGTGTCGTACATCTGCTTGGTCAGCGCCTTCAGCGTCGACCGCGGCCGGTAGGTGACCCGCAGCTCGGGCGAGAACCAGACCAGCCGGCCGGACTGCCGCAAGCGGTAGTTCAGCTCCCAGTCCTGCGCCCGGTGCATCGTCTCGTCGAAGCCTCCGACGGCCTTCAGGTCCGCCTTGTCGAAGACCCCGAGGAACACCGTGTCCGCCGGACCGGCCGGGACGTCACCCTGGTGGAAGGCTGCGCCCCCGAGCCCGAACCGGCTGGAGTAGACGAAGGCCACCGCCTGCTCGAACGGCGTCTGTCCGCGAGCCTCCATCACCCCGCCGACGTTGGCCGCGCCGGTCTCGGCCAGCAGCTGCACCGCCCGCTCGATGTAGCGATCGCCCAGCTCGCCGTGACCGTCGACCCGGACCAGGATGTCGTGCCGGGCGGCGTCGATGGCCAGGTTGAGCGCGTGCGGTGTCCGGCCGACGGGGTTGTCCACGATGGTCAACCGGGGATCGCCGGCGACGAGAGCCTCGGCGATCGCGTGCGTCCCGTCGGTGCACGGTCCGATCGCCATGATCAGCTCCAGCTCGCCGGGATAGTGCTGGTCGAGGACCCCCTGCACCGCCGCGCGCAGATGCTTCTCCTCGTTGAGCACGGGCATCACGACGCTCACCCCGGGCAACGGGCGTCCTGGCTGCTGACCGGTTGACACACCCCTATCCTGCCGGTGTCCCACCGGATTCGATGTCTCAGCTCGCTGAGCAGACCGTCGCGAGGTCCTCGGTCTGCTGTCCCGGCTTGAGGCTCGCGGTCTTCTTCTTGGGCTTCTTGCTCGTCGACGGACTGGCCGACGCTTGGCTCGGCGGGGAGCCGGACGATTCCGGGTCGGACGCCGGCAGGGTCGTCGGCTGCTGGGTGGCCGACGGGGACGGGCTGGCCGAGCGGTCGTCCTTGGCCTCGGACTTGGCGATCTTGGTCGCCACCATCTTGTGCATCTTGGTGAAGTTCGGGCTACCGGGGTAGATCACCGGCGGTACGAACGCCACGCTGGCGATCGGCTTCTCCTTGGCCTTCATGGCGAGGTCCACCATGGTGTCGATCTTGCTCGGCGGGATGTCGGTCTCGACGATCTCCTTGCCGGCAGCGGCGATGGAGTCGAAGTTGGTCAACACCGTGAGGGGATCGAGCTGCTTCAGCATCGCCGTCATCACACACTTCTGCCGAGCCATCCGGTCGTAGTCGGACGAGTCCGACCGCGAGCGGGCGAACCACAAGGCCGATCGTCCGTCCAGCAGCTGGTTCTTGCCCTTCTTGACGTAGCCGTACAGCTTGGACTCGCCGCCGCCGATCGGGATGTCGCGGTTGACGTCGATCCGGATGCCACCGACCGCGTCGACCAGTGCCTCGAAGCCCTTGAGGTCGACCATCGCGTAGTAGTTGATCTTGAGTCCGGTCGCTCCCTCGACCGCCTCCTTGGTGGCCTGTACACCAGGATCCTCGACGCTGTCGGGGTACAGGCCCTTGTGCGTGGAGGCGTACGTGTACACCGCGTTCAGCATGCAGGTGTGGTCCTTGCAGCCGAAACCCTTCGGAAACTTCGCCCGCATCGGCGAGCCCACCGGGAACGGGATGTCCTCCATGTTGCGCGGCAGACTGATCAACACCGTACGACCGGACTCGGCGTCCACACTCGCCACCGTGAGGCTGTCGGGTCGAAGTCCGTCCCGGCCCTTCCCGGCGTCGCCGCCCAGCAGCAGGATGTTGTAGCGGCCGTGCTGGGCCTTGGTCTCGCCGCCGCCGGCGAAGACGGTGGTCATCAGGTCGCGCTGGGAGGACACGATCGTGGCCGAGGCGACCAGACCGCCGACCACGGCGAGTGCCAGCACCCCGCTCAGGGCGGCGAAGCCCAGCCGGTGCCGCCGAGCCAGGTCCGGGGGCCGGGCCAGCCGCCAGGCGTCGATGAACAACAACCCCCAGCCGATCGCGAAGACGACCAGCAGCGCCTGCAGCGCGACGAGCACCGTGGCGTTGGTGAGCAGGCCCACCACCGCCGAGCGCCACACCAGCGCACCGACCCCGAGCGCCAGCAACAGCACCCACAGGGTGATCCAGGTGCGCAACGCGATCCGGCCGACCGTCTTGTTGCCGGCTGCGATCTGCGCCGAGCCCGGCATCACCAGGGTCATCCCGAGAAAGGCCAGCGCGCGACGGAGCTTGATCCGCTCGCTGCGCTGCTGTGAGGTACGCAGCGACGGCGGCGGCAGGTGCGAGGACTTCGGCGACGGCTGCGGCGAAGCGGTGTGGTCCACTCCGGGGTCAGACACGTGGAGCCTTTCGTCGGTCGGCGAAGAGCGTTCGGCGAGAACTCCAGTCAGTATGGGCGCCTGTCGTGGCCCGCTCCGGCGCGCCACGCCGGGGTCCGACGTGATCCCCGCGGGTACCCTCGCAGGCATGGCATCGAGCCGCGACGACGACCTGGACTGGTTGTACGGTCGCGACCATCCCCGCCCCTCGGACCCCGAGCCGACCCGGGTGCTGCCTTCCGACCCCTTCGCCGGTGGCCCTCCGCCTGCCCCGCCGCGGCAGCAGCCGCCGACCGGGCAGCACGGCGGGTACCCGCCGCCGGGCCAGGTCCGACCGGTGCCCGCACCGCCTCCGGCGGCCGACCCGCGCGGCCCTCGTGGCCCCGGCGGACCCCCGCCTCCGGGTGGCCCCGGAGGTCCCGGCGGAGGCCCGGCCGGAAAACCCGAGGAGAAGCGTCCCGTCCGCCGCTTCTTATCGGTCCTGGCCATCATCGTGGCGGCGCTGCTGGTCTGGCTGATCGCCGTGCCCGTCTACGCCTGGACAAGGATCGAGCGGGTCGACGACAGGCCGAGCGGAGACCGGCCCGGCAACCAGCCCGGCACCACCTTCCTGCTGGTGGGGTCCGACTCCCGGGAGGGTCTGACCAAGGCAGAGCAGAAGAAGCTCGGCACCGGTAGCACCGAGGGCAAGCGCACCGACACGATCATGATCTTGTCGATCCCGCCTGGCGGCGAGCCCGCGCTGATCTCGGTCCCGCGCGACTCCTACGTGCCGATCCCCGGGAACGGCACGAACAAGATCAACGCCGCCTACACGTTCGGTGGGCCTGAGCTGCTGGTGCAGACCGTCGAGCAGAACACCGGGTTGCGGATCGACGCGTACACCGAGATCGGCTTCGGCGGCTTCGTCAACGTGATCGACGCGCTGGGTGGGATCGAGATGTGCCCGCCCAAGGCGATCAAGGACAAGGACTCGCACCTGGACCTGAAGAAGGGCTGCCAGAACCTGGACGGCGCGAACGCCCTCGGCTACGTGCGGATGCGCAAGGCCGATCCGCTCGGGGACCTGGGCCGGGTCAAGCGCCAGCGAGAGATGCTGGCCGCGATCGCCCAGGAGGCGGCCTCGCCGGTGACGATCGTCAACCCGGTCCGATACTGGCGCCTGGCCACGGCCGGCGCGGATGCCGTCGCGATCGGTGAGGACACGTCGTTCTGGGAGATGGCGAAGATGGCCGACGCGATGCGGAGGATCTCCGGTGGCCAGGGCATATCGCTGAGCGTTCCGGTGGCTGATCCAGGCGCCTCCACCCCCGTCGGGTCGGCGGTGCTCTGGGACGAGAAAGACGCCGAGGCGATGTTCGACGACATCGCCCGGGGGGACACCTCGGACCTGGAGAAGTACGCGAAGTAGCGGCCGTCAGGCGTCAGGAAGGACGTGTCACAGATAGCGCGGAGGACTGTCCAGGAACCGTCGGTAATGGTCCACCATGTCCAGGTCCTGCCAGGACGTGGGACTCAGTCCCTGCTCGTCCAGCTGCAGCACGGTCGCGCCGGGTACGGCGGCGAGCACCGGCGAATGGGTCGCCATCAGCACCTGGGACCGCGGATCGACCGCCAGCTCGGTGAGCAGTCCGACCAGCGCCCTCCGCCCGCACGAAGTAGCCCACGTCGACGCCCCGGCCCCGCGGGTCAGGTGCAGAGCCTGGGACAGCACCGACTCACTGGGTCGGGTCGAGTGCCGGGCTCCGGTCGAGCCCGTGTTCGGCGCTCTCGCCGATCGAGCGCACCGGTCGCTGATCGGTCACCCACCGGTCACTGGCAGCCGCCCTGTCCATCGCTCGGTAGCGTAGGTCCTCCAGCCACCACGTCACCCTCCCGGGAGTTCCCACCATGCCCTTCTCCGTCGCCATGATCGGTGCCGGTCAGTTCTCTGGATCGTTCGCCCACCTGTTCGACCTCCACCCGGGGGTGTCGCAGGTGTACGCGACCGACGTGCTCCCGGAGCGGGCCGACGAGCTCGTCTCCCGGTACGGATTGGCAGGCACATTCGCCTCCTTCGAGGAGGTACTGGCCAGCCCCGAGGTGGACGCGGTCGCGATCCTGACGCAGCGCTGGACCCACGGCCCGCTCGTCGTGCGGGCGCTGCGGGCCGGCAAGCACGTCTACTCCGCGGTCCCGATGGCGATCAGCGCCGAGGAGATCGCCGCGATCATCGACGCCGTCCACGAGACCGGGCTGACCTACATGATGGGCGAGACCAGCCACTACAACCCGGCCGTCGTCTACGCCCGGACCATGATCGACAAGGGGGAATTCGGTCGGCTGTTCTACGCCGAGGGCGACTACCTGCATGACATGGATCTCGGCTTCTACGACGCCTACAAGTTCTCCGGCGGGGAGGACTGGAAGGCCACGGCGTCGTACCCGCCGATGCTCTACCCCACTCACTCGATCGGTGGCATCCTCGGCGCCTGGCAGACCCACGCCACCAGCGTCTCGGCGATCGGCGTGGCCGACGACCGCGGCGACGGGGTCTTCGACCGCGAGGTCAGCATGTTCGACAACGACTTCTCCAACATGACCGGCCTGTTCGAGGTGGCCGGTGGCGGGTCCTTCCGGGTCAATGAGTTCCGCCGGGTCGGCTTTCCCTCCTACCTGCGTGAGTCCCGGTTCCGGTGGTTCGGCACCGAGGCCAGCTTCGAGGAGATGACCACCACGGCGTACCGGCAGGACAAGACCGGGGTCAGCGACGTGTCCGAGGAGATCGAGCCACGCAAGGCGAGCGAGGAGGAGCTGGCCGGTCTGGAGAGCGTGTCCCCCACCCTGCGGGATGCGTTCCTGTCCGGAATGGCGCCCGTGCACGACCCGAGCCGGCTCCCGGCCGAGTTCAAGGGCGCGCCGAACGGCCATGAGGGCAGTCATCACTTCCTGGCCGACGACTTCGTCACGGCGGTGAATTCCGGCGCCCTGCCGCCGGTCAACGCGTGGCAGGCCGCCCGCTACACCCTCCCCGGCATCTACGCGCTGGAGTCGGCCCGTCGCGACGGTGAGCGGCTGCGGATCGACGACTTCGGAGATGCTCCGAGCTGACCCGAACCGAGCTCAGACCTTCGGCAGGCCGGCCAGCAGCTGACGGGCCATCACGATCCGCTGCACCTGGTTCGTGCCCTCGTAGATCTGGGTGATCTTGGCGTCCCGCATCATCCGCTCGACGGGGTAGTCCTTGGTGTAGCCGTAGCCGCCGAGCAGCTGGACCGCGTCGGTGGTGATCTCCATCGCCACGTCGGAGGCGAAGCACTTGGCAGCGGCCCCGAAGTAGGTGAGATCGGCGTCGCCACGCTCGGACTTGGCCGCGGCCACGTAGGTGAGCTGACGGGCGGCCTCCAGCTTCATGCCCATGTCCGCGAGCATGAACTGCAGTCCTTGGAACTCGGCGATCGCCTTGCCGAACTGCTGCCGCTCCTTGACGTACCCGAGTGCGTAGTCCAGGGCGCCCTGGGCGATCCCGACGGCCTGCGCGGCGATGGTGACTCGGGTGTGGTCGAGGGTCTTCATCGCCGTCGCGAAGCCGCTGCCCTCCGCGCCGATCAGCCGGTCACCCGGGACCCGCACGTTGTCGAGGTAGACCTCTCGGGTCGGCGAGCCCTTGATCCCGAGCTTCTTCTCCGGGGCGCCGAAGGACACGCCCTCATCGGATCTCTCGACCACGAAGGCGCTGATCCCCTTGCTGCGCTTCTCCGGGTCGGTGACCGCGAAGACCGTGTAGTAGTCGGAGACACCGGCGTTGGTGATCCAGCGCTTGGTGCCGTTCAGCACCCAGTCGTCGCCGGCCCGGACGGCCCGGGTCGTCATGCTCGCCGCGTCGGAGCCTGCCTCGGGCTCGGAGAGGCAGTACGAGGCCATCGCCTCACCCGTGGCCATCGGCGGGAAGTACCTGGCCTTGAGATCGTCGGAAGCAGCCAGCAGCCACGGCACCGAGGCCAGCTTGTTGACCGCCGGGATCAGCGAGGTGGAGGCGCAGGCGCGGGCGACCTCCTCGATCACGATCGCCACCGCCAGCGCGTCACCGCCCACCCCGCCGTACTCCTCCGGCACATGCGGGGCGTGGAAGTCCGCGGCACGCAGCGCCTCGAACGAGGCCTTGGGGAACTCGGCCAGCTCGTCGGCCTCCGCCGCGTGCGGCGCGACCTTCTCCTCACACACCTCCCGGACCGCTGCCCGGAACGCCCGGTGCTCCTCGGTGGGGGTGTAGATCTCGTCGAACGCGCTCACGCCACCAGCCTAGACCCGGACCCTACTGGCGAGTAACAAGTCGCCGAGATCGCTCCCCACTCGACTCCGCGTGTGCTCAAACCCCCGCGCAGTCACGCCTACTCCACTCCGCGTGTGCTCAAACCCCAGCGCAGTCGCCAAATGAGCCCACGCTTGCCGCCAACTTAACCGGTCAAGTAGGGTCGCTTCGCGTGACGTCTCCCTCTATCACCGCCACCGTCCGCCGTACCAGCTTGGACACCGCCGACTCGTCCGCCGGGGTCGGCTGGACGCTCGCGCCACTCACCGCGCTGCCGACCGAGTGGGCCGCTGCGGGCGCCGATCCGGTGCCGGCCACCATTCCCGGCGAGGTGTACGGCGACCTGCTCGCCGCCGGGCTGATCCCCGATCCGTTCGACGGCGACAACGAGCACCGGCTGCACTGGATCGGCAGCACCGACTGGTCGTACCGGACCTCGTTCACCTTCGAGCCCGGAACCGAGCAACGGCACGACCTGGTGTTCGCCGGCCTCGACACCCTCGCGACCCTGCTGCTGAACGGCACTGAGATCGGCCGCACGGCGAACATGCACCGCAGCCACCGGTTCGATGTCACCGGCGTGCTGGTCGCGGGCGAGAACCACCTCGAGGTGCGCTTCGAGGGTCCGGTCACCGGCGCCGACCGACTATCGGCGGAGCTGGGCGAGCGACCGCGCGCGTACGGCCACCCCTTCAACGCCATCCGCAAGATGGCCGCCGGCTACGGCTGGGACTGGGGGCCGGATCTGGCCGGCGTCGGCATCTGGAAGTCGGTCGGCATCGAGTCCTGGAGCGGGGTCCGGCTGGGAACCGTCCGGCCCCTGGCTCTCGTCGACGGTGCTTCCGGTCGCCTGGAGACCCACGTCGAGCTGGAGTGGGCCGCGGACGCCGAGCCGGTCCAGGTTGCCGTAACCGCCGCCGGCCAGACCGTCACCGCCCCCGCCGAGCCCGGACAGTCCGAGGTCGTGCTCGAGCTCACCGTCCCCGATGTCGAGCTGTGGTGGCCGCTCGGCTACGGTCCCCAGACCCGCTACGACGTGACGGTGGAGGTCGCCGGTCAGACGCACCGCGCCGCTGTCGGCTTCCGCACCGCCGAGCTGTCGATCTCGCCCGACGCGCACGGGAACGGCTTCGTGATCAAGGTCAACGGGTACCCGATCTACGTCAAGGGCTACAACTGGATCCCCGACGACGCGTTGCTCACCAGGCTGACGCCCGACACGTACCGGAGCTCGATCACCGAGGCCGTCGCCGGCGGTGCCAACCTGCTGCGGATCTGGGGTGGCGGCATCTACGAGAGCGACGCCCTCTACGACGTCTGCGACGAGCTCGGCGTCCTGGTCTGGCAGGACTTCCTGTTCGCCTGCGCCGCGTACGCGGAAGAGGAGCCGCTCCGCAGCGAGGTGATCGCCGAGGCTCGCGAGGCCGTCGCCCGCTTGTCCTCGCGGCCCAGCCTGGTGGTCTGGAACGGCAACAACGAGAACATCTGGGGCTACGTCGAGTGGGGCTGGCGCCAGCAGCTCGGTGATCTGTCCTGGGGCGACGGCTACTACCGCGAGATCCTGCCGGCGATCGTCGCCGAGCTCGATCCCCGGACGCCCTACTCCCCCGGCAGCCCTTACTCCTATGCGAAGTACCACCACCCGAACGACTTCCGCAGCGGCACCATGCACATCTGGGACGTGTGGAACCAGATCGACTACTCCCACTACCGCGACTACCCGGCCCGGTTCGTCTCCGAGTTCGGGTTCCAGGGTCCGGCGGCCTGGTCGACCCTGTTCTCGGTCGTCCATGATCAGCCGGCCGACCCGTACGGCCGGCAGATGCTGGTGCACCAGAAGGCCCACCAGGGCAACCTCAAGCTGGAGCGCGGACTGGGCGAGCACCTGCCGATGTGGGGCACCGACCGACAGGGAGATGGAGGCCCAGTCGCCGACATGGATGACTGGCACTGGCTGACCTCGCTCAACCAGGCCCGAGCGATCGCGTACGGCATCGAGCACTTCCGCAGTCTCTATCCGCGCAACCAGGGCACCATCGTCTGGCAGCTGAACGACAACTGGCCCGTGGTCTCGTGGGCGTCGGTGGACTACGCCGGCATCCGCAAGCCGTTGTGGCACTCGATCAAGCGCAGCTACGCCGACCGCCTGCTGACCTTCCAGCCGCGGGCGGACGAGTACGGCGCCGAGGTGCTCGCGTTGATCGCGCACAACGACAGCGCGACGGAGTGGGCCGGCGAGCTGGTGATCACCCGGCGGGGAACGGGCTCCGGAACACCGGTGCTCGCCGAGCAGCGACTGCCCCTCCACCTCGACGCCCGTTCCGCGATCACCGTGGCGCTGGACGCCGACGTGCTGGCCACCGACGACCCGGCCGGCGAGTTCCTGGCGGCCAGCGTGATCGGCGCACGGCCGGCGACCGCGTACGGCTACTTCGTCGAGGACACCGCCCTCCGGATGGTCGGCCCGGAGGAGGCGTACGAGGTCGACGTCCTGCCGGTCGACGGCGGCTGCCGGGTGCGGCTGGAGGCCAAGGCCCTGGTCAAAGACGCGACGCTGTTCGTCGACCGTCTCGATCCGTCCGCCCGTGTCGACTCGGCGCTGATCACTCTGGTGGCCGGCGCCTCACACACCTTCGAGGTGCTCGGCACCGGTCTGGACGAGGTGGCCCTGACCGGCAAACCCGCGCTGCGCAGCGTGAACGACCTGCGCTGACCGCCCCCGGCAGGACAGAACCCCCGAGCCGACGGCTCGGGGGTTCTGCGGTCGACTGCCTGCCGGAGCTACCAGATCTCAGACGGTCGCGGCCAGCGGATCCCAGTCGGCCGGCAGCGCCTCGGACGGCTGCACGGTGCTCTCCACAGCCACCACCTGACCGGACTCCGACGCTTCCGCGATCGAGACCATCACGTCGAGCACGTGGTAGGCCAGCGCACCGGTGGCGCGGTGCGGCCGGTCCTCGCGGATGGCCCGCGCGATGTCCAGCGCGCCGGTGCCGCGGGCCGACTTGGCGACCGTGGACTCGACCGGCTCCCAGTCCGTCCCGTCCGGGCGGCGCAGCTTGATGTCGCCGTCGAACATGTTGGGGTCGGGCACCTCGAGTGACGCGTCGGTGCCGGTCACCTCGAGCAGGATCCGCGACACGGCGGAGTCGAAGCTGAGGACCAGGGTGAGGGACTGACCGCTCTCGAACCGCAGCAGGGCCGTGGTCTGGCTGGGCACGGTGACATCGAACTCCTCACCGGCCTTGGGGCCGGCGTGGATCTTGCGCCGCTCGCGCGCCTTGGAGCCCACGGCCGCCACCGACTCGACCGGACCGAACATCTGCACCGCAGCCGTGAAGTAGTACGGGCCGATGTCGAACAGCGGTCCGGCGCCTTCCTGGAACAGGAAGGCCGGGTTCGGGTGCCAGAGGTCCGGGCCGGGCTGCTGCATCAAGAACAGCGCACTCAACGGCTTGCCGATGGCGCCGCTGGCCAGCACGCGCTTGACGGCCTGCAGACCCTCACCCAAGAAGGTGTCCGGCGCGCAGCCGACCCGCAGTCCGGCGGCCTCGGCCGCCTCCAACAACGCCTTGCCGCTCTCCCGGTTGAGACCGAGCGGCTTCTCGCTCCAGACGTGCTTCCCCGCGGCGATCGCGCTGCCGCACACCTCGGTGTGCACCGCCGGCGGCGTCAGGTTGATCACCAGCTCGATGTCGGGGTTGTTCAGCACCACGTCGTTGCCGCCCCAGGACGGCACGCCGTACTCGGCCGCTTTGGCCTCCGCGATCTCGGGATAGAGGTCGCTGATCGCCAGCAGCTCGGTGTCCGCGAAGGACTTGAGGTTCTCGATGTAGGTGCCGCTGATCACTCCGGCGCCGATGATGCCGACGCCCACGGGTCCGGTGCCGGCCATCAGACAGCCACCCCGGTCAGGTACTCGCGGCTGGCGCCGACGGCCTCGACCAGATCACCCTCGGAGTCGTCCAGCTCCACCACGAACAGCGCGTTCGGCGCAGCGGCCATGAACTCGTTCACCGGCACCACGCCGGCGCCGACCGGCACCTGCTTCTTGTTGTCCAGCGAGCCGTCGCCGTCCTTGATGTGCAGGGCGACGACCCGGTCACCCAGACGGTCCAGCAGCGCGGGAACGTCCGCACCGCCGACGAAGGCCCAGTAGGTGTCGACCTCGAGCACCACCGCCGGATCCAGCTGCTCGGCGAGCACCTCCAGGCCGTGCCTGCCGTCGATCTCGGACACGAGCTCGTACTCGTGGTTGTGGTAGCCGACCTTGAGGCCGTGAGCGGCAGCCTTCTCGGCGGCGGCGTTCAGGCCGGCCGCGATCTCGGCGATGCCCTCGGCGCTCTGCCAGCTGGCGCGATCGCTGGACGGGACGATGATGGTCTCGATGCCCAGCTCCTTGGCGGCGGTGAAGACCGCGTCCTGGTCGTCGACGGCCAGCAGGCCCATGTGGGTGGTCGGCGCGGCCAGACCGTGGGTGCTGAGGCCTGTCTTGAGATCATCGAAGAAGTTGACGAAGGCGAACGGCTCCACCTGGGTGTAGCCGAAGCCGGCGATCTTCGCCAGGGTGCCGTCGAAGTCCTCCTCGAGCGCCCCACGCACGGTGTAGAGCTGGACGGACAGCTGGTCAGGGTTGGGCATGCTTCTCCTCGTGAGTGAGCAGGTCCGGGGCCGGAGGTGGCCGGACCGGCTCGGGTATCGGTTGGCTCGTCCACCCTGTCACTAATCAGACGCTCGGAAAAGGGCGTCCCAACCGTTGTGTCGGATATTCCACCGAACCGGTTCAGTCGCTACCGTACGCCCTGTGCATCGCGTCACGATCAACGACATCGCCCGTCGCGCCGGGGTGTCGAAGGGCGCGGTCTCCTACGCCTTGAACGGGCGTCCCGGAGTGTCGGAGGAGACCCGGCACAAGATCCTCGACGTGGCCCATGAGCTGGGTTGGGCGCCCAACCGCACCGCCCGGATGCTGTCCGGATCACGGACCGAGACGTTCGGCCTGGTGCTGGCGCGCGAGCCGCGGACGCTGGGCTCGGAGCCGTTCTACATGGAGTTCATCGCCGGACTGCAGGACGAGCTGTCCCGACGCGGCTACGCGCTGCTTCTGCAGCTGGCCACGTCGTTGGCCGACGAGCTCGAGCTCTATCCGCGCTGGTGGTCGGAGCGCCGGGTTGATGCCGTCGTGATCGTCGACATCCGGCTCGACGATCCCCGGGTGGCTGCCATCCGCGAACTGGACATCCCCGCCGTGTTCGTCGGCGATCCCTCGGTGACGGGCGGCTTCACCACGGTGTGGACCGACGACGCCGCGGCGATGGCGGACGCGATCGCGCACCTGGCCGAGCTCGGTCACCGACATTTCGGACGGGTCGCGGGCCCGCACGATCTGAGCCACACCCGGGTGCGGGACCTCGCCTTCGATCAGGCCGTAGCCACCCTCGGGCTGTGCGGGGAGATCGTTCACGCCGACTTCTCCGACGCCGCCGGTCGGCAGGCGACCCGCGACCTGTGGTCGAAGGCCGTGCAGCCGACGGTGATCTTGTACGACAACGACCTGATGGCGATCGCCGGATTGTCCACGTTCTCCGAGCTGGAGGTCTCGGTGCCCGATCAGGTCAGCCTGCTGGCCTGGGACGACTCCGAGCTCTGCATGATCACGCACCCCAAGCTGTCGGCGTTGAGCCACGACGTGATGGCCTTCGGCGCGCACGTGGGACGGCGGGTGTTCGACCTGCTCGACGGCGCCGAGCCGGCCGCGCACCTCGACTCCACCCCGGTGCTGGTGGAGCGGCAGAGCACCGCACCACCCCACTGCTGACGGCTCAGCCCGCCGGCCCTGGACGCTCTGGAGGGACCGGGGGCGGCGTCCGCTCGGCCAGCAGGTCACGGGTCAGGAGCACGCCACCCGCAGTGGCGACCGGAAAGATCACCACCGCCAGGAAGGGGATGGCCAGCAGCAGGAAACAGGGCACCGAGAACCCGAGCGTCCGCCAGCGGCGTCGCCGCATGGCCGTCCGCCGCTGAGCCAGTCGCGGTTGTCCCCGCCGTTCGAAGCTCGGTCCGATCAGCTCGAAGCAGAGCATCCAGCCGCCGAAACAGGCCGAGATCACCGGCACCGCGGTCTGACCCACCACCGGGACGAACTGGGCTGCAAACAACGGCAGCGCGGCGGCCACTGAGATGACGATCAAGATCACCGACTGCCTCAGCGACCTGGGCACCGAGCTGGTCCACGACTCCTGGACCGACGGCAGCTGACCGGACAGCTCGGCATCGACGGCCTCGCTGATCTTGTCGTAGATCGGCGCTCCCAGCGCCATGGTCAGGGTGCTGAAGGAGATGATCATGACCAGCAGCGTGGCGCCGAGCACGCCGGCGCCTGCCAGCAGCTCGACGGCGGTCCGGGCTGCCGCCGCCCACCCGTCGGCGAACGGGGTGATCGCGTCGACGATCGAGGGCAGCTGGCTGATCAGCAGGACGAGCAGCGCCGCGAACACGACCGACATGATGAACGGCGGGATCGCACCCAACCAGAACAGCTTGGGCCGCTGGGCCAGGATGCGTCCGCCACGGAGCAGCAAGGCTGCCCCGCCGACCGCTTCTGAGATCAGGTTCGCCATCGCTCAGTCAGCGGCTTCCGCGCCACGGCGGATCGTGGCCCCCTTGGCCTCAGCGACGGCCCGCAGAGAGTCGGCGAACTCGACCAGTCGGCGGGTGAGCACGAGATCTCCGGTAGCGAGGATCCGCGTCGCCAGCAGCCCCGCGTTGCGCGCGTTGCCGATGGCCACCGTCGCCACCGGGACTCCGCTGGGCATCTGCACGATCGACAGCAGCGAGTCGATCCCGTCGAGGTACTTCAGCGGCACCGGCACCCCGATCACCGGCAAGGGTGTCAGGGCGGCCAGCATCCCGGGCAGGTGTGCGGCACCGCCGGCGCCGGCGATGATCACCTCCAGCCCACGGGTGTGGGCGTTGCGCCCGTAGTTCACCATCGCCTCCGGCATCCGGTGCGCCGAGACCACATCTGCCTCGTACGCGACGTCGAACTCCGCCAGCGCCTCGGCCGCAGCGCTCATCACCGGCCAGTCCGAGTCCGAGCCCATCACGATGCCGACCCGAGCGGTCATCGGTCCTCTCCCATCAGGTAGCCGGCGGCATGCCGGGCTCGCTTGCGTACGTCGTCGAGATCACGACCGTAGGTGGTGACGTGACCGACCTTGCGTCCGGGCTTCACCTCCTTGCCGTACAGCTGGACACGGAGCCGCCGGTCACGGGCGAAGCAGTGCAGCAGAGCCGAGGGCAGGTCGGCGACGGTGCCGCCGAGGACGTTGGCCATCACCGTGACCGGCTCGCGGGCAGCCGGGTCGCCCAACGGCAGGTCGACCACCGCCCGGAGGTGGTTCTCGAACTGCGACGTGTGCGCCCCGTCGATGCTCCAGTGACCGGTGTTGTGCGGCCGCATCGCGAGCTCGTTGACCACGACCGTGCCGTCCGGCCGCTCCATCAGCTCCACCGCGAGCAGACCGACGACACCGAGCTCGTGGGCGATGCTGAGGGCCAGCCGCTGGATCTCGACCGTCCGCTCGTCGCCGAGACCGGGCGCCGGGGTGGTCGTCTCGACGCAGATACCGTCCCGCTGCACGGACTCGGAGATCGGATACGCCACTGCCTGGCCCGACGGAGAGCGGACGACCAACGCACTCAGCTCGCGACGGAAGTCGATGAACTCCTCCGCGATGATCTGGACGCCCGGCATGAGGTTCGCGAACGGCTGGTCGGAATCCTCCGGCCCGACCAGCTTCCACACCCCCTTGCCGTCGTACCCGCCGCGAGAGGTCTTGGCGATCACCGGCCAGCCGGTCCGGTCGCCGAAGGCTCGCAGCTCAGCGGGGTCCGCGACGACCTGATAGACCGGGCAGGGAGCACCGAACGCGCCGAGCCGATCTCGCATGACCGCCTTGTCCTGGGCGTGGACGAGGGCGTCCGGACCGGGCCGGACCGCGATACCGGTGTCCTCGAGGTGATGCAGCAGGTCGGTCGGTACGTGCTCGTGGTCGAACGTGATCACGTCACAGCCGGCGGCGAACGCCTGAACGGTCTCGGGATCGGTGTAGTCGCCGACCGTCACGTCGTGGACCACCCTGGCCGCCGACGTGTCCGGCCCCTCGGCCAGCAGCCTCAGGTGCAGGCCCAGGCCGGTCGCGGCTTCATCCATCATCCGAGCGAGCTGGCCACCGCCGATCACGCCGACCACGAAGGGGCGTGCAGAGTCCGCTGTCACTCGGCGAAGCCTATTCGGCTTGGTCGGCACCGGCTGGCGCGGGCACTCCCAC
>DASQLI010000107.1:0-8510 GCA_035630075.1 Microlunatus sp.
GGCCGGGACGCCGACATCAAGGCGACGATGCTGGCCCGCGGCGAGGAGCTCGGCTGGGTGCCGGAGCACATGAAGTACCGCTACGAGAACTGGGTGGGCGGCCTGAACGGCGACTGGCTCATCTCCCGGCAGCGCTTCTTCGGGGTGCCGTTCCCGGTCTGGTACCCGCTGGATGACGACGGCGAGCCTCGCTACGACTCGCCGCTGACGCCGACCGAGGCGGAGCTGCCGATCGATCCCAGCTCCAGCGCTCCCGACGGCTACGGCGAGGACCAGCGCGGCGTGCCGGGCGGCTTCATGGCTGATCCGGACGTGATGGACACCTGGGCGACGTCGTCGCTGAGCCCGCAGATCGTCTGCGGCTGGGAGCGGGACCCGGAGCTGTTCGCGCTCACCTTCCCGATGGACCTGAACACGCACGCGCACGAGATCATCCGGACCTGGTTGTTCTCCCGGGTGGTACGCGCCCACTACGAGAACGACTCACTGCCCTGGGCGCGGTCCATGATCAGCGGGTTCGTGATGGATCCGGACCGCAAGAAGATGTCCAAGTCGCACGGCAACGTGGTGGTCCCGACCGACGTGCTCGACCGGTACGGATCCGACGCGGTCCGCTGGCGCGCGGCCAAGGCCCGGCCCGGACTCGACTCCCCGTTCGACGAGAAGGAGATGAAGGTCGGGCGGCGGCTTGCGATGAAGGTGCTCAACGCGTCCAAGTTCGTGCTCGGGTTCCCCGGCGACGCGGCCGCCGCGGACCCGACCGCGGTGACCGATCCCCTGGACCGCGCCTTGCTGGCCGGGCTGGACCGGGTGATCATCGAGGCCACTGCGGCGTTCGACGCGTACGACTACACCGGCGCGCTGGACATCACCGAGAGGTTCTTCTGGGCGTTCTGCGACGACTACCTGGAGACGGTGAAGGAGCGGGCGTACGCATCCGGTGAGGGCGCCGCCTCGGCCCAGGCCGCGCTGGCGGTCGTGCTGAAGGCCGTGCTCCGGCTGCTCGCGCCGATCATGCCGTACGTGACCGAGGAGGTGTGGTCGTGGTGGCAGGACGGCTCCATCCACACGTCCTCCTGGCCGACGCCCGAGGAGACGGCCGTGCCCGGTGACGCGCTGCTGCTGGACGACCTGGCGGTGGCCCTGGCCGCGGTGCGGGGCGCGAAGTCGCAGGCCAAGGTGTCGATGCGGACCGAGGTGTCGCGCGCGGAGTTCACCGGTGGGGCCGAGGTGCTCGACCGGCTGAAGGAGATCGAGGCCGACCTGCGCGCCGTCGGGCGGCTGAGCGGAGAGGTGCAGTGGAGCGCGGCCGACGTGCCGTTGCGCGTGGACGTGGAGCTGGTCCCGGCCGACGCCTGACCTCCCACCACCCGCACGAGGCGACGCACCCAGGCACCACGGATGATGTGCTCGAGGGAGGATGAGGGTCATGCGGATCGCCCTGGCCCAGTTCGTCTCCGGGCCGGATCCAGCCGCCAACCTCGATCTGGTCGCCGATCATGCGCGACGGGCCGGCGAGCGGGGCGCGGATCTGCTGCTCTGCCCTGAGGCAACGATGCGCTGTTTCGGGCTGCCTCTGGGTGAGATCGCCGAACCGGTTGACGGGCCATGGGGAAGGCGGCTGACGGAGATCGCCGTCCAACACGAACTCGTGATTGCCGCCGGCATGTTCACGCCGGCCGACGACGGTCGGGTCCGCAACACGCTGCGGATCGTCGGTGCCGGCGTGGACACCAGCTACGACAAGATCCACCTGTTCGACGCGTTCGGGTTCGCCGAGTCCGACACCGTCGCGCCCGGCGCCGAGCCGCTGGTGGTCCAGATCGGCGGAGTGAGCGTCGGCTTCACCATCTGCTACGACGTCCGCTTCCCAGGCCTGTTCACCGCGCTCGCCGACCGTGGCGCGCAGCTGATCTGCGTCACTGCGTCCTGGGGCGCCGGCCCGACCAAGATCGAGCAGTGGGAGCTGTTGGTCCGGGCCCGGGCGCTGGACAGCACCTGTTTCGTAGCGGGGGTGGGCCAGGCCGATCCGGCGACCATCGGGACCGAGCCGCGCGGCAACGCCCCGACCGGAGTCGGGCACTCGCTGGTCGTCTCGCCGTCCGGAGGCATCCTGGCCAGCCTGGACGCCGCGCCGGATCTGCTGATCATCGATCTGGACCCGGCCGAGGTCGAGACCGTCCGCAGAGCGATCCCGGTGCTGGCGAACCGGCGTGTCTGACCACGACGTCGCCGTTGCTGGATCGGGGGCCTCAAGCAGCGGTCGCCAGCGCCGACTGCTCTCCGCGCGGGGTCGGGCCGAGGAAGCAGACGATCTCCACCAGGTCCTCGTCGTAGCGCTGCCGGGTGCCCGGGAAGACGGTCCGGAACAAGCTCCGCGAGGCGCGGTTGTGCGGCAGGGTGTACGCGACCAGCTCACCGAGCTGTGCGCCCCGGGCCTGGCTCCCCAGTTCCTGGAGCAGCCGTCGGCCCACGCCTCGACCTTGCCAACCGTCCGTCACGGCGACGGCCACCTCACCCCGCCGACCGTCGAGCTCCGCGAGATGGGCGATGCCGACGATCTCCGTCCGCAGCAGCCGACGTACCTCGGCCACCACCCCCCTTCGACCCGCTCGATCGTTCGCGACGAGCAGCTGACGCATCGACGTGGTGAGTCGCGGCACCGGCGAGAAGAAGCGCAGCGCCCGGCTGACGGGCGACAGCCCCGCGAACCAGGCCTCGACGGCTGGCTCGTCGTCGGCGCGCAGCGGGCGCAGCACGACGTGTGCGGTGTCCATGGCGTCTTCTCCTGGTCAGGGTGGGCGGACCAGAACAGCGTGCGCTACCAGCCCCCTCCCCTGCTTCGGTAGTCGCTACCGAGATCGAACCCAGGCGTACGGGACTCGACGGCCGACCGCCGAGCTCACTCGGACGCTCGTGATGCGGCTGCACTTTCCTGCAGTGCCGTGGCCAAGGTGGCGGCGTCGTACGGCCCGAAGTGCCGCCGGCCGTTGACGTAGAACGTCGGGGTGCCGTGCACCTCCGAGGTCTCCGCATCGATCGCGTCGTCGTCGACCCGCTTCTCGTAGCGACGGGTCCGCAGGTCCTCGTCGAACCGGCCGAGATCGAGCCCGACGGTCTCGGCGTAGCCGCGCAGGTCCGCGAGCTCCAAGGCGTCCTGGTGGTGGAACAGCTGGTCGGCCATCTCCCAGAACCGGTCCTGAGCAGCTGCTGCCTCACCCGCCAAGGCCGCTTGACGAGCATGCGGGTGCACATGCTCCAGCGGTAGGTGCCGGTAGACGTAGCGCAGGTCATCACCCAGGCGCTTGCGCAGCTCGGCGATCGAGCCGGTCGCCTTGGAGCAGAACGGGCACTCGAAGTCGGCGTACTCGACCAGCGTGAACGGTGCATCCACCCGGCCGCGGATGTGGTCCCGTTCCGGGTCGACCGGCCGGAGCAGCTCGACCGGCGGTCCGCTCGAGGCGGCGTCCGCGCGGCCGAGGAAGAAGATCAGCGCCCCCAGCCCCGAGGCGATCAGGGAGGCGGCGAACACCCCCACCCTGGCCTGGTCGGCCAGCGCCGGGTCGGGCAGGGCGAGGTCGACGATGAACAAGGAGATGGTGAAGCCGATTCCGGCCAGCGCCGCTCCCCCACCCAGCTGCTTGTGGGTCAGACCCGGCGGAAGCTCCGCCCACGGCGTGCGGGCCGCGAGCGCCGCGCCGGCCAGCACGCCGACGAGCTTGCCGACAACCAGTCCAGCGATCACCCCCCAGGTCAGTCGCGAGGTCGCGGCAGTCGCGAGTGCCTCACCGTTCAGCACCACACCTGCGTTGGCGAGGGCGAACAGCGGCAGCACCACCAGCGCCAGGAAGGGACGCAGCAGCACCTGCAGTCGCTCGTTCATGGCGACGGAGCTGGTGATCTGACGGCGGGCCAGTCGCTCGTACTCCGCGCTCGGGCTCTGTCGGAACGCCCGCGTGATCACCTCGACCTGCTCGACGGCCTCCCGCTTGGGTGGGTAGACCGGCAGGATGAGGGCGATCGCGACGCCGGCCAGGGTGGCGTGGACACCGGACTCGTACGCGGCGATCCAGGTCAGCACCCCGACGAACAGGTGCATGCCGTCGCCCCGCACCCGCAACCACCGCAGCACGCCGATCGCGGCGAGTCCGAGGAAGGTCAGCGCCAGCCAGCCCAGGGACAGGGAGTCGGTGTAGAAGATGGCGATGATGGTCAGCGCGCCGATGTCATCAGCCACCGCCAGGGTGACCAGGAACAGCCGCAATCTCGTGCCCGGCTTCGGGCCGACCAGGGCCAGTAGCGCCAGCACGAACGCCGTGTCGGTCGAGACCACCACGCCCCAGGCGTGCGCGGCTGTCGTACCGGCGTTGAGGGCGAGGAAGATGACTGCCGGCAGGGCGAGCCCGGCGACCGCAGCCACAATGGGCACCGCTGCCCGGCGCCGGTCGGTGAGCTCGCCGATGGTGAGCTCGCGCTTCACCTCCAGCCCGATGGCGAAGAAGAACAGTGCCATCAGACCGTCGTTGACCCAGTGCTTCAGATCGAGGACGAGCTCGAGCGGGCCGACCAGCACGCCCGCCTCGACATGCCAGAACTGGTCGTACGTGTCGCCGATCGGCGAGTTCACCCAGATGATCGCCAACAAGGTCGCGCCGACCAGGATCGCGGCGGACTGCACGCTGTTCTCGGCAATTCCGGCGAGCGCCTCGGCGGCACGCTGGGTGACGGTCCGGCCGCGTTCCCGAATCCGCGGTAGCACCCGCGCGGAGTCGGTCGAGACGCGGGCTTCGGCGGCGTCGTCACCGGGTCGTTGGTCGGTCTGGGTCACGCGCGCCGGTCTCCTCCCGCCGGTCGGGCACGGCCGTCACCCTCGACGGACCACCGTGGATTCGGCCTGACGTCAGGCAGATTTGTCGCGCCGCTCCCGCTTCGCGAACTTGTCCCGTGGGACCAGCGTGGGCAGCACCGAGTCCTTGACCACCTCGGCGTTGATGATCACCTGCGCAACGTCGTCACGGCTCGGCACGTCGTACATGATGTTGAGCAGGACCTCTTCGAGGATCGCTCGGAGCCCTCGGGCACCGGTGCCGCGCAACAGCGCCAGGTCGGCGATCGCCTCGATCGCGTCCGGCGTGAACTCCAGGTCGACGCCATCGAGATCGAACAGCTTCTTGAACTGCTTGACCAGCGCGTTGCGCGGCTCGATCAGGATCCGGATCAAGGCGTCGCGGTCCAGCGGGCTGACCGAGGCGATCATCGGCAGTCGACCGATGAACTCGGGAATCAGTCCGAACTTGACGAGGTCCTCGGGCCGCACGTCGTGGAACGGGTCATCCGACGGCGCCTTGCGGCTCTCCAGGTCGTTGTTGAAGCCGAGCGGCCGCTTGCCGACTCTGGACGCGACGATGTGGTCGAGCCCGGCGAACGCGCCGCCGACGATGAACAAGACGTTGGTGGTGTCGATCTGGATGAAGTCCTGGTGCGGGTGCTTGCGGCCGCCCTGCGGGGGGACGCTGGCCGAGGTGCCCTCCAAGATCTTCAGCAGAGCCTGCTGGACGCCCTCGCCGGAGACGTCCCGGGTGATCGAGGGGTTCTCGCTCTTGCGGGCGATCTTGTCGACCTCGTCGATGTAGATGATCCCCGTCTCGGCCTTCTTGACGTCGAAGTCGGCGGCCTGGATCAGCTTGAGCAGGATGTTCTCGACGTCCTCACCGACATAGCCGGCCTCGGTCAGGGCGGTCGCGTCCGCGATGGCGAACGGCACGTTCAACATCTTGGCCAGGGTCTGGGCGAGATAGGTCTTGCCGCACCCGGTGGGACCGATCAGCAAGATGTTCGACTTGCTGAGCTCGACCCCGTCGTCGTCGTTGCGGCGGGACGGGTTGGCGGCCTGCGCCTGCACCCGCTTGTAGTGGTTGTACACTGCGACGGCGAGGGCCTTCTTCGCGCCGGTCTGCCCGATGACGTACGTGTCGAGGAACTGGCGGATCTGCTGGGGCTTCGGCAGGTCCTCGAGCAGACCCACCTCCGTGCCCTCGGAGAACTCTTCCTCGATGATCTCGTTGCAGAGGTCGATGCACTCGTCGCAGATGTAGACGCCAGGGCCGGCGATGAGCTTCTTGACCTGCTTCTGGCTCTTTCCGCAGAACGAGCACTTGAGCAGGTCGCCGCTCTCTCCGATTCGGGCCACCCCGCCTCCTCTTCCTCCGGTCCGGGCCTCGTTGCTCGAAACCACACGATAACTGCCGGCACCCCCAGAGGGGATGACCCCAGCGGGTGGGAGTGCCGGGTGAGATCAGGCGGGGACGGCCTTGAGGGAGGTCAGCACCCCGTCGATGATGCCGTACTCCTTCGCCTGCTCGGCCGTCAGGTACTTGTCGCGCTCGATGTCACGGCTGACCTCCTCGGCGGACTTGCCCGTGTCGGTGGACAGCATCTCCTCCATCAGTGATCGGATCCGCAGGATCTCCCGAGCCTGGATCTCGATGTCGGAGGACTGCCCGTAGCCGCCCTCGGTCGCGGGCTGGTGGATCAGGATCCGGCTGTTCGGCAGGGCGAGTCGCTTGCCCTTGGTGCCGGCGGCCAGGATCACCGCGGCGGCCGAGGCGGCCTGGCCGAGGCACACCGTGCGAACATCAGGCTTGATGTAGCGCATCGTGTCGTAGATGGCGGTCAGTGCGGTGAACGATCCGCCCGGGGAGTTGATGTAGATCTCGATGTCCCGATCGGCGTCCATCTGCTGCAGGCACAGCAGCTGGGCCATCACCGCGTTGGCGATCTCGTCGCTGATCGGGGTGCCCAGGAAGATGATCCGGTCCTCGAAGAGCTTGGTGTACGGATCGATGCGCCGCATCCCGTACGACGTGCGCTCTTCCCATTGGGGAATGTAGTAGTCCATGGTCGGCGCGAACTGGCGGTCCTGCAGCATCGGCGCGGAGCGACGCTGATCGGACGTCGGCGCGGAGCGACGCTGATCAGACATCGGCGCGAGGCGACGGTCGTCGAAGGTGCTCATTGATTCAGATCCCTTTACTGGTTCGGCGCTTCGTCGGAGCGGATCTGCGCCGCGGCCGTGAACACGTGGTCGATCTGCCCGTAGGCCAGCGCCTGCTCGGCAGTGAACCAGCGGTCGCGGTCGGAGTCGGCCTCGATCTGCTCCAGCGTCTGACCGGTGTGCTCGGCAATCAGCCTCTGCATGGTGGCCTTGATGTGCAGGGACTGCTCGGCCTGGATCCGGATGTCGCTGGCCGTGCCGCCGAGACCGCCGGAGGGCTGGTGCATCATGATCCGGCTGTTCGGCAGCGCGTACCGCTTGCCCTTCGTGCCCGCGCAGAGCAGGAACTGACCCATCGACGCGGCCAGGCCCATGGCCACGGTGGCGACGTCGTTGGAGATCCAGTTCATGGTGTCGTAGATCGCCATGCCGGAGTCGACCGATCCACCGGGCGAGTTGATGTACAGGTAGATGTCCTTGTGCGGGTCCTCGGCGTTCAACAGCAGCATCTGCGCGCAGATCGCGTTGGCGTTCTCGTCGCGGACCTCGGAGCCCAGGAAGATGATTCGGTTCTGCAGCAGCGACTGGTAGACGTTGTCGTCGAGCCCGATGCCACCCGGTCGCCCGGCTGCGCGAGGACTCAGTCCGGGCAGCGACCCGTTCCCCTGATGTGCGTTCACGGGAGCGAACCTACCCCGCGGCTCTCGACCCACGGAGCGATTTCCCACCGTGTTCGCTGTCGGCGCACTCGGGGCGTCTGGGGCCGCCCGAAACCGAACGATGGTCAGAGCTGGATCCGTGGATCCAACCCTGACCATCGAGTCAGTGGCTCAGTTGTCCCCGAGATTTTCGTTCCCCCGAACTGCGTTCTCGTCGAGCCTTGCGTTGCGACGAGGTCCGCGCGACCCTCCCCTGATCTGGCTCTCTGGCGAACCCGTACCGTCGTGACGCAGTTGATATGTTCGCGAGCCAACCTCGCGCGGTCCTTCGGACAGGATCTGGATCACCTCAGGATCTGCCAAAGACCGCGCTCGAACCGCAAAAGGCTGCCGGTACACGTCCCGTCCGGCGTGAGACGGATCGGCAGGCGGCGATGGTCGTCATCCTGTCGAGCCTGCTTGTCGCCCGCCCGCGAACTCTGCCCGGTCACGGGAGATGCGAAGACGTCGGTTGAACGCGGCGCAGAAGGGGCGGTGACGGCGGCATCAGGACTTGCCACATCGCCGGCAGATGTCGATGGGCCGGGCTGCCTCGACGTCGTCAAGACGCCGCATCTCGGATACCCAGTCATGCCGGCCGAGCCGGCAGGTAGACGCCTTACTCACACTCCAAGCATGTCCAACCTGTTGCAGCCGAGCCACGAACAGCGGGCAGACAACCCGCCTCAGCCCAATGCGCGGTGAAGGGTCGGGGTCAGGAACGCCGACGCCGAGCGATCAGGGGCCACCAGCGAAGCGACCCGGACATAGGTGTCCAAGCTGGCGGCCGCCGAGGTCGGAAGATCAAGGGTTCCCGG
>DASQLI010000108.1:0-22733 GCA_035630075.1 Microlunatus sp.
GGCAGGCAGTCGGCGGTCAGCCGACGAGTTCGCAGAACAGACGTACGACGACCCGGTCGACCGCGCCGGCGAGGAAGAGGGTGACATGGCGGCGCCCGCCCGCGTGGAGGACGAGTTCGAGCCGATCTACCACCACTACACCCCCCACCGAGCCGGCCTGCCGCCGCTGGTGCCGTACTTCCGGGAGCTGTGGGCTCGACGCGAGTTCGCCGCCGAGATGAGCAAGGCGACGTTGCGGGGTGCCAACGTCAACACCGTCTTCGGTCAGCTCTGGATGGTGCTCAACCCGTTGCTGCTGGCGGGTGTCTACTACCTGCTGGTCACCATCATCCGGCAGCGCCACGACCCGGAGCTGTTCACCCACCTGACGCTGGCCCTGTTCGCCATGACCATGGTGCAGGCCGCCGCCTCGACGGGCGCCACCTCGGTCACCGGATCCGGTCGGCTGCTGATCAACACCGCCTTCCCGCGGTTGCTGATCCCGTTGTCGGCGGTGCGGACAGCCTTCTGGCGTTTCCTGCCCACCATCCCGGTGTACCTGCTGTTCCACATCATCTTCGGGCTGGCCTGGCACCCGCGGATGATCGCGTCGTTCTACTTCCTGGGCACCATGATCGTCTTCAGCATGGGACTGGCCGCGCTGTTCGCCACCTGCCAGGTGTACTTCCGGGACACCTCGAGCTTCCTGCCGTACTTCCTGCGGCTGTGGATGTACCTCTCGCCGGTGCTGTGGCTGCCGGAGATGCTGTCGCACATGAGCCGCGGCTTGCGGTTCATCGTGGAGCTCAACCCGATGTACCCGATGCTGACCGGTTACGCCCACCTGCTCCAGGGCGAGGCGATCCCCCCGTTGTGGATGTGGGTCGCTGCGGCGGCCTGGGCCCTGGCCGCGGTCCTGGTCGGGTTCTTGTTCTTCATCTCGAGGGAGCGTGAGTTCGCTGTCCGCCTCACCTGACGAGCGGCCGCTGGCGGTCAAGGTGGACAACCTCTCCATCACCTACCGCACCTCCTTCGAGCGCAAGCCGACCCTGCGTCAGGCTCTGGTCCGCTTCGGCCGTGGGCAGCGCGCCGTCCGGGAGGTCAAGGCGCTCACGAACCTGACCTTCTCGGTGCCGGAAGGCACCGCAATGGGCATCATCGGCGCCAACGGGGCCGGCAAATCCACACTGATGCGGGCAATCGCCGGGATCCTGCCGCCGACGGAAGGCTCGATCGAGGTGTGGGGCAAGGCCAGCACCTTGCTCGCCCTCGGGGTCGGGTTCAACAAGGACCTGTCCGGCCGGGAGAACATCATCCTCGGCGGCCTCGCCTCGGGCCTGTCGCGCCGCGAGGTGGAGGAACGGGCCGACGACGTCGCCGACTGGACCGAGATCGGCGACTTCATCGACATGCCGATGCGGACCTACTCCTCCGGCATGTCCGCTCGGGTCGCCTTCTCGGTGGCGGTGCACATGAAGCCCGACATCTTGATGGTGGACGAGGCGCTGTCGACCGGTGACGCCCAGTTCCGGGCCAAGGCCACCGAGAAGATGGCCGAGCTACGGGAGTCGGCGCGGGCCATGTTCCTGGTCAGCCACGGACTGAACAGCATCAAGGAGATGTGCACCGAGGCGATGTGGCTCAACAAGGGCACGCTGATGATGCGTGGGACCCCCGAAGACGTCGTCGAGGAGTACAAGCGCTTCACCAAGGTGAAGAAGGGCTCGGCGACCGACGACGACGTCTGAGCTCGGGCTCTCCACCGGCAGCCAGCCCCACTTTGCGGGTGTTGTACGCCCGCGAAGTCGGGGTGCTGAGGGCACTTCCTACTGCCTCGAGCTCAGCCGTCCTCCGTACTCGCCGCGTCGAACTCCGCCGCCAGCTTCGTCGGCGCCACCGCGAACCAGGCCGAGGTGATGATCTCGGCGAGCAGCGGCTCGTCGATTCGATCCAGCCGGACCAGCACAGCCGGGTAGCCGTTGAAGTGCGGCGTGGTGAAGACGACGTCCGGGTGCTCGGCCAGCACCGCCTCCTTCTCGGCCAGGTCGTCGACCCGGGCCGCGAGGATCACCTCGTCGGGCGGCACCTCGACCTCAGCGGTTTCGGTGAGCAGCGTCCGGTCCTTCTTGGAGAGCGGCCGCTCCCAGACGAAGCCCTTGGGCTTTGCCTTGCCGCCGCTCTTCACGGCCCAGGACACGTTCCCGTACGAGGTCGTCTCCTCCGTCTCCGGCAGCGCCAGCGCGAGCCGCGCCACGTCCTCGAAGGTCATCATGGCGGCAGCGTACGAGCAAATCAGCCCTGCGCCAGCCGACGGGCCAGGAACTCGGCCAGGTCGCCCGTCTCGCCGTCCCGACCGCCCTTGCCGACGATCAGCGGCGGGGCGGACTTGCGGAGCTGGACACCGCGCAGCCGCTCCTTCAGCCCACCGGGCACGGTGAGGATGTAGTACCCACCGTCCTCACCCACGGCGACGGACTGGTTCTTGCGGAGGTACCACCCTCGCTTGTCGGTCTTGACGGACTGACCGGTGTAGAGCGTGGCCCGTAGCGGCTCCGGAGCGATCCCGGCCGCCGCCGCATCGCGCAGGAAGACGTCGATCAGCTCCTGCGCCTTGACGGACTCCGCTCGTTCCGCGCCGGCGGCCAGCTCGGCCCGACGGGCGGCCTCCTCGGCCCGCGACCAGCCTCCGCCCTCGCTCGCACCCCGGCTGTCGCCCATGGCGGGACCCTACTGCGCGGCCACGGTCCGCGACTACGACTCGCGACCACGACCCGCGACCACGAGGTGGGTGGTACCAGTCGGGTCACTGGCATCGACCCGCTCGTGCATCTGATCACAAAACACCCCCTGACCAGCGCAACCACATACCCTAGAAGGGTTGCCCGAGTGTGACGTGTCCAGAATGCAAGCCGACACGCCAGCAGATGGCCAGTGAACAATCCGCCATCAAAGAACCAGCAAACCCTACGAAGGAAGAGATGTCGCAGACCTCCACCACGACGCCGGAGACGCCGGCCACCCCGCCGCGCAAGCGTCGCCGACGGTTGCAGTTCTTGCTGATCTCGGTCGCTGTCGTCGCGGTCGGAGCGGTGGCCGCCAGCGCGGCCTACCT
Organism: Microlunatus sp.; assembly: GCA_035630075.1. Taxonomy (GTDB): domain Bacteria; phylum Actinomycetota; class Actinomycetes; order Propionibacteriales; family Propionibacteriaceae; genus Microlunatus. Next base: position 3,092 of record DASQLI010000108.1, read on the forward strand.
CGTGAACCTCAACCAGAGCGTCACCCAGAACATCAAGCGCGAGGACGTGATGCCGGCCGACAGCTCGACCCGACCGAGCGCCGACCCGGCCGCCACCGGCGCGCTCAACTTCGTCCTGCTCGGTTCCGACTCCCGCGATCCGGAGGACTCCGGCGCCGGCCGCAGCGACTCGATCATGGTCGTCCACCTGAACAAGGCACACGACGAGGGCTACATCGTGTCCTTTCCGCGCGACATGTACGTCGACATCCCCGGCCACGGCAAGAACAAGATCAACGCTGCGTTCGCGTTGGGCGGTACCCAGCTGATGGTCGAGACGCTGGAGAGCCTGCTCGGCACCCGGATGGACCACGTCGTGATGGTCGACTTCGAGGGCTTCATCAAACTCACCGAGTCGCTCGGCGGCGTCACGGTCAAGAACAAGACGGCCTTCTCCTCTCATGGCTTCGACTACCCGGAGGGCGAGATCACCATCTCGGGTGAGGAAGCGCTGTGGTTCGTCCGCGAGCGCAAGAGCCTGCCCAACGGCGACCTCGATCGGGCCGAGAACCAGCGCAACGTGATCAAGGCGATCGTCGCCAAGGGTCTGAGCCCGGAGGTGATCGCCAACCCGACCGCCTTCGCCGGCTTCGTCTCCGGAGTGGCCGAGCACGTCACGGTGGACTCCAGCCTGACCGACCAGATGATCCGTGACCTGGCCTTCTCGCTCCGCCTGACCTCGTCCGACATCCACCTGCTGCAGGCGCCGATCTCCGGCTTCGGGACCTCGCCGGACGGCCAGTCGATCGACATCGTCGACGAGGCTCAGCTCGAGGCCCTGGGCAAGGCGATGAAGTCCGACACCATGGACGCGTACCTGGAGAAGTACCCGGAGAAATGACCCACCTCCGTAGGTTCTAGTCGTGGAGTTCGTGCGCAGCCTGCGGCAGCTGATCCGACACCGGTTGTTCCGGCGGCTGCTGGCGGTGCGCGTGGCCACCCAGACCGCCGACGGGGTCCTCCAGGTAGCCCTGGCCTCGTTCGTGCTCTTCTCGCCGCAGCGCCAACCCGATGCCGCGTCGGTGGCCACCGTGCTCGCCATCACCTTGCTGCCCTTCTCCATCCTGGGGCCGTTCGTCAGCGTCGTGCTCGACCGCTGGTCACGACGGCAGATCCTGGTCGTCCTCGACCTGGCCCGTGCCGTGCTGGCCGTCGGGCTGGCGGTGCTGGTCGGCTCCGGCGTCCGCACCGGCTGGTCCGAGGCGCTCTTCTACGGCGGCGTGCTGCTGGCGATGAGCCTCAACCGGTTCCTGCTGGCCGCCTTGTCGGCGGCACTGCCGCACACCATCGAGCCCGGCGAGTACATGGTCGCCAACTCCGTGATGCCGACGATCGGTCCGCTCGGCACCGTGGTCGGGGTGGGCCTCGGCACCACACTGCGGATCGTGCTCGGCCAGCAGATGCCCGACTACCGGGCCAACGCCGTGCTGTTCTGCCTGGCTGGACTGGGCTGGTTGATCAGTACCGGCCTCGCTCTGCGGATCCCGCGGCGGGCGCTCGGTCCGGACGAGCCCGATCCCGCCCTGGCGCGGGAGATCGTCCGCGGTCTGGTGGAGGCGCTGGCCCACCTGAAGCAGCGTCGGGCGGCCGGGATCGGTCTGCTCGCCATCGGTGCCCACCGGGTGGTGTACGGCGTGGTCACGGTGGCGATGATCTTGGTGTTCCGCAACTTCTTGAACGCGCCGGCCGACGTGAACCCGGCACTGGCTGATCTCGGGCTGCTGGCCGTGCTGACCGCCGCAGGGTTCGTGGCGGCGGCCGCGGTGACGCCGCCATTGAGCGTACGTTGGGGCGTTCGGCGGCTGGTGGTGGTCGGGTTCGCGACCTCGGCGGTGTTCCAGGTGGTGCCCGGAGCAATCTTCGCCCAGGTGCCGCTGCTCATCGCCGGCTTCCTGCTGGGCATCACTGCGCAGAGCATCAAGTTGTGCGTCGACACCCTCGTCCAGGCGCACGTGGACGACGAGTTCAAGGGTCGGGTGTTCGTGATCTACGACATGATCTTCAACGTCGCCCTCGTCGTGGCGGCGGCGATCGGGGCGTTGATCCTGCCGGCGAACGGGGTGTCGGTGCCGATCATTCTCGGGCTCGCGATCGCGTACGCGCTGCTGGGCCTCTGGTTCGCCGTGATCAGCCGGAACCTGTCGATGGACGAGGGCACGGAGTCGCTGCGCGGGAACGCCACCCCGGAGCCGGCGTCCGGGTCCTGACCTCCGGGCGCCGCCTGCGGTCTCACCACCCGGAGGGGACCGTCAAGGGTCGGGTGGTCAGGTCCTGCCGGGCGGCTCGGGCTGCCTCCGACACGAACAGCATCATGCGCAGCGCGTGCAGCACCTCGCCGTCGCCGGTGATCGTGGAGCCGGGAACCGCCTGCCAACCGCTGGCCTCGTAGAACGGCCGCAGCGTCTCGTCGCACAGCAGCGCCGCGACATCGACACCACTGCGGCGGATGTCTCCGGTGGCGGCTTCGACGACCTGACGACCGAAGCCGTTCCGGCGGGCGGCGGGGAACGTGAAGACGTTGCCGAGACAGGCTGCGGTCAGAGTCAGGTCGTCGACGGCAACCTGTGCTGTGTACGTGGCTGCAAAGCTGACCAGCAGATCATCGTGCTGGGTCACGGTGTAGTAGGTCGGCCGGACGGCGGCGGGATAGGCCTCGCGCAGCTCGCCGCCGTCGACGAAAGGCCACACCGTGCGGATGAAGGAGACGGCTTGCCACTGCAGAGCCGTCGGGAACTCGCGATGCGACCATCGCCTGATGTCGGTCATCACAGTGGGATAGCAGTGATGCGTCGGAAATGGGAAGCGTTGTCGGCGCTGGCGTCTAGGTTCCGAGGATGACCGCACGGATCGATGTCGTTGGCCTCGTCACCTCCGATCCGGCGCGGACGGTGTCCTTCTATCGCGCTCTCGGCTGCGAGGTGCCTGCCCTCACGGAGAACGGGCACCTCGACCTCGCCCTCGGTGAGGTCACGTTGATGATCGACACGGAGACGGTGATGACGTCGTTCGACCCACGATGGGCACAGGGCTCAGCCGGCCGCCTCAGTTTGGCCGCTCACTGTGACACCCCCGATGAGGTCGACCACCTGCACAAGGTCCTGCGGCAGCTCGGTTCTGGTTCCCAGCTGGAGCCCTTCGACGCACCTTGGGGTCAGCGGTACGCCTCGGTGCTGGATCCCGACGGGATCCGCATCGACCTGTATGCCTCGCTCCCCGGACTCGGCGCGACCTGACGAGAGTTGCGCGTGACGGCAGACGTGCAAACCGCTCACACGAGCCGGCCGGAAGGTGACGCAGCCGGCAAGCACCCGGCGTTCCACGCGACCGGGCCGCGCTCCACCGCTGTCCCGCGTCAGGCCGAGCGGACGGCCCACCAGGCTCGGAGCTCGGCCTCGGCGCGCTCGGGACCCAGCGGGCCCTCCTCGATCCGGAGCTCCAGCAGGAACCGGTAGGCCTCGCCGACCTCGCGCCCGGGCGGGATGCCCAGGATCGCCATGATCTGGGTGCCGTCCAGATCGGGCCGCAGCGCCGCGAGCTCCTCCTCCTGGGCGAGCTCGTCGATCCGCGCCTCCAGGCTGTCGTACGCGCGGCGGAGTCGGTCGGCCTTGGCCTTGTTCCGGGTGGTGCAGTCGGCTCGGGTCAGCACGTGCAGCCGATCGAGCTGGTCGCCGGCATCGCGGACGTAGCGGCGCACCGCCGAGTCGGTCCACTGGCCGTCGCCGTAGCCGTGGAAGCGCAGGTGCAGCTCGATCAGCTCGGCCACCGCGTCCACCTCGTCCGCGCTGTAGCGCAAGGCCTTCAGCCGCTTGCGCGCCAGCTTCGCCCCGACCACGTCGTGGTGGTGGAACGACACCTTGCCGCCGGCCTCGAACCGCCGGGTGGCCGGCTTGCCGATGTCGTGCAGCAACGCAGCCAGGCGGTTCACCAGGTCCGGCTGGGACGGCAGCCGATCCTCCAGGTCGATGGCCTGCTCCAGCACGGTCAGGCTGTGCTGGTACACGTCCTTGTGCCGGTGGTGCTCGTCTCGCTCCAGCCGCAGCGCGGACAGCTCGGGCAGCACCCGATCGGCCAGCCCGGTGTGCACCAGCAGGCCCAGCCCGGGGCGGGGCTGCGGGGTCAGCAGCAGCTTGGACAGCTCGTCCCGGACCCGCTCAGCCGACACGATCGCGATCCGATCGGCCATCGCCGTCATGGCCTCGACCACCCGAGGTGCCGGCCGGAACATCAGCTGGGAGGTGAAGCGGGCGGCCCGCATCATCCGCAGCGGGTCGTCGGAGAAGGACTGCTCCGCGGTCGCCGGGGTGTCGATCAGTCCCTCGGCGAGGTGCGCCAGCCCCCCGTACGGGTCCACGAACCGCTTGCTCGGCAGCTCGACAGCCATCGCATTGACGGTGAAATCGCGCCGGACCAGGTCACCCTCCAAGGTGTCCCCGAACCGGACCTGCGGCTTGCGGCTGTCGGCGATGTAGAGGTCGGAGCGGAAGGTGGTCACCTCGATGACCCAGCTCTCGACACCGCTCCCCGACGCCGCCGGCTCGTCGACCCGGCAGCCGACGGTGCCGAACTCCTTGCCGATGGTCCACACCGTCGAGGTGACCGTACGCAGGATCTGCTCGATGTCGGCGGGCCGGGCGTCGGTGGTGAAGTCGAGATCGTGGCCGAGCTCACCGCGAAGCGCGTCGCGGACGCTGCCGCCGACCAGGTAGAGGGTGAATCCCGCCTTCGCGAACAGCAGGCCCAACCGGTCGGCGACGGGGGCGATCCGCAGCAGCTCGGTCACCGCGGTCGCCTGCGCACGGCTCAACCGCTCTGCTCCAGACACGGGGGACGATCCTAGCCGGGTCTGCCGGTCCCACCCACCAGCCGATTGGCGCGTGGGGGTCGGGCACGGGCGGAGCCTCTCGGGAGTGCAGGAGCGCTTCCGGACGACGCGCCCAGATCTCTCCAGACAATGCCGCGTCGTTCGGAATCGTGACGAACGACCGAGAATCCGCGGAGCCCGTGACCGCGGAGCGCGGAGCGCGACCATCAGATCCGGTCACGAATGCCGGATCTCACAAGGGCGATCACTAGAATCCGGCAGGTGACGAGGGCCGGCTGGTGACGTGGCGACGCGGGTGAGGGCCGTCCGGGCGCTGCTGGCGGTTCTGCTGGTGGCGGCGACCTCGGTGCCCCTGCTGCTCGTCGCTCCCGGCGCCCGCGCCGCCGAGCCGGAGTCCTGGGCGCGAATCAGCATCGATGCGATCAGCCCCGCCCTGCCCGACCGAGCCGAGCCGGACCAGAAGATCACCCTCTCCGGCCGGATCACCAACACCTCCGACCTCGAACTGTCCAACCTCCAGGTCGCCTACTGGCGCTCCCTCGACCCGATCGAGACCGCCGAGGGCATGACCCGAGCGCTGGAGTCCGACGCCAACGAGCCGCTCGGAGCCCGGGCCGAGGACGGGTCCCTGTACGTCAACGTCCCCTCCGAGTCCGACCGCACGCTGGGGCCCGATGAGTCGACGTCCTTCACGATCTCCGCAACACTCGCCCAGCTGGAGCTGCCCGACATCGACGGCGTCTACCTCGTGGGCGTGCACCTCCGGGGTCGGACCGACCCGAACGGTCCCGACATCACCGTCGGCCGCGGCCGCGCGTTCCTGCCGGTCGTCTCCGAGACGCCGAAGGAGAAGGTGCGGCAGACCTCCATCGTCGTGCTGACCAGTCAGCCGAGCCTGCTCCGGACCGGGGTGTTCCTCGACGATCACCTGGTCGACGAGCTGAGCGGCGAAGGTCGACTGACCGGGCTGCTGCAGGCGGCTCGCGCGGCCGGCACCAGCTTCGCCGTCGACCCTGCACTGGTGCAGGAGGTCCAGGCCATGGTCAGCGGCTACCGGGTACTGCAGGCCGACGGGAGCACCCGCCAAGGCATCGGCACGGCCTCCGCGCAGTCCTGGTTGTCCCAGCTGACCGAGCTGATCCGGGTCGGCGACGGATACCGGCTGCCGTACGGCGACCCTGACGTCGCCGCCCTGGTCCACCACAACCAGACCGAGCTGCTGACGGCCAGCGTGAAGATCGGCACCCAGGTCACGCTCACCCAGAGCCTGCCGCTGCTCATCCTGCCCGGCAACGGCAGAGCCGACGAGGAGACCGTGCAGGCCGCGGCCGACCAGGACCCTGCGGCGATCCTGCTCTCCGACGCCACGCTCCGCACCGAAGCCGAATCTCCCGTCCTGAAGGGCCCGGACAGCGCGACGCTGGTCCGCTACACCGCCGGCGCCTCGGGTGGCGGCCCCGGTCCGCCGCCACGCAACACACCGGCCAAGGTGCAGCAGCGGATGCTGTCCGACACCTGGATCGCGGCCAAGTCTGCGCCGGAGGGTTCTCCGGCCGGCCGGGTTCGGCTGGTCACCGAACCGAGCCAGAGCGCCGGCTCGGACAACGAGGTGACGGCACCCTGGTTCGCGGCGGCGACCCTGACCCAGCTGCTCACCGCGAAGCCCGTGGCCTGGTCGGGCGAGTACCGCTACACCGACAGGGCCGCAGCCGCCGAGCTGACTACGAGCCAGCTCGACGCCACCCGGGCACTCAGTGACCGGTTCGAGACGTACGAGGACCTGCTCGTCGAGCCGAAGAGCGCGCAGACCGAGGCCGCGATCGCCCTGCCCCGCAGCGTCAGCGTGACCTGGCGGGACGACGAGGACGGCTCCCGCCGCTACACCGGGGCGGTCGACGACCATCTGTCCGACATCTTGACCAGCCAGGTCGTCCTGAGCGTCACGCCGAGGGTGAGCACCACGGGTCGCTCGGGCACCTTCCCGGTGACCGTCCGCAACAACCTGCCGGCCGGCGACGACCCGAACACCAACGCCGTCAAGGTGCGGGTCGTCTTCAGCTCGGCCACCAGCCAGCGCCTCACGGTGGCTCCACTGGACATCCCACCAGTCCCGGCAGGCCGCCAGTCGGTCACGGTCAACGCCCAGGTCGAGGCGGAGACGAACGGCACCGTGCAGGTGCGGGCACGGCTCGAGACCGAGGCCGGCAGCTCTGTCGGCCGACCCAAGTCGGTGCAGGTGAGGGCGACCCAGGCCGGCACCACGGGCTGGCTGATCGCCATCGCCGCGGGCATCGTGCTGGTCGGCACCACCGCCCTGCGGATCCGACAGGTCTCCCGGGAGCGCGCCGCGGAGGAGCGGGAGCCGGAACCGCTGCAGGTCTCGCGGCCGGTCGACCAGCCCGGCGGCGCCGAGGACGCCACTCGGGACCCACTCGATGTCTGAGCCGGCGACCGACGTCGAACCGGCCGGCAGCCGTCCCACCGACCGCCAGGCCCGGTCCCGCCTCATCTCCTCCGGCGCCGTCATGGCGGCCGGCACGGCGCTGTCCCGGCTGCTGGGCTTCGGCCGCTTCGTGCTGCTGGTGATCCTGTTCGGCAACGGCACCCGGCAGGCCGACATGTTCACGCTGGCCAACACGGTGCCGAACAGCATGTACATCCTGCTGGCCGGCGGCGTCCTGAACACCGTGCTGGTTCCGCAGATCGTCCGCGCCGTCAAGTCCGACGCGGACCGGGGTGAGGCCTACACCAACCGGATCATGACCCTGGGCCTGCTGGGCCTGTTCGCGATCACCCTGCTGCTGACCCTGGCCGCGCCGTGGATCGTCTCCCTCTACTCCGCCGCCGGGTGGAAGGACCCGATCGTCGCCGCGCAGTACCAGTCGATGGTCGCGCTGGCCTACTACTGCATGCCGCAGGTGTTTTTCTACGGCGCCTTCGTGCTCGCCGGCCAGGTGCTCAACTCCCGCGACCGGTTCGGGCCGATGATGTGGGCACCGATCGCCAACAACGTCGTGTCGATCGCCGTACTGGTCATGTTCTGGGTCGTCTTCGGCCAGACCGACACCACGGCCGCCTTCACCCCTGGTCAGGAGGCGCTGCTCGGCATCGGCTCCACCGTGGGGGTGGCCGTTCAGGCGGCGGTGCTGGTTCCGTACCTGCGGGCCGTGGGCTTCCGGTTCCAGCCCCGGTTCGACTTCAAGGGCACCGGTCTCGGGCACACCGTCCGGCTGGCCAAGTGGGTTCTGGGCTACGTGCTGGTCACCCAGCTCGCGCTGGTGGTGATCAACAAGGTCGCCACCGCGGCGACCGTCCGGGAGGGCGGCGGAGGTCTGGCGGCGTACGGATACGCGTACGCGATCTGGATCCTGCCGCACTCGCTGATCACCGTCTCGCTGGCCACCGCGATGCTGCCGAGCGCCTCTCGGCTGGCCGCGTCCGGCGACCTGACAGGGGTCGCGGAGGAGACCACCCGGACCATGCGGCTGGCCCTCTCGGTGCTGGTGCCGACCTCGGTCGCGTTCGTGGTCCTGGGTCTGCCGATGGCCCAGCTGGTGTTCGGCTTCGGGCAGGGCGCCGACGACTGGCAGTTCACCGGTTACGCGCTGATGGCGCTGGGCATCGGGCTGGTGCCCTTCACCCTGCAGTACGTGTGCCTGCGAGCCTTCTACGCGTTGGAGGACACCAGGACCCCGTTCCTGATCCAGATCGTCATCGCCACCGCGAACGTGGTGATCGGCGTCGGCCTGGCCATCGCGCTCGACTCGAACCCACTGGTGGCTGCCTGCCTGGGGCTGGGCTACTCGCTGGCGTACGTGATCGGCGTCGGCATCTCCTTCCGGCGGCTGCAGAAGACGCTCCCCGATCTTGCCCTGCGACCCATCCTGGCCCTGATCGTCCGGACCGCGCTCGCCGCGGCGCCGGCCGCACTGGCCGCCTGGTTGATCGTTCGGGTCCTGGACGCTGACAGCCAGCTGCTGCGCGCCGCGGCCCTGACCATCTCCGGCATCGTCGCCGTCGGGCTGTACGCGGTCGCCGCCCGGCTGCTGAAGATCCGTGAGGTCACCGACATCGTCAGCACGGTGCTCCGTCGTAGTCGAGGGGGCGGCCCGCCGACGCCGGTCGACGTCGGCGCACCGACCAATCGTGTTGCCGAAGAGGCCAGCGAGGCACAAGAGGCTGTGGAAACCGCTGGGGACGACGAATCGACCGCCATCTGGACGAACCCAGATGATCGCGACGACTTCGGCGATTCCACCGTCGTCCGGCCCATCACCTCGCCTAGCATCAGGGCATCCGCCGACCGTACAGCGACAGTCGGCCCGACCGAGAACGCGGACCCCATGGTGACCTTTGCCGGCGCGAACAGAACGGCGGGTCCGGCCTCGGCTCCACCGTCGGCGCCCGGTCCGACGGACGTCCTCGGCGGCATCCCGGCGACGCCGACGCCAGATTCTGAGCAGCAGAGCGACACCGCGGGATCGACCGGCGAGGCAGCCACCGATGGACTCACTCCGGAGTCCTCGCCGAGCACGCTGCCGCGTTTCTCGACCACCGCGGGCACCGTCCTGGGCTACCGCTACCGGATGGAGGAGCTGCTCGCCGAGTCACCCCGCTCCGCAACCTGGCGGGCCTTCGACCTGGTGCTGTCGCGGTCGGTGGTGGTGCACCTGCTCGCGCCGCAGGACCCTCAGGCCGCGGAGATCCTGGAGACGGCCCGGCAGGCGGCGCTGGCCGTGGACTCGCGGTTCCTGCGAGTGCTGGACGCGGTCCACAGCGACGACCCCGAGCTCGGGTCGTACGTCGTCTGCGAGTACGCCGTGGGTCGGTCGCTGGAGGTGCTGCTCAGCCATGGACCGCTGTCGGGCCTGGAGTCTGCGTGGGTGGTGCGCGAGGTCGCCGACGCCCTGTCCGGCGTGCACGGGCTCGGTCTCTACCACCAGCGGATCAATCCCGACACGGTCATCCTCACCCCCGACGGGCACGTCAAGATCGTCGGCCTGCTGATCGAGTCGGCGCTGCGACCGGCGTCGGGCACCGCCCTGCCGCGGGCGGTCGACCTGACAGCCGAGCAGATCGACGTGGTGGACCTGGGACGGCTGCTCTACGCCTGCCTGGTGTCCCGGTGGCCCGGTGGTCCCGCCTTCAGCCTGGCGGCGGCACCCGTCGCCGGTCGGCACCTGATGAGCCCGCGCCAGGTGCGGGCCGGTGTGTCCCCGGCCCTGGACGTGGTCTGCGACCAGATCCTCGGCGACCCACCGCGGCACCGGGCGGCTCGACTCGCCTCGGCCAACGACGTGGTCAACGCCCTGACCAAGGTGCTCGGCTCGGCCGACGCCTCCGCCGACCTCGAACGTCGGCTCCGCCAACCCATTCCGAAGGTGACCTCGACCCCGCCCATCACCATCCCGGCGCACGCCCGCTCCATCGGGTCGAGCACGTCACCGATCACCCGGTCGGCGACCAGCCCGAACCGCTCGGAGACCGAGGACTCGGTCCGGGTCACCCTGATCCGGCAGCCGACCCCGCCGGCTCCCAACCGCCCGCTCCGCAAGACCGCCGGCGCGCCGGGTCCGGGTCAGCCACGCCGCTGGATGGCGCTGGTCGCCGCGATGGGCCTGCTGCTGCTGGCGACCGGCATCGGCTCGGCTGTCCTCCTCAACCAACGCGACGGCACCGCCGCGCTGCCTGGTCAGCAGGGCACGAACGGCACCGGCGGCAGCACGACACCGACCGCCGGACCGCTGCAGATCGCCGGCGCGCGGGCCTTCGACCCGCAGGGCGATCCGCCCAACGACGAGAACAACGACGAGGCGAAGCTGGCGGTCGACGGCAACGCGAAGACCCGCTGGAAGACCGTGCGCTACATCGGCGACCCGAAGCTCGGCGGTCTCAAGCGTGGCGTGGGGGTGATCGTCGACCTGGGGAAGCCGGTCGAGGTGGCCCAGGTCGAGGTGATGCTCAGCGGCAAGGGCACAAACCTCGACATCCGGGTGCCCAAGAAGAACACCGCCTCGGTGACGAAACCGCCGATGAAGGCCGACAGCCAGTGGCGTACGGTGGGCAAGCAGGCCAAGGCCGGCTCGTCCGCGACGATCCGGCTGGAAGACCCGGTGAGCACGAGGTTCGTCCTGGTCTATCTGACCTCCTTGCCGAAGGAGGGCAGCGGCTACCGGGGCGGGATCTACGAGGTCGAGGTGGTGTAGTTGGTGCTCGGTGGCGCCGGGGCGCCCTCGACCCCAGCCGCACCCTCCAGCCCCGGTGAACCCTCGAGTCCACCGACCGCCGCCGGGAAGCTCGGGTCGCCCCGACCCGGTTACGGTGTCGCCGCTCTCACGCCGCCGGCGTCCGACGCTGAGCTGCTCGACGCCCACGTCGCCGGTGACCCGAACGCCTTCACCACACTGGTCCACCGACATCAGGATCGGTTGTGGGCCACCGCACTGCGGATGATGCGGAATCCGCACGACGCCGCCGACGCGCTGCAGGACGCCTACCTCGCCGCCTTCCGCCGCGCGGCGAGCTTCCGCGGCGAGTCCCAGGTCACCACCTGGCTACACCGGATCGTCGTCAACGCCTGCCTGGACCGGCTGCGCAAGCAGCAGCGGCTGCGCAGCGAGCAGCCGCTGCCGGACGACGCGGACCGGGCCGGCGAGCTGATGGCGGAGATCGCACCCGACCCGGCGGAGCAGCGGGAGCTGCACGACGACCTGGCCACCGCCCTGGCCGCGCTCAACGACGACCAGCGCGCGGCGCTGGTGCTGGTCGATGTGGAGGGGTACCCCGTGGACGAGGCCGCGGCGATCCTCGGGGTACCACCGGGGACCGTGAAGAGTCGATGTGCCCGGGGACGGGCCCGGCTCGCCGTACTGCTGCGGGCTCGGCGATCCGCGGCGGCGAACCAGACGGAGTCGACCTGATGGGTCAGCCGCTGACGCTCTCGTACAACTGGCGGGCACAGCTGGTGTTCGCCACCGTCGCGCTGCTCTTCTGTCTGGGCCTGCTGTTCCGGGGGCGGCCGGGCGGCTGGCTGTCGGCCGGAATCGTGCTGGTGGCGTGCTGGTTGGCGTACTGCGCGGTGGTCTGGGTCCGCACCCGGTCGTTCCTGCTGGTCGAGGGCCGGGTGCTGACGACCCGGCACTGGCGGACGTTCGAGCGGGTCGAGGGATCGCAGTTGCGCGCGGTGAAGGAGCTGATCACGCCGGCCGGTCCGTCGTACCGGCTGCAGGTCGAGCGAAGCGGTGTCTCCAGCTGGGTGACGGTGCCGACGGCGCTGCTGCGCGGCGGCCAGTCGACCCTCTTCCTGTGGATACTGAGCCAGGCGCCGGACGTGAGCATGGACAAGCGGTCGCGGCGTACGCTCGAAATGCTCCAGACCCGAGGGCTGGTCACATGACCACCCCACCGCTTCCCCCTGACGACGCTGCTGTCCCGGTGCCTCCGGGACAGCGGTCGTCACCCGACCAGGAACCGTTGATGCCCGACAATCTCGCCGCCGAGCACCTCTCGCTCGACGATCTCGCCGACTTCGCGGTCGGCGAGCTGCCGGCCGACTCGGCGGCCGCGGTGCGGGAGCATCTCGCGAGCTGCTCGAGCTGCCGGGCCGAGCTGGACCAGCTGGGAGCCGACCTCGACCAGGTGAGCGCGGAGCTGGGCGCGATGGGGGCCGATACCGGTCGGGCCACGATGCCGGTGACGGTCGCCGCCCGGCTGGACCGGGTGCTGGCCGGGGAGGCCGACTCTCAGACCAGCGGAACGCGCGGTGGGATCGGTGGCGACGCATCGGGCACGCCGCGACGCCCGGCCACACCGCTCAAGGCGCCGGCCACCGCCACCTACGTGAAGCAGACCGGCGTGGTGCGGCTGATGCTGGCGGCAGCGGTGGCCGCCGCCGTGGTGGGGTTCGGCGGCTACGTGATCAGCGCCTCGGCCGGGCTCAACGAGCCGACCGCCGTCTCCCCCACCCAGGTCCACCCCGATGCACTGGCCTCGCAGGCGAAGGACCTGGCGGTGAGCCGCGACCTGGATCCGCACCTGTTCTCGGCGGCCTGGCGCTGTGCCCGCAAGGTCACGGCCGGCCGGATCACCGGCATCACCCTGGTCTACGTGGACGGGAACCAGCACTACCTCGTCTACACCCGCTCGGGCGGTCTCAGCTACGCCACCCTGGTCAGCGGCTGCGACGAGGGACGTCCGACCGCCGAGCATCGGGTCCCGCTTTCCGAGTAGTCGACAAAGGCAGCACGGCGGTTGACCCGGTACATCCGCGTGCTGAGCCCGTCGAAGCACCCGCGTGTGAGGCCCTTCGACGAGCTCAGGGCGCATCCGTGTGCATGGGCCTGTCGAAGCAGGGCACATCCGCGTGCTGAGCCTGTCGAAGCACTCGTCGGATCACCCACCAGCCCGGAGCGGAGGGCCGGAATAGCCCGTGGCCGCACCACGTTGGGTCGGCAGTAGGGACGATCGACCGCTGTAGGGTGGCCGCACCGCCTTCCGGCCACGTCCGGAGTGGATGACGGGCTCCTTCCCCAGCACGTCGATCCAGTCGTCCCACCGCAGTTCGTACGCAGCTGAGACCACGAGATTCGAGAGCAGGACGGATGAGCTCCAACACCCCCACCGAGGTTCGCGACGTCATCATCGTGGGCAGCGGACCGGCCGGCTACACCGCGGCCGTGTACGCCGCCCGCGCCGATCTGAAGCCGCTGGTCTTCGAGGGATCGATCACCGCCGGTGGCGCCCTGATGAACACCACCGAGGTGGAGAACTTCCCGGGCTTCCGCGACGGCATCATGGGTCCGGAGCTGATGGAGAACATGCGGGCCCAGGCGGAGAGGTTCGGCGCCGAGCTGGTCACCGAGGACATCACCGAGATGGACCTGACGGGTCCGATCAAGACCGTCACCGACGCGTACGGCAACAGCTTCGCCGCGCGGACGGTGATCCTGGCCACCGGCTCGGCGTACCGCAAGCTCGGTATCGCCGACGAGGACCGGCTGTCCGGTCACGGCGTCTCCTGGTGTGCCACCTGTGACGGCTTCTTCTTCCGTGACAAGGACATCGCCGTGGTCGGCGGTGGCGACTCGGCGATGGAGGAGGCCACCTTCCTCTCTCGCTTCGCCCGGTCGGTGACGATCATCCACCGCCGCGACCACCTGCGGGCCAGCAAGATCATGGCGTCTCGGGCGGAGAACGACCCGAAGATCTCGTTCGCCTGGAACTCCGAAGTCGTCGCGTTGCACGGCGAGAAGTCGCTGACCTCGGTCACCTTGCGCGACACGGTGACCGGCGAGGAGCGCGAGCTTGCCGTGCAGGGCCTGTTCATCGCCATCGGTCACGACCCGCGGTCGGAGCTGATCCGTCACCAGGTCGCCACCGACGCCGAGGGCTACGTGCTGACCGACGGCACGAGCACCCGGACCAACCTGACCGGCGTGTTCGCCTGCGGTGACCTGGTCGACCACACCTACCGACAGGCCATCACCGCCGCCGGCACCGGCTGCTCCGCGGCGCTGGACGCGGAGAAGTACCTGGCCGACCTGCACGACACCGCCGACTACGTCGCCGCCCTGGCCGACACCGTCAGCGTCTGACCCCGTCCCGCCGCCCCGACTTTTGCACCGCTATCCACACACGACGTGGTTTTCGCTCCAAAAGTCGGGCTGTCGGAGGAGGCAGCAAGGATCGGAGCCAGCCAGGCCGGCCAGCAGCCACAACCAACACGCCATCGACAACACGTAGGAGCACAGCAATGGGTGCAGTCAACGAGGTCACCGACGCGACGTTCGAGGACGTCGTGCTCAAGTCCGACAAGCCGGTCATGGTGGACTACTGGGCCGACTGGTGCGGCCCCTGCAAGCAGATCAGTCCGATCATCGAAGAGCTCGCGAACACGTACGGGGACAAGGTGACCTTCGTCAAGATGGACACCAACACCAATCCGGTCACCCCGGCCAACAACCACGTCCTCGGCCTGCCGACGATCCAGGTGTACGCCGGCGGCGAGCTCGTCAAGGCGTTCAAGGGCGCCAAGCCGAAGTCGGTGCTGCTCAAGGCGATCGAGGAGTACCTCTGAGCTGACCTTCGGTCCACGGGAGGGTGTCGAACGGCGCCGTAGCGAGCGCTGCGCCGTAGCTCGTGGGTCGACATCGTCATCCTGGTCACGAGCCGGGCGTAGATTCGCGTCGTGGCGGTTTCGCAGGGTGCGGTGTTGAACGACGGCAGCTGGGTCAGCCCCCTGGGCGGCCTCGGCCGGGACGACGTGGCCCTGGCCGGCGGCAAGGCAGCCAACCTGGGTGAGCTCGTACGCGCCGGGATGTCGGTGCCGCCGGGCTTCGTGCTGACCACCGCGGCCTACCGCGGCTACGTGGCCGCCAACGACTTGCAGGACCGCGTCATCGCGACGGTTCCCGGCGCGGACGCGGACCCGCACGCGTACGAAACCGCTGCCCGTGAGATCGCCGGATGGTTCGCCGGCGGCACGATGCCCGACGAGCTGGTCACCGAGATCGCCGCAGCCTACCGCGAGCTGAGCGGAGGATCGGAGCCAGAGTCGACCGAGTCGGCCGTGGCCGTGCGATCGTCGGCGACGGCGGAGGACCTGGAGGGAGCGAGCTTCGCCGGACAGCAGGACACCTACCTCAACGTCCGCGGCATCGACGCGGTGCTGGACGCCGTCCGTCGCTGCTGGGGGTCGCTGTGGACCGCCCGGGCGATGGCGTACCGAGCCAGGCGGGGCATCGACCCGGCCGAGGTGAGCCTCGCCGTCGTGGTCCAGGAGCTGGTCGATGCGGCCGCCGCCGGCGTGATGTTCACCGCCGACCCCAGCACCGGCAGCCGTGACATCGTGCTGATCAGCGCCGCCTGGGGCCTCGGTGAGGCGGTGGTCGGCGGCTTGGTGAACACCGACCAGCTGACCCTGGCGGGCGACATGCTGACCGTCACCGACCGTCAGATCGCCGACAAGGCCGTCCAGACGGTCCGGACCGTCGACGGGACGGCGGAGGTCGCGGTTCCGGACGACCGCCGCCGCGCTGCAGTCCTGGACGACGCGGCCGCGCGAGACCTCGCTGCCCTCGGGCGGCGCATCGCCCAGCACTTCGGCGCACCGCAGGACATCGAGTGGGCGCGCAGCACCAGCGGCGCGCTGATGATCCTCCAGTCCCGCCCGATCACCGCCCTGCCCGCGCCCGCCGGCCCGGTGCCGACGGACTGGACGGTGCCCGACGACGGTTGGTACTTCCGAGCCAGCATCGTGGAACAGCTACCCGATCCGCTCACTCCGCTGTTCGCCGAGCTGATCGAGCCCGCGGTCATCAACTCCGTGACCGCGATCATGACCGAGGTGCTGGGCGAGGGCAGTGTTCAGCCCGGCGACGTCGGCTTCCCGACGGTGCACGGGTACGCCTACTACCGCTACGGCCGCGCCGGGATGAAGCGGATGCTCCGGGCCAGTCCTCGCGCCCTCTGGGCCGCGTTCGGCCCGCACGGCATGAACCCGCGGCGGCGTTGGGAGACCGAGTCCCGACCTGGCTACCAGCGCCTGGTCGACGCGTGGACCGGCCGCGATCTGAGCGGGCTGTCGTCCACCGAGCTGCTGGACGGGATCGCGGGACTGGTCGACGCCGCCGCGACCTACTACACGGCCGTGCAGACCATCATCCCGATGGCGGCGACCAGTGAGATCGCGCTGACCAGGTACTACGACGCGTTCGTCCGGCGGGATGGCGACCCGCCCGCCTCGACGCTGTTGCTCGGCTTCGACAGCGAGCCGATCCGGGCCGAGCGCTCGCTGTGGGACCTGGCGCACTGGGCCGGCGAGGACGCCGAGCTGGTCGACTGGCTGACCGGGACCCCGGCCGCCGACAGCGTCAGCGCCCTCGACCTGGGTGGGCCCTTCACCACCGACGGCGCGCCGCCCGTCGGGTCCACCTCGTCCACACCACCGGCGGTTCCACCGACCGCGGCGCCCGAGTTCGCCGCCCGCTTCCGCGGGCACCTCGACGCGTACGGTCATGCGGTCTACAACCTGGACTTCGCCAATCCGGTGGCCGCCGACGATCCCGCGCCCCTGGTCGACACGGTCCGGCTCTACCTGAGCGGGCAGGCGGCTGACCCGTACGAGCGGCAGCGGCGGCTGCAGCAGAAGCGGGATGCGGCCACCGTGGTGATCCGGCGACGGATCGACCCGGTGCGGCGAGGGCAGTTCGACTGGCTGCTGCGCAAGGCCCAGGCCATCGCGCCGATCCGCGAGGATGCCCTGGCCGACGTCGGCCTGGCCTGGCCGCAGCTGCGCCGGATGCTCGCCGAGCTGGGGAGCCGGTTGGTCGCGGCCGGCGCCGTCGGCCGGCGCGACGACGTGTTCTGGTGCCGACGGGACGAGATCGAGGCCGCCCTGACGGCCGACTCGGCGTCGACGACGGCTGTCGACTCGAGCGACCCTGGTGATCTGAGCGACCGCGTCCACCTGAGCAATCGCGTCGAGCAGCGCCGGCAGACCTGGCGCGGTCAGCGACGCGCCACCCCGCCGCAGCTGCTGCCGCAGGGCACCTGGATGGACTCGATGGGGGCGATGATGCCGGCCACCATGACCGACCAGACCGGCGACGTGCTCGCCGGGATCGGCGCCAGCAGCGGCCGCGTCACCGGCGTCGCGCGGGTGCTGGACGGTCCGGCCGACTTCGCCCGGCTGCATCCCGGAGAGGTCCTGGTGGCGAGCATCACGACACCGGCCTGGACGTCGTTGTTCGCCCGAGCGGCGGCAGTGGTGACCGACATCGGCGGACCGCTCAGCCACAGCTCGATCGTCGCCCGGGAGTACGGCATCCCGGCCGTCCTCGGCACTGCGGTGGCCACCCGCCGGGTCGTCGACGGGCAGCAGATCACCGTCGACGGCGACACCGGCAAGGTCTACCTGACCGAGGTGGGCGCTACCGTCGCCCATCCCGAGCACCGCCGGCTCAACCGGTGGCTGATCACCGGCGGGCTCGCGGCGGCCGGCGTCGGCGTGATCGCGGCGGCGGTCGTCCGCTCGCGGCGCCGCTCCTGACCTACGCTTCGACAGGCTCAGCGCGCGGGGGGTGCGCTTCGACAGGCGCAGCACGCGAAGGGGTGTGCTTCGACCGCACCCTGGTTTCGCGCGGTTGCCGAGATCAGAAGTTGTCCGGGCAGAACGGCTTCTGCGGCCAGTCGAAGGCCATCGTCATGGCGGCCACCGCTCCCGGCGAGCGCTCGGACACCAGCCCGGCCCGCTGCAGGGCCGTCAGCGGCACCCCGCCCAGGTAGATGGAACCGAGCTCCCGGATCCCCAGACTCAGGTCGGGGCGCCGCCGGCCCGCCTTGGTCACCTTCGCGCCGTCCGCTCCGGCCTGGATCCGGAACGTCCCGTCGTTGTGCTCCAGCACGTGGTCGCTCACCTGCACCACCACGTCGAGATCGGCGCCGTAGCGCCGCGCCGCCAACGCCGCAGGCAGGTCGACGATCCGCACGTACGTGCTGTCGGTCAAGGTCGACGTCATCGTCCGTGGATCAGCCAGCTGGTAGCGGAGCGGCTCGTCGACAGCGACCCCGTACGAGGTGAACCGGCGGACCAGATCGAGATCGAACAGGAAGCGCCAGAGGCCGGCCCGGGCCGGCGCATCGACGGCGTCGAGCTCGATGATCTCCACCTCGCCGTCGGGCAGGTCCCCGGCCCAGGGCGACGACACCTTGAACCGGGCGTAGCCGTCGACCTCACCGGCGGCGGAGAAGTGCAGGGCGTAGCGGATCGGCGGTGCGCCCTTGCGGTCCTCCGGCCGATCAGTCAGATCGCGCTCCCAGAACACCTCGGACCGATCCAGGGCCCCGGGTCGCCGACCCAGCAGCTCTGCGTGCAGGTGAGGGCCTGCCTCGCCGAACTCCGCCTTGTCGACCTCCTCGATCCAGCCCTCGCCGAGGTCGACGCTCGGCAGGAACGCCGTCGAGCGGGTCTGGCCGGAGACGGTCAACCGGGGCACCGCGCTCCCGTACCCGAACCGTCCGTAGATCGCCGACTCCGAGGCCCACAGCAGCGCCACCGGCTCTTTGCGACGCTGGATGTCGGCCAGCTGGTGGCGCATCATCACGGTCAGCAGACCCTGCCGGCGATGGGTCGGGGCCACCGTGACGATGGTGACTGCACCGGTCGGTACGGACCCGCCGGGGGTGGTCATCACCCGGGTGAAGGCACCACAGGTCGAGACCCACCGGTTTCCGGCCCGGAAGCCGAAGCAACGGTCGAACTCGAACAGTCGCTGGTCGAGCTCCCAGTGGTCCTCGTTCAGCTCGCCTCCGTGGAAGCCGCGCACCACCGCAGCCAGGAAGTCCTTGCGGTCCTGCTCCGTGTCGGGGATCTCGCTCAGGACGGGAGCGGGACGGGAACGGTGTTCGCTGGCGGCCACTGCCCTAGTCAACCGCGTCCATGGCACTCACAGCCACCGGGTTGCGCGCGCGTTGTGTGCGGGTTGTGGTCCGACCGCCTACCCCAGGCGCGCTGACGCGCTCCCGAACTCGCTCACGCGCGTCGGGTACGACGTGCGTGAGTGGTGGGAGGTGTGCGTGAGCCGGGCCTACGGCTCGGACAAGGGCGGCGACGACGGCTGCGGCGGGCCGGCCACCCGGTCGCCTCGCAGTCGGGCGGTGACCGGGCTGGCCACCTCGACCGTACGGGTGACGGTGCAGATCCGGTCGTGGGAGGCCGCGATGGCCCGCTCCAGCACCTCCTCCGCGGCGCGCCCGGCGTCGGTGTCGGGGAACCGCACCCGG
>DASQLI010000109.1:0-2019 GCA_035630075.1 Microlunatus sp.
GTGGTGCCGATGTCCATCGCCACCGCTGCGAGGTCACCCTGCACGGCGTGCAGGTCGTCGCGCAGGGCGGCCCGGGCCATGATCTCCCAGCGGTCGCTGCGCGGCAGCTCGATGATCCGGCGGAGCAGCCGGTCCAGGCCGAGCCGCTGACCGAGCGAGAAGTGCACGCTGGCCACGTCCACCACGTCGAAACCTCCCTGGGCCGCGGTCTGCACGATGGTCAGCGCCGGGAACAGGTACGGCTGCACCGCGATCCGGCTGGCCAGCTCGACCGGCACCCCCTTGTCGGTGTAGCCCTTGAGCGCCTTGGCGTACGCCTCGGCGTCACGGCCGGACAGCAGGTCGGGCAGCACCCCGAGCAGATCGGCCACCGGCTCGGCGTAGAAGTCGACGGTCGCGCTGATGTCGATCGGGCGCCGTCGGTTGTTGACCAGCCAGCGGCTGGCCCGCTCGACCAACGTCCGGACCTCCAACCGCTGGTCGGTCTGCACGGCCGCCGGGATCCGGTGGTCCAGCGTCACGATCGCGGCCTCGGCGTCGGCCGCCCCGAAGATCAGCCGAGCGGCGACGTTGGCCCGGATCAGGTCGGCCACCGAGGCGCCGGTCTCCGACGACAGGCGGTGGTAGGAGGTGATCCCGGCCTTGTTCACGAAGTCGTTGACCAGCACCGTGGTGATGATCTCCCGGCTCAGCCGGTGCTCGCGGATCTGGTCGGCGTACCGCGCCCGCAGCGGTGTCGGGAAGTAGCGCACCAGCCGGTCGGCCAGATCAGGGTCGTCGGGCAGGTCGGAGCTGAGCACCTCGCGGGCCAGCATGATCTTGGTGTACGACATCAGGGTCGACAGCTCCGGTGAGGACAGACCCTGCTGGTTGCGGCGCCGCGCCGCCAGCTCCTCGCCGGTCGGCAGGAACTCGATCCCCCGATCGAGGATCCCGCGGTCTTCGAGGCGTTCCATCCAGTCCTCGTGCACGCCGGCCATCGACGGCCCCTGGAAGACGGCACTGGCCAGCGCGAGGTTCTGGTCGTAGTTGTGCTTGAGCACCAACCGGGCGACCTCGTCGGTCATCGAGGCCAGCAGCTCGTCGCGGTCGGGTTCGGACAGTCGTCCGGCCGCCACCTCGCCGGCCAGCAGGATCTTGATGTTGACCTCGTGGTCGGAGGTGTCGACACCGGCGGAGTTGTCGATGAAGTCGGTGTTGATCCGCCCGCCGTGACCGGACTCGCCGCCCTTGATCGCGTACTCGATCCGGCCGAGCTGGGTCAGGCCGAGGTTTCCGCCCTCGCCGACGCAGCGGGCCCGCACCTCCGAGCCGTTGACGCGAAGACCGTCGTTGGCCTTGTCCCCCACCTGCGCGTGACTCTCGGCGGTCGCCTTCACGTAGGTGCCGATGCCGCCGTTCCAGAGGAGACCGACCGGTGCGCGCAGACACGCACTGATCAGCTCCGCCGGGGAGAGCTCGGCCACCCCGGCGGCGATGCCGAGAGCACTGCGCATCTCCGGGGTGATGGTGATCGACTTCAGCGTCCGCGGGAACACCCCGCCGCCGGCGGACAGCAGACTCGTGTCGTAGTCGGCCCAGCTCGAGCGTGGCAGCTCGAACAAGCGCTTCCGCTCCGCCCAGCTGGCCGCCGGATCGGGATCGGGGTCGATGATCAGGTGCCGGTGGTCGAAGGCGGCCACCAGCTTGATGTGCTCACTGAGCAGCATGCCGTTGCCGAACACGTCGCCGCTCATGTCGCCGATCGCGACGCAGGTGAAGTCCTGGGTCTGGGTGTCGATGCCCAGCTCCCGGAAGTGTCGGCGGACCGACTCCCACGCCCCTCGGGCGGTGATGCCCATGCCCTTGTGGTCGTAGCCGGCCGAGCCGCCGGAGGCGAACGCGTCGCCCAACCAGAAGCCGTGGTCGATGGAGATGCCGTTGGCGATGTCGGAGAACGTCGCCGTGCCCTTGTCGGCCGCCACCACCAGGTAGGGGTCGTCGCCGTCGTAGCGCACCACGTGCTCCGGTGGCACCACC
>DASQLI010000110.1:0-40220 GCA_035630075.1 Microlunatus sp.
GCCACGCTAGTAAGTCGCTTCGACCACTGTCCACACGAGGCGTCGGGACACGCCAGCGAGCCGGCAAAACCGCCTGAACGCTGACCCTGAAGTTGACCTTGAGGAGTCTCACGACTCCGCGTGTGCTCGAACCCTCGCGCAGTGGCGATCACCCGACTCCGCGTGTGCTCGAACCCTCGCGCAGTGGCGATCACCCGACTCCGCGTGTGCTCGAACCCTCGCGCAGTGGCGATCACCCCAGCCGGTCAGCGGATGGTCGGGTTGTGGGGGGCGGAGACGTCGATGGCCTTCGGCTTCTGTTTCAGCAGCGCCAGCGCGACCTCGCCCTTCAGCTTCGACTGCTCCGAGGTGCCCCAGGAGATCTCCATCCCCGACTCGAGCACGAGGACCAGCGCGTACGGCGAGTCGGCCCGGATCGTGACCACCTGGCTGCGCAGCTTCGGGGTCAGCTCACGCGAGACGGTGGCGATCTCGACCAGGCTGGCCCGATCGCTCTGGCTGGCGGCTGCCAGGGGCAGGCCCTCCGGCTGCTCGTTGACGGTCAGGTAGGGAACGCCGTACTTGTCCACCAGCACGAACAGGTTGGCGTAGCGGACGGCGAACACCGGGGTCCGCTCGGTCACCGTGATCGAGACCGTCGAGGGCCAGGATCGCTCCACGACGACGTGCTCCACCTGCGGGTAGGTCGCCACCCGACCCGCGATCCCGGCGATGTCCTGACGGGCCAGTGGCACCCCCAACGGGACGCCCGCCGTGGTGGTCACCGAGCGCTCCGACAACGTCTTCAGCCCGCTGATCTCCACCCGCTGGGCCGCGAGCACGGTCGAGAAGCCGACCAGCCAGACCGCGCCGCCCGCGAGCACCAGCAACAGCACGCCGACCAGCACGATCGGCCAGACCCGGCGCCGCCGTACCTTCTCTCGCTTGTGTCGCTTCCCGTCGGCGACCGACGGTGGTCGAGCCTGGGTGGTGGTCGTCATCACACCCCCCGCTCCCGGTGCAGGGCGGCAACGATCTGCGGCGCCACCTTGGTCACGTCACCACAGCCGACGGTGATGACCAGGTCCCCTGGTCGGGCGATCTTCGCGACCACCGGGGCGGCCGAGTCCCAGTCGGGTTCGTAGGTGACCTCCGCGGTGCCTGGCGACACCGCGTCGGCGACCATCCGTCCGTCGACGCCGGCGATGGGATCCTCCCGATCGCCGCAGACGTCCATCACGACCGCCTGGTCGGCGATCTCCAGGGCGGCCCCGAGCTCACGCCAGAAGTCCCGGGTCCGGGTGTAGAGGTGCGGCTGGAAGCAGACCACCACCCGGCCGCTCTCCCCCACCCCGGTCCGAGCGGCGCGCAGCGTGTTCGCGACCTCGGTCGGGTGATGGGCGTAGTCGTCGTAGACCCGGATGTCGTCGACGGTGCCGACGAGCTGGAACCGTCGGTAGGTGCCGCCGTAGGTCTCCAGCTCCGCCCGCACTGCCGCGGGATCGGCGCCGAGGTCCACCGCAACCGCGTACGCCGCCGCGGCGTTCAGCACGTTGTAGTGGCCGGGGACGCTCAGCCGGACCGGCTCGCCGGCGAGGACGAAGGTCGAGCCGGTGCCGGCGAAGGTCGCGTCGGTGATCCGGATGTCTGCGGAGGTGCTCTCACCGAAGGTGACGATCCGTGGGTGGTCCGTTCCCCGGGCCTCGACCCGCTCGGTCAGGGCGACCGCGCCGGGGTCGTCGGCACTGACCACCAGCAGCCTGACGGCGTCCCCGGTCGCGAACCGCAGGAACCCGTCGGCGTAGTTCTCCGCGGTTCCCCAGTTGGAGAGGTGGTCGGGGTCGACGTTGGTGACGACGGCGATCTCGGCCGGGTACTGCAGGAAGGATCCGTCGGACTCGTCGGCCTCCACCACCAGGGCAGCGCCGGCACCGATGTGGCCGCCGGTGCTCGCGCCGGTCAGCGCACCCCCGATCACGTACGAGGGATCGGCCCCGACGCCGCTGAGCACGTGGGAGATCATCGCCGTGGTCGTGGTCTTGCCGTGGGTGCCCGCCACTGCGACCCCGCGCCGGCCGAGCATCACCGAGCCGAGCGCCGCGCTGCGGTGCAGCACCCGGAGACCTCGCCGCCGAGCCTCCGCCAGCTCCGGGTTGTCGTCCCGGATCGCCGAGGAGGCGACCACCGTCCGCACGTCCTCGCTCAGCTGGGAGGCGTCGTGACCGACGTAGACGCGGGCACCCTGGGCCTGGAGCGAACGCAGGTACGTCGAGTCCTGCCGGTCGCTGCCACTCACCGACACACCCAGCTGCAGCAGAGTGGACGCCACGCCGTTCATCCCGGAGCCGCCGATGGCGATGAAGTGGACCGGCCCCAGGTCGCTCACCTCGACCAGGTCGACCGGTGTCAACAGGCCCATCAGTGCGATCCCTCTTCTCCCGCTGCCGGTCCGTCTCGCCAACCGGCCGCCCGCAGTGTCTCCCGCGCCAGCACGTTGGCGGCGTCCCGATGGCCAACGCCGGCCAGCGCCTTGGACATTCCGGCCAGCACGTCTGGGCGGATCAGACTGGGGATCTCGGCCGCCACCCAGTCCGGCGTGCAGTCGGCGTCGGCCAGCAGCATGCCGCCGCCGGTCGAGACGACGCCGGCGGCGTTGCGGGCCTGTTCCCCGTTCCCGTGCGGATAGGGCACGAACACGGCGGGCAGGCCGACGGCCGCCGTCTCCAGCACGGTGCTCGCCCCGCAGCGGCCGAGCATCAGGTCGGCGGCGGCGTACGCGTCGTCCATCGCCTCGATGTAGGCCAGCGGCTGGTAGACCGCGCCAGTGGCCTCGTCGGTGACCGCGACGACGTCGTCGGTGAGGTTCTTCGGTCCGACCGCGTGCAGCACGGAGACGCCGGCGGCCAGCAGGGTGTCGCGAGCCCCCGACACCGCCCGGTTGAGGGTGGCGGCGCCCTGCGAGCCGCCGCTGACCAGCAGCACCTGCCCGTCGGCGGGAAGTCCGAACGACGCTCGGGCGCCGCTCCGGGCGCCGGCCCGGTCCAGGTCGGTGACACTGCTCCGCAACGGCAGGCCGATGCTGGTGGCGTGCGGCAGCGGGGTGTCGGCGAAGGACGTGAAGACGTGGTCGGTGATGCGAGCAGCAAGCCGGTTGGCCAGTCCGGGCAGCGCGTTCTGCTCGTGGATGACGATCGGCACCCTCCGCCGTCGGGCGGCCAGGTAGACGGGCGTCGACACGTAGCCGCCGAAGCCGAGCACGACGTCGGCCGAGACCCGCTCCAGCAGTCGTCCGGCTTCGGCGACGGCCCGACCCAGCCGGGTCGGCACCAGCAGCAGGTCCTTGCCCGGACGACGGGGCAGCGGTACGGGTGAGATCAGCTCCAGCGTGAGACCTGCGGCCGGAACCACGGTGGTCTCCAGCCCGCGGGCGGTGCCGACGGCCGTGACCCGGACCTCCGGCGCGAGCCGGGTGATCTCCTGGGCAGTGGCGATCAGCGGCGAGGTGTGGCCCGCCGACCCTCCGCCGGCCAGCACCACGCTGATCGGCCGCCCGGTGGAGACGCCGCCACTCATGTGGATGTCCGTCGTGAACCGACCACGGCGCTGACCCGCCGCTTCGACCGCTTGCGCTTCCGCGCCTCCAGCAGCCGCCGCGCGTCCGGTTCGTGGCGCGCACACGACAGGAGGACACCGAGGGCCAACAGGTTCGCGATCAGCGCCGAACCTCCGTACGACACCAGCGGCAGCGGGACGCCCGCGATGGGCAACAACCGCAGCACGACGGCCAGGTTGATCAACGCCTGGACCATGAACCACACGGTCACCCCGCCTGCGGCGTAGCGCCGGAACGGCTCGTCGCTCCGGGTCGCGATCCGCAGACCGGCGTAGCCCAGGACGAGGACCAGTGCCAGCACCATCAGGCTGCCGAACAGGCCGAGCTCCTCGCCGATGACGGCGAAGATGAAGTCCGAGTGCGCGACCGGCAGCCCGCCCCACTTCTGCCGGCTACCGCCCAGTCCGAGGCCCCACCAGCCGCCGGAGGCGATCGCCCACATGCCGGCGTTCGCCTGGTCGTTGGCCCCGTTGAGGTCGGCGGCGGGGTCCAGGAAGGCAGCCAGCCGCCGCATCCGGACCGGGCTGGTGACGAAGAGCGTGACCACGCCTCCGATCGCGAGCAACCCGAGCACGGACAGCACCCTGATCGGCGTACCCACGATGAACAGCACGCCGACCATGATCGAGGCCATCACCACCGCGGTGCCGGCATCGCCCTGGAAGACCACCAGCAGGATCAGGGTCGCGCACACCGGCAGGTACGGGAACAGCAGGTGCTGTGGTCGTTCCAGCAGCTTGTCCTTGCGGGCGAGCACGTCCGCGCCCCAGATGATCATGGCCAGCTTGGCGAACTCGGACGGCTGGATGGTGGTGACGCCCAGATCCAGCCAGTTCCGGTTGCCGCCGCTCTCGAAGCCCAGGGCGGTGTAGGTCAAGATCAGCATCACGGTGGCCAGCGCCACCCCGAACCAGCCGAGCACCCGGAGCACGCTGTGCGGCAGCCGCGCCAGGGCGACGGCACCGACCACCCCGACGACCATGAACATGGCCTGCCGCTTCACGTAGTAGTAGGCGTCATCGAAGGTCAGGTAGGCGCTCACGCTGGAGGCCGACAGCACCATCATCAGCCCCAGGGCGAGCAGCATCGAGGCCGAGCCCAGCACCAGGTGGTAGCTGGTCAGCGGCCGGTCCAGCACCGCCTGCAGCCACCCGCGCAGCTGGCGAGCACCACGGGGAGCGATGTCGGGTGTCGCAGTCGCCACGTGGTCACTCCTCACCCAGTGCGTACGGCCGCGGCGAAGGCGTCTCCCCGGGCGGCGTAGTCGCGGTACATGTCCAAGCTGGCGCACCCCGGAGCCAGCAGCACGGTGTCTCCCGGACGAGCCAGCGAGACGGCTGCCGCCACGGCCTGCGCCATCGCTCCATCTTCGGTCTCGCCGATCGTGATCACCGGGACTTCGGGCGCGTGTCGGCTCAGTGCGTCGGCCACCACGGACCGGTCCACCCCGAGCAGCACCGCTCCCCGCAGCCGGGCGCGGTGGGTGATCACCAGGTCGTCGAATGTCGTCCCCTTGGCCTGCCCGCCAGCGATCCAGATCACCGAGTCGAACGCCCCCAGGGCCGCGTCGGCGGCGTGCGGGTTGGTGGCCTTGGAGTCGTCGACGAAGGTCACCCCGTCCCGCACCGCGATCGTCTCGATCTTGTGGTCTCCCAGCTGCACGGCGCGGAGTCCGTCGCGAACCGCGGCGGCGGGCACCCCGTACGCCCGGGCCAGCGCCGCCGCCGCCAGCGCGTTCGCCACGTTGTGCGGGGCTGCCGGTGTCACGTCGGACACGCTGGCGAGCTCCAACGCGGAGTCGCGACGCTGCTCGATGAACGCCCGGTCGACGAGCAGGTCGTCGACCACTCCGAGCATCGACAGCCCCGGGGTGCCGAGGGTGAAGCCGATCGCCCGGGCACCCTCCACGACCTCCGCGTCCTCGACCATCCGCTCGGTGGCGGGATCGGCGACGTTGTAGACACAGGCGACCTGGACACCGGCGTAGATCTTGGCCTTGGCGTCGCGGTAGCCCTCGGCGCTTCCGTGCCACTCGAGGTGGTCGGGCTGCAGGTTCAGCACCACCGCGGAGTGCGTGGTCAGTGCGTGCGACCAGTGCAGCTGGTGGCTCGACAGCTCGACGGCCAGCACGTCATACGGATCGGGGTCGAGCACCGTCTCCATCACCGGCCGGCCGATGTTGCCGACGGCGGCGGTCCGGAGCCCGGCGGCGCGCAGCATCGCCTCCAGCATCTGCGTGGTGGTGGTCTTGCCGTTGGTGCCGGTGATGCCGAGCCAGGGCACCGGCCGCTGCGGCCGGCTGAGTCGCCAGGCCAGCTCGGGCTCGCTCCAGATCGCGATCCCGGCCGCTGCGGCAGCGGCCAGCAGCGGGTGCTGCGGGCTCCAGCCGGTGGTGACGACGAGGTCGATCCCGTCGGGCCGCCTCCGGCTCGAGCCTGGGCCCAGCCAGACCTCGGCGCCCAGAGTCCGCAGCAGCTCGGCCTTGTCGGCGTTGGCGTCCGAGGCGGTGTCCTCGACCACGACGACCTGCGCCCCGAACTCGAGCAGCCCGTCGGCAGCGGCGAACCCGGAGACGCCGAGACCGGTGACCAGCACCCGCGCCTGCTCCCAAGGCGATGCGCCGTCGGCGGTGGGCAGCCAACGCGGCGTGCTCACGAGCCGACTCCTCGGCTCGCACCAGCCCCGCACCGCCCAAGCCCGATCCACCTCACGTGCCGGCGACCCATTCGGCGTAGAAGATGCCCAGGGCCGCAGACACGAAGAGCCCGCAGATGATCCAGAACCGCATCACGATAGTCACCTGGGCCCACCCCAACAACTCGAAGTGGTGGTGGATCGGCGTCATCTTGAACAGCCGTCGTGGAGTGCCGCTCATCCTCCGGGTCAGCTTGAAGAAGCTGGTCTGCAAGATCACCGACATCACCTCGATCACCAGCAGACCACCGAGGATGATCAGCAGCAGCTCGGTCCTGGTGAAGATGGCCAGTCCCGCGAGCGCACCGCCGAGGGACAGCGACCCGGTGTCGCCCATGAAGATCTTGGCCGGTTCGGCGTTCCACCAGAGGAAACCGAAGCAGGCGCCGGCCAGCGCGATCGCCACCACCGCGAGGTCGTACGGGTCCCTGACCTCGTAGCACTTGGGTCCGGCGGAGGCGGTGTAGGCGCAGGACTGGTTGTACTGCCAGATGTTCACCAGGGTGAAGGCACCGAAGATCATCGTGCAGGCGCCCGTGGCCAGACCGTCCAGTCCGTCGGTCAGGTTGACGCCGTTGCTGGCGGCGGCGATCAGCAGGATGACCCAGAGCACGACCAGGATCACCGGCATCGGCCCGAGGAAGTCGATGTCGCGCAGGAACGAGATGAACCTGGACGCGGGCGTGACACCGCGTTCGTCGGGGAACTGCAAGGACAACAGCGCGAAGACGATGGCCACCAGCGACTGGCCCGCGATCTTGGCCTTGCTCCGGAGCCCGAGCGAGCGTTGGTTGCGGATCTTCAGCCAGTCGTCCAGGAACCCGACGGCGCCCAAGCCGGTGAACAGGAACAGGATCAGCACCGCCGACACCGACGGCGCGGTCCAGGTGAGCAGGTGGCTGCCGATGTACGCGACCAGCACCGCCGCGATGATCACCAGGCCACCCATCGTGGGCGTGCCCCTCTTGACGTGGTGGGACGTCGGACCGTCGTCGCGGATCAGCTGGCCGTAGCCCCCCTTGACCAGCACACTGATGGCCAGCCGGGTGCCGAGCAACGTGCCGAGCAGGGCCAGGCCGCCCGCGAAAACGATCGTCTTCACGCGCTGCCCTCACCTTGTTCGTCGCTCGGTTCGTGAACTGGACTCGCCGGCGCAGCCGCTGCCAGAGCGGTGGCCACGGTCTCCAAGGCTAAGCCACGCGAAGCCTTGACCAGAACCACGTCGCCCGGCGCCAGCTCGGCCAGGACCCTGCGGACGGCGTCGTCCCGGTCGGTCGCCACCTCGGCGGTGACCCCGGCTCCGGTGGCCTCGGCACCCGCTCTGACTTGCTCGGCGAAGGCCCCGATCGCCACCAGCCGGCTGATCCCTCGGCGTGCCGCGTACGCTCCGAGCGCCGCGTGCTCAGCCGGCGCCGAGGAACCCAGCTCCAGCATGTCGCCCAGGATCGCCCAGCCGACCGCCCCGGCCTGGGATCGCTCGCCGACCACGCCGGCCACGGTGTCCAGGGCGGCGCGCATCGACTCCGGGTTGGCGTTGTAGGCATCGTTGACGACCAGCACGCCGTCCGGCCGCTCGGTGAGCTCCATCCGCCACCGCGACCGCGACCGGGCGGCCGCCAGTCCCGCGACGACCGAGTCTGCCGGGGCCCCGAGAGCCCGGGCCATGGCGACCGCGGCGACGGCGTTCCCCACCTGGTGCCGACCTGCCATCCCGAGCCGGACCCGGACCGGTTCGCTCGACACACCGCCCCACTTCTCGGCCAGGGTGAACGTGCAGCGGCCCAGCGCGTCGGCGTCGACCTCGGAACCCCAGACGGCGTCGTCGGTCGCCGGCTCAGCGGCCACGCTGGTGGCGACGACCTGCGCCGCCGTCCGCGTCCGCATGGCCCAGACCAACGGGTCGTCGGCGTTCAGCACCGCCACGCCGTCGAGCGGCAGTGATTCGACGATCTCGCCCTTGGCCACGGCGATCTGATGCTGGCCACCGAACTCGCCGACGTGAGCGCTGCCGACGTTGAGCACCGCGGCGACCTGCGGTGGAGCGATCGTGCACAGGTAGGCGATGTGGCCGATCCCGCGAGCGCCCATCTCGGCGACCAGGTATCGGGTCGCCTCGTCGATCCGGCAGACCGTCAGCGGCAACCCGATCTCGTTGTTGAGGTTACCGACCGGTGCGACCGTCGGCCCGACGGACTCCAGCAGCTGGGCCAGCAGGTCCTTGGTGGAGGTCTTGCCGGCCGAGCCCGTGATCGCGACCACCCGGAGGCCACCGGCCGTCCCCCGGTCGACCTGGTTCCGGGCCACCCGGCCGGCGGCGGCCAGCGGGTCAGCGACCACCAGGCAGCAGCCCGTGGCTTCCGGCACCGGTCGGGCGGTGAGCGCGGCCACGGCACCGTTGTCGAACGCTGCGGCCACGAAGTCGTGTCCGTCGACGTGCTCGCCCGGTAACGCCAGGAACAGGTTGCCGGCGGTGACCTGGCGGGAGTCGATCACCAGACCAGTCAGCATCGTGTCCGGGGCTTCTTCGGCAGGTCCGGTGAGCTCGGCTCCCAGGAGGTCGGCGATCTCCCGCACGGTGACGTTGATCATCGCGTGCTGACCCCCTCTCCCGGCGCCTTTCGTGCCGAAGAGGCGGCCCGCCGCTGCTGCAGCTCGGCCCACACCTCGCGTACGACGTCGTCATCGGCGAACGGCAGCACCTCTGCGCCGATCTCCTGCCCGCGCTCATGACCCTTGCCGAGCACGGCGACCACGTCGTCCGGGCCGGCCGCGCGCAGGGCCGCGGCGATGGCGTCCCGTCGGCGACCACCGTCGAGCACAGGGACCTGCCGGTCCGTCCCGCGCAGCTCAGCCCGCGCGCCCTGCAGCACTTGCGCCCGGATCACAGCCGGATCCTCGGTCCGCGGATTGTCGTCGGTCACCACCACGAGCTCGGCACCGGCTGCGGCCGCCGCACCCATCGGTTCGCGCTTCTCCGGGTCACGGTCGCCACCGCAGCCGAGCACCACGATCCGCCGGTGCCCGGCGAGGCTGGCCAGCACGGCGGCGACCGCCTGCGGCGTGTGGGCGAAGTCCACGAACACCGCGGGCGCGCCGGGGCCGAGCGCGACGCGTTGCATCCGACCCGGTACGACCGCATCGGTGAGCCCGGTCGACGCCTGGTGCAGGTCGACCCCGGCGAGGTCGGCCATCGCCAGCGCGGTCAGGGCGTTGCGGACGTTGAACTCGCCCGGCAGCCCCAGAGTCACCGACTGCGTTCCGTGCGGCGTACTGACGGTGATCGCGGTCCGTCCCCCGCCGACCGGTCGGCGATCGGCGCCGGTGTAGTCACCAGGACCCTCCAGACTGACCGACCGGACGGCCGACAGCCCCTCCGCCAACGCCTGGTCGATCAGCTCCTGCCCGCGCGGGTCGTCGACGTTGATCGCCGCTCGCCGTGCGCGCAGGGCCGTGAACAGGGATGCCTTGGCCGCGAAGTAGGACGCGACGTCACCGTGGAAGTCCAGGTGGTCGGAGCCGAAGTTCGTGAAGGCGGCGACGTCGAAGACGAGCCCGTCGACCCGCCCCAGGGCGAGCGCGTGGGACGACACCTCCATCACGACCGCGTCCGCGCCCTGCTCGGCCATCAGGGCGAGCAACGCGTAGAGCTCGGCCGCCTCCGGTGTGGTGACCGTGGTGCGCCGGCCCTCCAGGCGTCGGTCGTCGAGCTGGTAGCCGATGGTGCCGATCAGACCGACGTGCTGGCCGGCGGCCCGCAGCACTGCCTGCAGCAGGTAGGCCGTGGTGGTCTTGCCGTTGGTGCCGGTGACGCCGTACAGGCGCAGGCGGGCCCGGGGATGGTCGTAGGTCCGGTCGGCCAGGGCGGGAACCAGATCGCGCGGGTGCGGGACGACCACCACGGGCACGGTAGCTGCGGACGCGGCCGCTGCGGCGGCCAGCGCTCGCCCCTCGCCGGCGGGATCGGTGAGGATCGCCAGAGCGCCGCGGTCGACGGCTTCGGCCGCGAAGTCGGCCCCGTGCACCCTCGACCCCGGCGCGGCCACGTACAGGTCGCCGGACTGCACCAGCCGCGAGTCGGCCGTCACCCCGAAGATCCGGAGCTCACTCCTGGCCGACCCGCCGATGTCCGCCGCGGTCAGACCGACGGCACCGAGCAGATCGACCCAGCCGACGCCAGCCGACCCGGTCGGTCGCAGGCTCGGAGAGCCACTCGATTCAGGACGACCCACGACCCGACGCTACCGAGTGGGGACAGCGAGGCCGCGCGGCGCGGCCCTGGTCACCACGAGATCTTCTTGGGCTTCAGAACCGACTTCTTGGTCGGTTCGACGGAGTAGCGCGGCAGCGCGTACTGCATCAGGTCGTGGTAGACCGGCGCGGCCACCTGGGTACCGGTGGGGTTGCCCTTCGTGGGGTTGTTGATCACCACGTAGGTGATGATCTGGGGGTCGTTCAGCGGCGCGTACCCGATGTAGGACGTGATGTAGCCCTTGTAGCCCGTCCTGGTGCCGCGCTGCGCGGTGCCGGTCTTGCCGCCGCTGGCGTAGCCGTCCAGCCGCAGATCCGTGTTCTCTCCGGAGTTGTCGACGACCGCTCGCATCAGGTCACGGATCTGCGCCGAGGTCTCGCTGGACACGATCCGTCGGGGCTGCTTGACCGGCAGCGCCACCTGCTTGCCGTCGCTGTCGGTGGCCGACTTGATGATCGTCGGCTGGTTGTAGATGCCGTCGTTGACCAGCCCCGCGATCGCGGAGATCTCCTGTATCCCGGTGACGGTGAGGCCCTGACCGAAGGCCACCCGGTCCCGGGTCAGCCCCTGCATGTCGGCGCCGGGCAGGATGCCCCTGTCCTCGCCGGGCAGCTCGATGCCGGTCTGGGAGCCGAGGCCGAACGCGGCGAGGTAGTCGTGCAGCTGGTCGATGGGCATCTGCCGGGACAGCATCGCGGTGCCGATGTTGGACGACCTCGCGATCACC
Organism: Microlunatus sp.; assembly: GCA_035630075.1. Taxonomy (GTDB): domain Bacteria; phylum Actinomycetota; class Actinomycetes; order Propionibacteriales; family Propionibacteriaceae; genus Microlunatus. The sequence continues at coordinate 11,263 of DASQLI010000110.1, forward strand.
CCACGCATGTTGAGCTTGAGCTCCTTGTGCTCGAAGTGGTCCTTGATCTGATACGGACCCGAGGTCAGCCGGTTCGGGATCCTCAGCCGGGTGTTCTCGTCGACCGTGCCGGAGTCGATCAGGGCCGCCGAGGTGAGGATCTTCTGCACGCTGCCGGGCTCGTACGGGGCCGTCACCGCCTGCAGGTTGCGGTTCTTCTTCAACGATGACTTCGGGTCGCTCGAGTCGTACGTCGGCGCCTGCGCCAGCGCCAGGATCTCGCCGGTCTTGAGGTTCATGGTGATGGCGAAGCCGAAGTCGGCGTTGGTCTTGGCCACCTGCTGCGCCACCCGCCGCTGGGCCACCCACTGCAGCTCGGAGTCCAGGGTCAGCTGGTAGTCGTGCCCGTTCTGCGCCGGCGTGATCTTGCTGTTGCCCAGCGGGATCTTGCTGCCGTTGGGCGCGCTCTCGTAGACCTCTTGGCCCTCGACCCCGGCCAGCTGGGTGTTGAGCTTGCTCTCGAGTCCGGCCTTGCCCGCACCGTCACCGCCGACGAAGCCCACGATCGGACCGACCAGCGATCCGGTCGGGTAGGTCCGGATCGGGTCGCTCTCCCGGAAGACGCCGTACAGGTTCTGCTCGGCCAACGCGGCCGCCATCCGGGTGTACGTCATGGCCGGCACCTTCTTCTTCAGGTACACGAAGTGGGTGTTCGGCTTGGTCAGCAGCGGGATCAGCTCGCCGACGGTCATCTCCAGGTGCGGCGCGATGACGGAGGCGAACTCGTACGGGCGCTTGCCGGTCAGGAAGGGATCGGCGGTCACGGCAACGGCCGGCTCGGTGGCGGCCAGGACGGTGCCGTTGCGGTCGGTGATGTCGCCACGGGACGGGAGGAGTGGCAGCTTCTGGGTCAGCGCTGCCGCGGACTCGGCTGCGTAGGCGGAGGAGTCGAAGCCCTGCAGCTGCAGCAGCCGACCGGCGCACAACGACAGACCCATCGCCAGCATGATCAACACCACGTGCAGTCGGCGCGCGCCGTTGGCCAGCGGTATGCGCCGGACCTTCTTGCGCCCCGTGGCCCGCGAGCTCTTCCGGGCGGACCGCGGCCGACCCGGGTCGGATCCACGCAAGGCGCGGCCGGCGGCCACGTGGCTGCGGTGGGTCCGGGTGGTGGTCTGTTTCGCCGAACCGGACCGGCTGTCGCCGGCGCGGGCCCGCGACGTCCGTGCCGTGGTGGTGGTTGCCTCCGAGCGCAGTGGTCGGCGGCTGGCCGGATGAGGTCGACGCTCGGCCATCAGTTCCCCCCGCTCCCCTGGGCCTTCTTCTTCTTCGCCGCTGCCTCGGCCGCCTTCTTCTGGGCCGCGGCCACCGCCGCGGCCTTTTTCTCGGCCGCCTTGGCTGCCGCCGCCGCCTTCTTCTCGGCGGCCGCCTCGGCCTTCTTCTGGGCTTCGGCCCGGGCCTTCGCTTCCTTGGCCGCCTTCTCCGCCGCCAGCTGCTGCGGGGTCTTGACGATCAGGCCCTTCATCTCGGTCCCGTCCACCCGGTGCTGCTCACCGATCACCTTGCCGGAGGGCACGACCAGGAACGCGGGACGTGGATTTGCCCGCATGCCCAGGGCCGAGGCCTTCGCCGCGATCTGGTCCGGGGTCCGCACCTTGTTCAACTGGGACTGCAGCTCGGCTTCGGCGTAGATCAGCTGTGCTGCCTGTCGGTTGAGCGAACGGGACTCGAAGGCCTGGTTCTGCAGCGACGTGTTGACCATCAGCAGCCCGACCATGCCGACCCCGAAGATCGCGATCAGCACGGTGATGAAAGGGACCCGGGCCATCCGACCCGACAACGGCGGCACGGGCCGCAACCGCCGTTCGCCCGACTTCGGCGCACCCTTCTTCCCCGACCGATCTTCAGCCGGGGTGTGCAGCGGCGCCCACAGCGCGCTCATGAGCGGAGCCTCCTGCTCATGACGCTCTCCTGCCGCCGACGACTTCTCGGATCCGCTCGGCGGCCCGGAAGCGGGCGGAGGCGGCGCGCCGATTCGTCGCGATCTCGGCCTCGGACGGCTTCTCGGCGCCCCGGGTCAGCAACCGCAGCCGCGGCTGGTGCTCGTCGGGAACCACCGGCAGGCCGGGCGGTGCCGTGTCCCGTGCGCCCGCGGCCAGCACCTGCTTGACCAGGCGGTCCTCGAGCGAGTGATACGCCAGCACGGCGATCCGGCCGCCCACTGCCAGCGCGGCGACCGCCTGCGGCAACACCGACTCCAGGGCCGCGAGCTCGCTGTTGACCTCGATCCGCAGGGCCTGGAAGGTGCGCTTGGCGGGATGGCCACCGGTGCGCCGGACCGCAGCGGGGATGGCCGAGTCCAGCACCTGGACCAGCCGGGCCGAGGTGTCGAAGGGTCGCTCCGCCCGGGCGGCGACGATCCGTCGGGCAATCCGGTCGGCGAACCGCTCCTCGCCGTACGTGCGCAGGATCCGGGTCAGCTCTGCAGCGCTGTAGGTGTTGACGACCTCGGCAGCCGTCAGCTCCTGCCGGCCATCCATCCGCATGTCCAGGGGCGCGTCGACCGCGTAGGCGAAACCGCGGTCGGTGTCGTCGATCTGCAGCGAGGACAGGCCGAGGTCGAGCAACACGCCCTGGACCCGTGACCGTCCCAGCCCCGCGAGCACATCGGTCAGCTCGTCGTAGACCGCTTCGACCAGGGTGATGCGGTCGGAGTACGGAGCGAGTCGCCGAGCCGCGAGAGCGAGGGCAGCAGGGTCCCGGTCCAGCCCGATCAGCCGGGCCTCCGGACACGCACGCAGCAAGGCCTCCGCATGGCCGCCGAGGCCCAGGGTGCAGTCGACGAGCACCGGTGGCGTCGACACGTCCGGCGCGACGAGGGCCGGGGACAGCAGGGCGACGATCTCGTCCAGCATCACCGGCTCGTGGCGCGGTGGCCCGGGTGGGGTTGCCATCTCGACCCTTCGTCGTCGTGCTCCTGCGCGCTGCGCGTACGGCCAGGTTTCAACCCGAGACCCACCGGTTTCTCGACCTGGCACCGGGGAAGGTGTGCCAGGGCAGGAGGACCTGCGGGTTGAAGCCTCGCCGTACGCGCGCTTCCTTGCGGTCGTGCAGTGTCGTTCGGTCCTGCTGTTACCTCGGTCGTGCTGTGTACCTCGGTCGTGCTGTGTAACTCGGTCGTGCTGTGTACCTCGGTTGTGCTGTGTACCTCGGTTGTGCTGGCGAGCCGTGGTGCTGCCTCTCCGGTGCCGGCTCAGAGCCCCGGGAAACCCTCGTCGTTCATGTCCGCGAAGGCCGACTCCTGCTCGGCGGAGTAGGCGGTCCAGGCGGCCGCGTCCCAGACCTCCACGCGGTTCATGGAACCGACCACGACACACTCCTTGTCGAGACCGGCGTAGGCCCGCAGGTGCGGCGGGATCGTGATCCGCCCCTGCTTGTCCGGGACCTCGTCGGAGGCACCCGAGGCGAGCATCCGCTGATAGTCCCGGACCTGCTTGCTGCTGGCGGAGGCGTTGCGGAGGTCGGCGGTCTGGGCGATGAAGGTCTCCATCGGCCAGATCTGCAGACACCGGTCCTGCCCGCGCGTGATGACCAGCCCGGCGGCCAGCTCGTCACGGAACTTCGCAGGCAAGATCAGCCGTCCCTTCTCGTCCAGGCGGGGCGTGTGAGTGCCGAGGAACATGCCGTTCCCCACCTCCTCGCTCCACCGCTCATCCTCATCCCTCCACTTTGCACCACTGTACTCCACTTCACTCCACTTGGGCATCCTCTGGGGGCAGGTCCGACACTGCCGCTCCCGAGGCGCTCGGATGGCCGGGCGTTCTCCGCCAGTCGACGGGCACCTCGACCAGGTGCCGCGCGGGCGGTCACACCCCCGTCAGGGTTCGTCGCCGGCGTACTTGACGCCGTCTCTACGGTTGCCTGGACTCACCACGTAAGGTTCGAGGTGACCTGTCCGGGCCGGCACCGGGCGCCGAACGGGCGGAGGGCCGAGTGACACTCAGCTACCAGCGCAGCGCGACCGAAGAGCTGTCCCTGGGCGACGTCGTCTCGGTGACCGGCCGAGTACGGACCGCGATCGAGTCGGTCATCGAAGGCAAGCGGGCCGCTGTCGATCTCGCCCTCACCGTGCTGCTGGCCGAGGGTCATCTGCTGGTGGAGGACGTGCCCGGAGTCGGCAAGACCATGCTCGCCAAGGCCCTGGGTCGGTCGATCGACTGCTCCGTACGTCGCCTGCAGTTCACCCCGGACCTGCTCCCGTCCGACATCACCGGGGTCTCGGTGTTCAACCAGGAGACCCGCGACTTCGAGTTCAAGCCGGGCGGGATCTTCGCCAACATCGTGGTCGGGGACGAGATCAATCGGGCCTCACCGAAGACCCAGTCGGCGCTGCTGGAGTCGATGGAGGAACGTCAGGTCAGTGTGGACGGCACCACCTACCTGCTGGACCGGCCGTTCATGGTCATCGCCACCCAGAACCCGATCGAGATGGAGGGCACCTATCCCCTCCCCGAGGCGCAGCGCGACCGGTTCACCGCACGGATCGCGATCGGCTACCCCACCCCGAGCTCGGAGCTGGACATGCTCGAGTCACATGGGACCTCCGATCCGCTGGGCGATCTCGAACCGGTCACCGACGGCGCGACGATCAAGGGCCTGATCGACGCCGTCAAGACGGTGTACGTGAGTCCAGCGGTGAAGCACTACCTGGTCCAGGTCGTCAACGCCACCCGGACCTCGCGTGACCTGCGGCTCGGTGCCTCGCCGCGGTCGACGCTGCAGCTGCTCCGCGTCAGTCGGGCCGCTGCGGCGCTGGCGGGTCGGGACTACGTGAGTCCGGACGACGTCGCCGGACTGGCGACGGCGGTGCTCGCCCACCGCGTGCTGCCCTCGACCGATGCCCAGCTCGCCCGGCGTACGGTCGATGACGTCGTTGCCCACCTGGTCGCCTCGGTGCACCTGCCCGACCGTCGCTGAGGACGCGAGCGAGCATGGGTCGACCCTGGCGCCTCTTCACCACTCGCGGGCACGTGTTCTTGATCAGCGGCCTGCTGATCGTGCTCGCCGCCATGCTGGCCGGGCAGCGCGACGTGATGCGGATCGGCCTGCTGCTGCTCGTCCTGCCGGTGATCGCCGCGGTCCTCGTCGCCCGGGCCAGGCTTCGACTGTCCTGCGAGCGCGGGATCGAGCCGGCACGGGTACCGCTCGGCTCGCCGATGCGCGGGTGGATCACCCTGGGCCAGGAGGGCAGACTCCCTGCCGGCATCCTGCTGCTGGAGGACTCCGTACCGCCCGAGCTGGGCAACCGACCGCGATTCGTGGTGGACAAGGCGGACCTGAGCTGGCGGCGCGAGATCGAGTACCCGATGCTCGGCCGGGTGAGGGGCCGTTTCCACACCGGACCGCTGATGGTGCGGACGACCGATCCGTTCGGCCTCGTCCGGCTCGATCGGCACTTCCAGGCGACCAGCGAGGTGATGGTCACCCCCGTCGTGGAGGTGCTGCCGGTGATGCGGTCGGCCGGCGGCGCGGGAAGCGCCGGGGAGGCTCGACCGCACCGGGTCGGCGTCACCGGTCAGGACGACGTGCTGGTCCGCGAATACCGGCACGGCGATGACCGACGTCGGATCCATTGGCGCTCGACGGCGCGGCGCGGCGACCTGATGGTCCGGCGGGAGGAGCAGGCCTGGGATCCCACCGCCAGCGTCCTGCTCGACGCCCGGGTCGGAGCGCACGCCGGCCGCGGCATGCACAGCTCCTTGGAGTGGGCGATCTCGGCGGCGGCGTCGGTCGCCGTGCACTTCCTGGACGACGGCTTCGGGGTGGAGATCTACGAACCCGACGGCTCCATGCACATCTCCGGACATCTCGGCCAGCACAGCACGGCGTCCAGCGACCTGGCCATCAGTCGGCTCACCGACCTGCGGGCTCGGCCCACGACCAGCATCCACTACGCGGTCGAGGCCGCAGACGTGGACAAGGCCGGCCAGCTGGTGGTGGCGATCATGGGTCGGATGACGCCGCCCGACGCCAGCTCGCTGCTCCGGCTCCGGCGCAACCGGGCCCAAGGGCTGGCGATGGTGATCGACATCGACACCTTCAGCGACGAGCCGACCAGTGAGCGGACCAGGCGGCAGCACGAGCTGGCCACCGAGATCTTGCTCGAGAACCAGTGGCGGGTCGTCGAGGTGCAACGCGGGATGAGTGTGGCTCAGGCATGGTCGAGCCTGGACCGGCTCGGCACCGCGTCGCTGTCCGGAACGAGGGCGTGATGCGATCGAGTGATCGGTTCGTGCTGGCCGCGACGGTGGCGGTGCTGCTGATCAGCGTCACAGCGCGACCGCTGACCTCCGACAGCTCCTACCTCGGGCAGACCTGGTTCCTGGTGCTCGCGCTGGCCGGTGTGACAGCCGGGCTGCGTCGCGCGCGGCTGACCGCCGGCTTCGTCCTCGCCGCCCAGATCGCCGTGCTCGCGGTGCTCCTGTTCGTGTTCGCGTCCGTCACCCCGAGCCGGGGCGAGCCGTGGTTCGCCCAGTACGTCGACCTGTGGCAGCAGGGCATCCAGCACATGCAGACGCAGGCAGCCCCGATGGAGCCCGACGCCGGAGTCAAGATCATCTTCGTCTCGGTGATCGGCGTGATCTTCGTGCTCACCGACCTGCTGGTCAGCGGCCTGGACCGTCCGGCCTGGGGCATCGTGCCTCCGGCGGCGGCGTTCGTCGTCCCGGCCCTCGGACTCGGCATCGACACCGGCGTGACGCCGTTCCTGTGCCTCGCAGTCGGCTATCTCGGCATCCTGATCGCTGACGGCCTGAACCGGACGGGCCGCTGGACCCGCGGCCTCTCCCGTGACTCCGCCGACGGATTCGGTACGGCCATGCCGGTCGTCTGGCGAGCGGCCGGGCTGATCGGCGCACCTGCCCTGATCGCGACCCTGGTGCTCGGCGTCGCGCTGCCCACCCTCGCCCTGCCCGGGTTGGGTATCGGCGCCGGAGGAAGCGGCGGTGGACCCCTGCAGCTCACCGACCCGACGATCGACCTGCGTCGGAACCTCAACCAGCCCGACGACGCGGTGGTCATCCGCTACACCACCGACCGGCCGGGCGGTCTCTACCTGCGGATGGCCTCGCTGCCCGAGATCGACGCCAGCGGGTGGAGCAATGTGGAGATGCGGCTGGACAGCGGGACCACGATGCCGCCGATTCCCGGCGTCGACGGCGATGGCGGTGACCGACGCTCGACGCAGATCTCGGTGCTCGACTTCGGCTCGATGTATCTGCCGTTGCCCTACGCACCACGGGAGGTCGACGTCGCCGGACCGTGGGCGCACGACCCGACCTCGCTGGTGATGCTCTCCTCGGCCCGGGGCGACCAGGACGATGCGATCCGCAACCTCGACTACACGGTCCTCAGCACCGACACAGATCCCGATCCCCAGGCGCTGGCGCGGGCTGTGGCCGGCACGCCGGTGGACAGCAAGGTCACCGATGTGCTGCCACCCAACCTGCCCGAGAGCATCAAGCAGCTCACCCGAGAGGTGACCAGAGGCTCCGGCACCGACGCCGAGAAGGCCTGGGCGATCCAGGAGTTCCTGCGTGACACCTCCAGGTTCACCTACAGCACCGAGCCGCTGCCGGGCAACGGCTACCGGGCGCTGGAGAACTTCCTGCTGCGCGATCACCAGGGCTACTGCGAGCAGTTCGCAGCCGCGATGGCCATGATGGCGCGTGAGGTCGGCATCCCGTCCCGGGTGGCGGTGGGCTTCCTGCCCGGCAAGCGGGTCGAGGACAAGACCTGGGAAGTGTCGATCCGCGACATGCACGCCTGGCCGGAGCTGTACTTCGCCGGCTACGGCTGGGTGCGGTTCGAGCCGACCCCCGCCAGCGTGACCGGGACCGCGCCGGTCTGGACGGTGCCCCAGGCGGAGAGCTCCAACGGCGACGAGACCCTGGCGCCGAGCCTGGAGCCGTCGGCGGACGCATCCGCGCAGTCCGAAGCTCCCTCGGCCGCGCCCTCGGCCGGACCGACCGACGTCGGGACCGGATCGGGCTTCGCCTGGCGGCAGACTCTGATCGCGAGCGGCGTCGGGCTGCTGGTGCTGCTCATCCTGGCCGCTCCGGCGACCATCCGCTTCCGCCGTCGATCATCACGGCTGACGGCCGAGGGCGAGCCGGAGGAAGTGGTCGAGGAGGTATGGGCCGAGCTGCGAGACACGGTGATCGACTACGGCGGAAGCTGGCCGGCGGGCTCGCCGCGCTCGATCGGATCCACGGTCGGTCGGCGTCTGGAGGCGCCGGAGTCCGAGGCGCTGGGGCGGGTGGCGGTGCTGGTCGAGCAGGGCCGTTACGCTCGTTCGATCGACGCCGGCGGTCTGGACGACCTGCCGCAGGTGACCCAGCAGATCCGTCGCGGCCTGGCCCCCGACTCCCGCTGGCGACGCCTGCTGGCGTACGTGCTGCCGAAGTCGCTGTTCACCCGGACGAAGGTCTGAGCGGGTCTCGCTGGCACGATCCCCTGCCGCACTGCTCGGGTTCGGTGGTTCTGCTCGATCTCTGGGCCGACTATCAGTGCGGTCGTCGCGTCCGGGTCTGGACGTGCAACAGCCGCCGGGAGCTGATGCTCACCGACGGCTGTAGAAAGTGCGGAGCAGAAGTCAGAAGCCGGACTCGTCGCGGCGGCGACGCCAGCGCTCCTCCATCTTGTCCATGAAGGTGCCGTCCGACGACGAACCCTGTGGGGCCCGGGGCCGGTCGCCGCCGGTGTGCGGAGCAATCGTCCCGACGTGCTGCCAGGAGTAGATAGCGGTGACCGCGGCGGTCACCATGATCGCGAATCCGAGGATGCTCAGGGCGACGTAGCCGGCTGGGCCGTCAGACATCAGATACAGACCGACGACGAGCAGCCCGAGACCCACGAAGAACCCGACGCCAGCAATGGCCGCACGACGGCGATGGACCTTCCGCACCCCCGTCCCGCGGAGGGTGTTGACCAGCTTGGGGTCCTCGGCGGCCAGGGCCGCCTCCATCTGCTCGAGGAGCCGCTGCTCCTCCTCCGAGAGGGCCATCGGCCACCTCCCACGTCTCGTCGTGCACCTACAAATCACTGTACGCGTCTGGTTGTTCGGTAGGGACCCTGAGTTCGGATTCACAGCCGAGTGCGGCACCATTCGGTGACGTCAGTGTATGTGTCGCAGGTGTCGAGGGAAACTCCCGTGTGGTAACGCTCTCGACTCAGTATCGAGACTCTGCTGAGACTTTTCGTCTCCCCTCAGGCACCGAGCCCCGATCAGGTCGTCGGGTCCAGTCAGCCGTTCTCGGTGAGCGAGCTCCGAGGCTGCCAGCTCGGCGCCGGCGGACGCGCGATCCGCCGCGTCAGAACCGCTCGTTGCACCGCCCCCGGGCCGAACCGGACGAGGGCCGCATCCACCGCCTGATCAGCCTCGCGCCAACCCAGCTCGGGTTCGATCAGCGTCGGCTGCAGGCAGGCCTTCTCGACCGCGACCAGGCCCTCGACCCGGACCCCGACCCTGCGGATCCGTGCCCGATCGAGCTGAAGTCGTTCGTACAGTCCGAGAGCCGCGAGGTAGATCTGCTCGGTGACATCGGTGGGCGACGGCAGGGTGGCACAGCGGGTCAGGTCGGCGAAGTCGGCGAAGCGCACCGAGATCGTCACTGTCCGTCCGACCAGCCCGGCCTTGCGCATCCGGCCGGCGGTCTTGTCGGCCATCCGGAGCAGCTCGCGTCGAACCACCGCGATGTCGTCGCTGTCAGCACCGAACGTCTCCTGCGAGCCGATGCTCCGCTCCGGCTCCGTGACGACGACCTGTCGGCCGTCACGTCCCCAGGCCAGGTCTCGGAGCATGCCGCCGGCATGGGGACCGAAGGTGCGACGCAGACCGCCGCGCGGTGTGTGGGCGAGGTCCCCGATGGTGGTGATGCCCAGGTTGTGCAGTCGCTCGGCGGTCTTGGCGCCGACGCCCCACATCGCCTCGACCGGTAGCGGGTGCAGGAAGGTCTCCACCTGGTCCGGCCGCACCTCGACCAGGCCGTCCGGCTTGGCCTGCTTGGAGGCGACCTTGGCCACGAACTTGGTCGGACCGATTCCGACCGAGCACGAGATCTGCTGTTCGTCGGCCACCACGGCGCGGACGTACTCCCCGATCTCCGACGGCGCCCCGAACATCCGCTGGGCGCCGGTGATGTCGAGGTACGCCTCGTCGATGGACGCGGCCTCGACCACGGACGTGACGGACCGGAACACAGCCCCGATGCCGGCCGACACCGCGGAGTAGGCATCGAAGTCCGGGCTCAGGAACACGGCGGTGGGTGCACAGCGGACGGCCTGCGACGACGACATCCCCGACTTCACACCGAAGGCTCGTGCCTCGTACGTCGCCGACAGCACCACGCCGCGCGGGTAGCCGCCGACGATCACCGGACGCCCGCGCAGGTCCGGCCTTCGACGCAGCTCCACCGACGCATAGAAGGCGTCCATGTCCACGTGCATGATGATCCGGCGAGTCACCACGCTATCGTACACATATTCGATTGTTTCCAGGCCGGCGCACAGATCAGATGGCGCTCGGATGATCGCCGAGGCAGACCGCTACGGCCGGCGGGCGAAGACGTGCAGGTGTGGGGCCAGCGCCTGGAAGGCGGGATCGCCGGCCACTTCCGCCTCCAGCGCCAGCAGCTCGACGTGGGTGCCCGCCTCCGCCTCCAGCGCGGTCTCGGTGACGTGGTCGGCGACCGCCCCCACCCCGTGGGTGGCGACGACCTCGAAGCCGGCAGCGGTCACCAGCGCCAGCGTCCGAGCGCGATCGAACCGGCGAGGGTCATGCCAGGTGCGGCGCGCCTGAGCGATGTGTCCGGCCAGAGCCTGGGTCAGCACGGCGGCGTGCCGTTGGGCGACGACGAGGCTGAGCACCCCACCGGGTCTCAGCACCGCAGCGATGGTCCGCAAGGCATCGGCGGGATCCTCGACCACCTCGAGCACCTTGTGACAGACGACCAGGTCGGCGTTCCCGGAGCCGACCAGGTCGAGGAGATCGCCGGCATCACCCTGCACTCCCGTGACGGCCCCCTCCAAGCCCTGCTCGGCGGTCCGACGCTCGAGGGCGGCAAGAGCGTCGGGACTGGGGTCGACGACTCTGACCTGGTACCCGGCGGCACCCAGGCCCATGGCCATCCCCCCGGTGCCGCCGCCGAGGTCGACCACAGCACGGCCTGGATGAGTCGCCGACCAGTCCGCGAGCTGGGCCTCGAGCAGCTCGGTCAGATACATCTGGGACACGGATCGACGGCGACGCAGGTCCGGCACTTCACCCTCCTCGATGCAGGTCCCGTCGACCGGGCTCTCCCGTGAGGCTATCCAGACCCCGTGCGTGACGCTTCCGCACCACCGAGGCATCGGGAGCCCCGGTGCGGACGGGGGTCGAGGTCCGTCCACACCGGGGCGAGCCCGGACACGCAGGCGCGAATCACTGCGTGGGTTCGAACTCGTGGGTCGACCAGGTCTTCCCCAAGCACTGAATCGAAATCGCGTTCGAACCAGAGACTACGCTACACGCCGCCGCCGACACCCGGTCAAGCATCACCACGACGGCGCGTCGTGTCGTGACCGAAGCGTTGCGGCCGGTTCATCGGCAGGTCACGGACGGGTCACTCACCCCAGCCCATTGCGAACACTTCGAACGCCGCCGCCATCGGCACCCCCAGCCGGGTGCCGGTGGGCCGAGCGCCGCCCTCCAGGAACTCGCGCGCGTCGAAGAACTCCCAGCCGAGGCCGTCGATGTAGGCCCGGTGCGCATCCAGCGAGGCGACCCCGCGGTCGAACGTGGCCGTCGTGTCGACGGCGTGCCGGCTGTCCGGGGACCCGGCCGCCCAGACCTGCCTCACGCCGCCCCACGGCTCCAGGCCGGCGGCGATCTGGTCGTCGAACACCCACCGATTCCCGGCGTCTCGGACGGCGTCCAGGGTCGCCTTCCCGACCGAGATGTGATCGGCCTGGTTGAGGGACTGACCACCCCAGGTGTCGCGGAAGTTGTTGGTGATCACGATCTCGGGCCGGTGACGGCGGACGGCCGCACAAATCACCTTGCGCAGCGCGACGCCGTACTCCAGCACACCGTCCGGCTGGCCGAGGAACTCCACCACGTCGACTCCGACGATCCGGGCCGACTCGACCTGCTCGGCCTCGCGGACGGACCGGCACTCCATCGGGCTCAGCGAGTCGATGCCGGCCTCGCCGCTGGTCACCATCGCGTAGACGATCGTCTTGCCCTGGTCGGTCCAGCGCGCGACCGCGGCAGCGGCCCCGAACTCCAGGTCGTCGGGATGGGCGACCACGCACAGCGCGCGGTCCCAGTCCTCGGTGACGGGCGTGAGCGGTTCGGGGGCGATGTCGTCGGCCATGCCGACACCCTAGAGTGCCCGAGTTGTCAGCATCCGTGATCGCTCGGGCGACCACCCGATCTGACAACTCGGGTCAGTTGTTTGCGGTCCGATCCGTGTGGCCGAGGGGGCGACCGGGGGCGACCCGGTCGCGGACCAGTCGTTTCAGCGGGGCCACCTCCGGGAAACCGCCGTCGCGCTGGCGATCCCAGAGGACCTCGTCGTCGACCTCGATCCGGAACACTCCACCGGTGCCGGGCCGCAGGGCGATCTCGCCGAGGTCGGTGGTGAAGGTGGTCAACAGCTCCTGAGCCACCCAGGTCGCCCGCAGCAGCCACCGGCACTGGGTGCAGTAAGTGATGGTGATCCGCGGCAACGGCGGGCTCGGGTCCGACGGGCTCACAGGGTCGGACCCGCTCACAGGCGCAGACCCACCAGGTGCGGGGCGATCTCTGCCGCGGCCTCATCGCCGTACGCCTCGGCGAACCGCCGCCCGAAGCTGCCCGAGAAGCGGTACTCCTGCGTACCGACGACGGCGATCACGTACGCCGACAGCATCGAGCCGATCTGCGCGCAGCGCTGCAGCGACACACCCCAGGACAGACCGGCGATGAACCCCGCTCGGAAGGCGTCGCCGACACCGGTCGGGTCGAGCTTCGCGGTCTCCTTCGCGATCGGGACGTCGATCGGCTCCTGTCCGGCCACCTCGACCCGTGCTCCCCGCTTGCCCCTGGTCATCACTCGTACGCCGACCCGGGACACGATCTCGTTGTGCGACCAGCCCGTCTTCTGCGTGATCAACGTGTCCTCGTAGTCGTTGGAGAACAGGAAGTCGGCTCCGTCGATCAGTCGGACGATGTCCGGGCCGTCGAGCCAAGCCATCTGCTGGGACGGATCGGCGATGAACCGGTAGCCGCGGGTCCGGCACTCGTCGGTGTGCCGCTGCATGGCCTCGGGATCGTTGGGCGAGATGATCACCAGGTCCAGGCCCCCGACCACGTCGGCGATGGGGGCGAGCTCGATCTGGCGCGCCTCGGCCATCGCGCCGGTGTAGAACGAGCCGATCTGGGCGTTGTCGGCGTCGGTGGTGCAGACGAACCGAGCCGTGTGCTTGGTCTGTGACACGTGGATCGGCCAAGTCAGCACCCCGTGCCGATCCAACCAGGCGCGGTACTCGCCGAAGTCCTCACCGACCGACCCCACCAGCAGCGGACTGAGGCCGAGGGCGGCCAGTCCGAAGCAGACGTTCGGGGCGATGCCGCCGCGCTTGATCTGCAGGTCCTCCACCAGGAAGCTCAGCGAGATCTTGTCGAGGTGCTCGACCACCAGCGACTCGGCGAAGCGGCCAGGAAAGGTCATCAGGTGATCCATGGCGATGGACCCGGTCACGGCGATCTGCACCCGGGCAGCGTAACGGCCCGACTCCGGATGGCCCCTGCGACGCTGCGGCGACCAGCGCGCCTCGGTGAGATGGATACGCTGACCGACTGTGAGCACGCCGGAGAGGAGCAGCCGCTCCGCGAGCACTCCGCCGATCGTGGTGGTCGGCGGCGGCCTGGCCGGGTTGGCCGCAGCCGTCCGGTTGGCCAAGGCGCGCCACCCGGTGCGGCTGTACGAGAGCACGGAGCGGCTGGGCGGTCGCTGGACCTCTCGGACCAGGACCTTCTCCGCTGGGTCGATCGTGCTCGACGACGCGCCGTGCGTGCTGGAGTTCCCGGCGCCGTGGCGGGACCTCTACCGCAAGAGCGGCCGGCCCCTGGCCGAGGAGCTCGGCCGGTCCGCCGCCGCCCTGTCCGCGGCCGAGCCGGCGACCTATCGGTTCTCCGACGGTACGGAGCTGAGCTGGCCCACTGACCGCGGCGAGCTGTTCGCCGTGCATGAGAAGCGCTACGGCACGACCGTCGCCGGCCGGTGGCGCAGCTTGGTCGATGATCTCGACGACGTCTGGCAGACCGTGCGCAAGCTGGGCTGGGAGGCCGAGCTGACCGGCAAGGCCGAGCTCACCGGGCCCGTCCGGCGCCGGATCCGGCACGAACAGACCGTCGCCGATCTCGCCCAGGAGATCGACCATCCCCACCTGGCCGCCGTGCTGCGGGCCAGCGCGTACCGGCAGGGCGGTGACCCGGAGACCACTCCGGCCTGGTGCGCGGTGACCCAGTCGATCGAGCGCCGGTTCGGCCGGTGGACCCTGCAGTCGGACTGCGCCGCCGACCAGCAGGACCGGACCGGCCGCACCTCGACCCTGGTCGACGCCCTGATCGCCCGGGCCAGACTGCGTCGCGTCGACCTCCGGCTCGACGAGCGGGTGGACGTGCTGGACATCGAACAAGGCCGGGTCACGGGCGTGGTGACCACCCACGAGCGGGTGAGGGCCGCCGCTGTGATCTGGACGGCGGATCCGTGGCAGCTGCTGGCCACCGGACTGCCACGGCTGCGGTCGCGCGTGCTGCGTCGCCATCTGCGGCGGCTGCGACCCGCCCAGGCGCCGACCGTGACGCACGACCTGCTGCCCGCCACCGACCACTGGGCGCAGGGAATCGTCGAGGAGCTGGTCACGCTCGACGACGCGGGCGTCCCCACGGTGACGTACGCGCGGCCCGTCACTGCCGGGACCCTGCGCAGCGTCCACGACTGGCAGCACCGCCGACCCGATGCGGGCGCCGGGGCCGCCTGGCAGGGTTTCGACAGCTGGCTGGATCGACCGCCGATCCGCGGCGGCCTGGACCGGCTGCTGCTGGCGGGTCCGTGGTCGCCGGCCGGCAACACCGCAGCCGCGACCATCCTGTCGGGGGCGTTGGCCTCGTACGCCGTGCATGGTCTGGTTGGCTGACCGGGCCGGCTGCCGCCCCGGCACCCAGACATTCGGAACCGAGTCCCCGACACCACGGCGCACGGGTAGAGTAAGTCGTTCGACTTTTCGCTGTCCGAAGGTGAGGCCGGGTTCTCCTTGAAGGAATCGACGCTGGAGCACGAGCTGGCGGTCGAGCAGGCGCACGTGGACCTCGTCTACGCGCGGCTGGAGGAGGCCACCTCCTCGGCCCGGCAGGTGGCTTCCGAGGGCGCCAATCTCTACAAGTCCGATCGAGGCCGCTTCGTCCGCGAGGAGGACGGCACCGGGCTGTACGAACGGGACGTGTTCGCCTACCAGGCGGCCAAGAGGCTGGCCGTGCTCGACGCCGAGCACGAAGGGCTGGTGTTCGGTCGACTGGACCGGACCGACGGAGAGATCCGGTACGTGGGACGCATCGGGGTCCGCGACGCCGACTACGAGCCGCTGGTGATCGACTGGCGAGCCCCGGCGGCGGAGCCGTTCTACCGGGCCACCCCGGTCAACCCGATGCAGGTGGTCCGCCGCCGCGTGCTCCGGTGCTCGGGCGACCGGGTGATCGGCATCGAGGACGATCTCCTCGACGACGGCTCGGACGCCGACATCGTCGTGGTCGGCGAGGGTGCGCTGATGGCTGCTCTGAGTCGGGCTCGTGGCCCGCAGATGCGCGACATCGTCGCCACCATCCAGGCCGAGCAGGACAAGGCCATCCGGGCGCCGTGGCAGGGCTTCACCATGATCTCCGGCGGCCCGGGCACCGGCAAGACCGTCGTCGCCCTGCACCGGGCAGCCTTCCTGCTCTACACCCATCGCCGACGGTTCGAGAACGGCGGTGTCCTGGTGGTCGGCCCGAGCCAGGTGTTCATGAACTACATCGAACGGGTGCTGCCCTCCCTCGGCGAGGACGCGGTGACCCTCCGTTCGATCGGCACCGTGGCCAGCGACGTCGTGGACATCCGCGGCGAGCGGACTGACGACGCCGGCGTGGCCACCATCAAGGGGAGCCTGCGGATGGCCACCGTGCTCAAGCGGCTGGTCAACGAACCCTGGCAGGACGTACCGCTCGAACTGTTCGTCACCCTCCAGGGGCACGTGCTCAGGCTGGGCGCCGGCGAGCTGACCAGGATCAGGTCGGACGTGCTGGCGCACACCAAGCTGAACGCCGGCCGGGAGGCCGCCGAACGGGCGCTGCTGACCGCGCTGTGGCGCAAGCGCCCACCGGAGCTCGATCTCGAGCGCGACGACTTCGACGAAAGGGTCACCGACAGTGCCGCCTTCGCGGTGTTCACCAACGCCTGGTGGCCTCGGGTCAGCGCCACCGACGCCCTCGACCGACTGGCGTCGGGCTCGTTGACGGCGCAGCTGAGTCGAGGAGTGCTGACCACCGATGAGGCCGAGCAGCTGAGCGCGTCCTACCGCGGGCGGCAGGGTGCGCACGACTGGACCATCGCCGACGCCGCCCTGCTGGACGAGCTCGTCCACCGACTCGGACCGCTGCCCGAGCTCGAGGACCGGGAGGTGTCCTTGTTCCTCGACGACGACGCGTCGGTGTCGGAGCTGGTGACCACCATGGAGCGGTTGGAGCCGAAGCGGGAGATCGACCCGTTCGCCACCGCGCACGACACGTTCGCGCACATCCTGGTCGACGAGGCACAGGACATCACGCCCATGCAGTGGCGGATGCTGCGGCGGCGCGGAGCGAGCGCCAGCTGGACGGTGGTCGGTGACCCCGCCCAGAGCTCGTGGCCGGATCCGAGTGAGACCGAGAAGGCGCTGACCGAGCTGGTCGGAACCGCTCCGGTCCGGCGGTTCCGGATGAGCACCAACTACCGGTCTCCGGCGGAGGTGTTCGACCTGGCGGCCAAGGTCGTGGTGCACGCCTACCCGAACGCCGACCTACCCACCGCCGTGCGCTCGACCGGCGTCGAGCCGGAGTTGCGGACCACCGATGACCTGGCCGACGGCGTACGCGCCGGCGTGGCGGACCTGCTGTCGACCGTCGCGGGAACGGTCGGGGTGGTCGCGCCGCCGTCGCTGGTGGCCGACGTGCTGCGAGCGCTGGACGCCGACACCGCCGAACGCGACGAGCGGGTGCTGGTGGTCACCGCCCTGCAGGCGAAGGGACTCGAGTACGACGCTGTGCTGGTCGTCGACCCGGACGCAATCGTGGCCGAGTCGGCCGGCGGTCTGCGGTCGCTGTACGTGGCGTTGACCCGACCCACCCAGCGGCTGGTCACCCTCGATCTCGGCGCCGATCCGGCCTGGCGCAAGAACCTGGTCTGAGTCGGACAACCGCCAATGCGGCCTGAGCCGAGCAATGCGTCAGCGCAGTCGGGCGAGGGGTTCCACCTCGCGCAGGATCTCCAGCGTCGCGGTGGACCGGTTCATGGTGATGAAGTGCAGACCGGGTGCGCCGCCCTCGAGCAGCCGGGACGAGAGCTCGATGGCCAGCTCGACCCCGACTCGTCGTACGGCGGCCGAGTCCTCACCGGCCGCCTCGAGTCGGGCGACCACCCAGCCCGGCAAATCGGCCCCGGACAGCTCGGCGAACCGCTGGATCTGGCTCAGCCGGGTGACCGGCATGATGCCGGGGACGATCGGCAGGTCCGACCCGAGAGCGCGGACGCGGTCGACCAGCTCGAAGTAGCGCTCGGCGGTGAAGAACAGCTGGCTGATCGCGAACCCCGCGCCCGCCTGCTCCTTGGCCACCAGGACACGAGCATCGAGGTCGGCGTCGTGCTGTTCGGGGTGCAGGTCCGGGAAGGCCGCGACACCGATGCAGAACTGGCCCAGACCGTAGACCAGCTCGACCAGCTCGGTAGCGTTCGCCAGCCCTTCGGGATGCCGCACCCAGGGCTGGGTCGGCCCACCGGGCATGTCGCCGCGGATGGTCAACACATGCCGGATCCCGGCGTCCGCGTACGCGCCGACCACGCGCCGCAGCCGGTCCCTCGACTGGCTGGCGCAGGTCAGGTGAGCCATCGTCCGCAGGGTGGTGTGCTCCGCGATCCCCCGGGTGACGTCGATGGTCCGGTCACGGGTGGAGCCGCTGGCGCCGTAGGTGACTGAGACGAAGTCGGGACCCAGCGCCTCCAGCCGGCGCACGGTGTCCCACAGGACCTTGGCCCCGTCGTCGTCCTTCGGCGGGAAGAGCTCGAAGGAGAAAAGCGGCCGGTCGCCCCGATGGAGCAGCTCGGTGATGGTGGGTGGGCGGGACGCGTACGAGAGCGGACCGACCATGCGCGTCACCCTAACCGCGGGCCGGGCCGGACCTCCGTAGGCTCACCATGTGGTCGACGTTCTCGCTGCCCCGCCGGTGCCGGATCCGGATGATCCCCTCGGCGCTCCGTTCCGGGCCGCGATCGAGGAGCGCCTCGCGGACTTCGTCCGGCGGCAGGCCGCCGAGCTCACCACGCTTCAGCCGGAGATCGAGCCGCTGCTGACGCTGACCTCCCGGCTGCTGGCCGGCGGCAAGCGGCTGCGACCGGCGTTCTGCGTCTGGGGATACGTCGCCGCCGCTGACCCGGACGTCGTCGACCCGGATTCCGGGGCCGACCGGCTCGACGCGGTGCTGACCGCTGCCGCCAGCCTGGAGCTGCTGCATGCCAGCGCCCTCGTCCACGACGACGTGATGGATGCCTCCGACACCCGGCGCGGCGCGCCGGCCGCCCACCGGCAGTTCGAGGCGCTGCACGCCGCCGACCGGCGGCTGGGCGATCCGGAGGCGTTCGGTCGGGCCGGGGCGATCCTGCTCGGTGACCTGCTGCTGATGTGGTCGGTGGAGATGCTGCAGCGAGCCGGTCTGCCCCCGGCCACCGCGCCGCTCACGTACGAGATCGCGCAGCGGATGCGGACCGAGGTGACGTGCGGGCAGTTTCTGGATGTCGAGGCCCAGTCCCTGCCGCTGGGCGCCGGCCTCGGCGACGCGCTGGCGGCCGCGATCCGGGTGGTCGAGTACAAGTCGGCCCGCTACACCGTCTACCGGCCGGCTCAGATCGGGGCAGCGATCGGCGGGGCCACGGCACCGCTGCTCGAGGCTCTGGCCGCGTACGGCTCACCGCTGGGCCGCGCTTTCCAGTTCCGCGACGACCTGCTCGGCGTCTTCGGGGACCCGACGGTGACCGGCAAGCCCGTGGGCGACGACCTGCGAGAGGGGAAGCGGACGGTACTCGTCGCGTACGCCCTGGCCCACACCGACGGGGCCGGCCGGCGGCTGCTGGCCGAGCGGCTCGGCGATCCAGGGCTGGACGACGACGGAATCGCGGCCCTGCAGCAGGTGATCACCGACAGCGGGGCCGACGCGGCCGTCGAGGCGATGATCACCGGCTACGTCGAGGAGGCGCTCTCGGCCCTGGACGAGCGTTCGATGAGCACGTCCGGGCGGGCGGGGTTGACGGCGCTGGCCGCGGCCGCGGCCCACCGTCAGGCCTGACCGGCGGCGACTCGGCGGCCGAGGCGTCGGATCAGCGAGGTGCACGAGGGTGACGGTGGTCAGGACCGCACCGACCACCTTCCCGGTACGGCTCACCGTGGCTGGGCGGCGGTCAGCGCGACGGGCCGGTGTACCCGGCGGCCGCCAGGGAGTACTGCTCCATCGCCGGATCGGCTCGCCAGGCCGCTCGCAGTCGGGAGCTCAGCTCGCGAGCGGCGGCCTCGGGGTCGTCGGCCAGCGTGACGGCCCGGACCACGCACACCCGGCGGGCCCCCGCGTCGAGCACGGCATCGAGATTGTCCAGGTCGATGCCACCGATGGCGAACCAGGGCTTGGCGGTGATGTCGCTCGGTGGAGCGACCCGGGCCGCGTAGCCGACCAGGTCGAGGCCGACCGGCTCGTAGTCCGGCTTGGTCGACGTCGCGTACACGGGCCCGACGCAGAAGTAGTCGACGTACTCGTCGGAGATGGCTTTGTCGGTCTGCTTCGGCGCGTGCGTCGACCGTCCGACCAGCGCCCAGCGATGCAGCTGGCGCCGCGCCCGCCGCGACGGTCCGTCGGTCTGGCCGAGGTGCAGCATGTCGGCGGAGAAGCGCTCGGCGATCTCCGGGGAGTCGTTCACGCAGACAATGGCCTGGTGCCGCTCGGCGGCACGTCGAGCGACCTGGAGCGCCTCCACCTCCTCGTCGGGATCCATGTTCTTCTGCCGGATCTGCAGGATGTCCACGCCGCCCGCGAACGCTGCCTCACAGAAGTCCTCGAGGTCACCGCGCTCGGTCCGGGCGTCGGTGCACAGGTAGAGCCGGGCCAGCCGCAGGCGTGCCTGCAGACCCATCAATGCGGTCATGGGTGAAGCCTCTCACGCACCGTTTCCGCGACCTCTCCGATCGCTCTCACCCGGCAAGGGGGTTCGTGAAGTGTGGTGTCAGACGACGACCTACTGCGCGGCACCACACTCCTAGACTGGCAGTCATGCCCGACCCCTCCAGTCCGACCACCGCCGACGTCGTGGTGATCGGCGGCGGCCTGATGGGCCGGTCGTCGGCCTGGCGGCTGGCGGCGGCAGGTCTGGAGGTCGTGCTCGTGGCCGGCGAACCCGCGGCCGCCGCCTCGAACGTCGCTGCGGGGATGTTGGCTCCGGTCACCGAGACGACCTTCACCGAGGAGCTGCTGCTCGGTCTGAACCTGGCGTCGATGGAGCGCTATCCGGCGTTCGCGGCCGAGGTGAGCGAGGCCAGCGGCCTGCCCAGCGGTCTCCGCTCGGGACCGACGATCTCGGTCGCCTCCAACGCCGACGACGCCGCCAGGTTGGGCCAGCTGGCGGACTACCTGAGCCGGTTGGGGCTGGAGTCGACTCGGTTGACCAGCCGGGAGGCCCGTCAGTGGGAGCCCCTGCTGGCCCCGACGATCCGCGGCGGCCTCCTCGTACCCGGGGACACGAGCTGTGACAACCGGCAGCTGCTGGCCGCCTTGGAGGTCGCCGGCAACCGGGCCGGGGTGCGGTCGGTGCCAGGCTTCGTGCACCACGTGGCGTCGGTCGGCGACCGGGTGAGCGGCGTGGTGCTGGCCGATGGTCTGACGGTGGGGGCACCGGTCGTGGTGGTGGCCAACGGCGCCTGGGCCGGCCAGCTGACTGGCATCCCCGCGCTGCCCGTCCGCCCGGTCAAGGGCCAGATCCTGCGGCTGGATCCCGGTCGGATGCCGCAGCCGGGCATCGTCGTGCGGGCCTTCACCCGCGGCACGGAGATCTACCTGGTGCCGCGCGACAGCGGGCACGAGCTGGTCGTCGGGGCCACGGTGGAGGAGCTCGGCTTCGACCGGCGGATGACGGCCGGCGGCGTGTACGAGCTGCTGCGCGACGCCCGACTGACCATCCCGATGAGCGCGGAGTACGTCCTGGCCGAGACCTCGGTCGGCTTTCGACCCGGTACGCCGGACAACGCGCCGATCCTCGGCCGCGGCGCGTTGGACGGTCTCGTGCTGGCCGCCGGCCACCACCGCAACGGGGTGCTGCTCACGCCGGTCACCGCCGACATGGTCGCCGAGCTCGTGCTGCACGACCGCCTGCTCGACGTGGCCGAACCGTTCGGGCTGGAGCGGTTCGATCAGGTGCGATCCGACCGGTCGGCGGTGGGTACCGGATCCGATATCCCAGGAGGACGTACGTGATCATCTTCGTCAACGGCGAGCGACGCGAGGTCGCCGCAGACACCACCCTGCGCGAGGTGGTCGTCGACTCGGGTGAGACCGAGCCACGCCGAGGTGTGGCGGTGGCGGTCAACGGGACGGTGGTGCCGCGGGCGCGACTGGCCGAGACCGCACTCAGTGGAGGAGCCAAGGTGGAGATCGTGACGGCGGTGCAGGGTGGCTGAGACGCGCGTGGTGGAGACGACGGACGTACGACAGGTCGTGACGACGGCCATCGAGGATCCGCTGGTGATCGCCGGACGGTCGTTCGGCAGCCGGCTGGTGATGGGCACCGGCGGCGCCCCGAGCCTCGAGGTGATGGAAGCGGCCCTGCTGGCCTCCGGCACCGAGCTGACCACCGTGGCGATGCGCCGGATCGACCCGAACACCCCCGGCTCGGTACTCGACCTGCTCGACCGGCACGGCATCGCGGTGCTGCCCAATACGGCGGGCTGCTACTCCGCGGCGGAGGCGGTACTGACCGCCCAGCTGGCTCGGGAGGCGCTGGAGACCGACTGGGTGAAGCTGGAGGTGATCGCCGACGAGGTCACCCTGCTGCCGGACCCGATCGAGCTGCTGGACGCCGCGGAGCGGCTGGTCGCCGAGGGCTTCGTGGTGCTCCCGTACACCAACGACGACCCCATCCTGGCGCGGAAGCTGGCCGACGCCGGCTGCGCGGCCGTGATGCCGCTGGGCGCCCCGATCGGCTCCGGCCTGGGCATCCGCAACCCGCACAACATCGAGCTGATCGTGGAGTCGGCGACCGTGCCGATCATCCTCGACGCCGGCATCGGCACCGCCTCCGAGGCCGCCCAGGCGATGGAGCTGGGCTGCGATGCGGTGCTGCTCGCCTCGGCGGTCACCCGGGCCGAGCGTCCGGTGGCGATGGCCGAGGCGATGCGGTACGCGGTCCGGGCCGGACGGTTGGCCCGCGGCGCCGGTCGGATTCCGGTTCGGCGCTACGCGGAGGCATCCTCGACGAGTGAGGGAAGGATCGACTAGGCCGGACACGTGGACCAGGTGGGCGCGGCGGTGAGCAGACCGGACCGCCCCGGGCCCGGCGCGCCGTACCAGGACCGGACCGCACGCGTGCCTAAACTCGGCCGGAAGGCCACCGTGCCATCCAGCATGGAGGCCGACTTCCCCACGGACACCTTCCCCACCGTGTTTGGAGCAGGCGTGACCATGACGAGTGTCGGCGACCCCCTCGTGGGGCAGCTGCTCGACGGTCGCTACCAGATCACCTCGCGGCTCGCCCGCGGCGGCATGGCCACTGTCTACCTCGCCACCGACATCCGGCTGACTCGAACCGTCGCCGTCAAGGTGATGCACATCGGGTTGGGCGACGACGCCGAGTTCGCCCGCAAGTTCGACCGGGAGGCGCGGTCCGCGGCCCGACTCTCCCACCCCAACGTGGTGTCGGTGTTCGACCAGGGTCACGACGACGGCCGCCCGTACATCGTGATGGAGTACGTCGAGGGCCGCACCCTCCGCGACATCCTCAACCACGAGGCACCGCTTCCGCCGGAGCAAGCGCTGGAGATCATCGAGCCGGTGATCGCTGCCTTGGCCGCCGCGCACGAGGCCGGTCTGGTGCACCGCGACGTGAAACCGGAGAACGTGCTGATCAACGACCGCGGCCAGGTCAAGGTGGTCGACTTCGGGCTGGCCAAGGCGGTCTCGGCACAGACCTCGACCGCCACCCAGGGCCTGCTGATCGGGACCGTGTCGTACCTGCCGCCGGAGCTCGTGCTTTCGGGCAAGGCCGGTCCCCGGTCCGACGTGTACAGCGCCGGCGTGCTGCTGTTCGAGATGCTCACCGGGCGCAAGCCGCACGTCGGCGACACCCCGATCCAGGTGGCGTACGCACACGTCCACAACGACGTCCCGCCGCCCTCTCAGTTCCGGACCGCAGGGCACATCCCGCCCTATCTGGATGCCCTGGTGGCCGGCGCGACCGCCCGCAACCCCGACGCCCGGCCGCACGATGGCAAGGTCTTCCTGTCTCAGGTACGCCGAGTCCGAGCCGCCCTGCGGGAAGGGCTGGCCGACGACCCCGACCTGACCCAGGACCTCAGCGTGCTGCAGCGCTCGGATCTGTCGGCAGCGCTGCCGCCAGGGGTGGATCCGAACTCCGAGATCACCCAGCTGGTGCCTCCTGCCGGCGCCGCACCGGTCAGCCCGCCCCGGATCGTCCACCAGCGTGGCCTGACGCCGACCTCACCCACCTTCCGGGACGCACCCCCACCCGCCGTGCCGTCGGCCGACGTCCACGGCGGTCGGGCGCACCACCCGGCCCAGCACGTCTCCGGCGAGCGGCTGGCCGACCGCCGGGAGCGGGAGTCGCGGCGGCGGCGACGCGGCTGGCTGATCGTGCTGCTGGTGCTGATGCTGACCGCGATGGCCGCCCTCGCCGGCTGGTATCTCACCGAGGGGCGGTTCACCGCGACTCCCACCCTGAGCGCGCTACCGGCGACGGAAGCGGCCAGCGTCGCCGAGGGCGAGGGCCTGCAGATCTCCTTCGTCGAGAAGTTCTCCGAGACCGTCGCTCCCGGCCTGGTGATCGACACCGATCCGGTGGCCGGGACCAAAGTGCCCGACGGTGGCTCGATCACCGCGACGGTCTCGAAGGGTCCGGAACGGTTCGCCGTGCCCAAGGTGGTCGGTTCGGGTGTCGCCGCCGCCAAGAGCGCCCTCGCCGAGGCCAATCTGAGGTTGGGCACGGTGTCGCAGACCTACCACGACAAGATCACCGAGGGTGTGGTGATCAGCGCCTCCTACGACGCCGGCACCAAGCTGAAGTCGGGCGCGACGGTCGACCTGACGGTGTCCAAGGGACAGCAGCCGATCAAGATCACCGACTACGCCGGCAAGTCCGCCGCTGACGCGCGGAAGGCGTTGAAGAAAGCCGGATTCAAGGTCAAGATCACCACCGCGCACTCGGACAAGATCAACAGGGGCACGGTGATCAGCCAGTCGCCGAACTCCGGCGCCGGGGTCAAGGGCGACACCATCACGTTGACGGAATCGCTCGGGCCGGTGATGGTGACGATCCCGAACGTCCGCAGCATGGGCGTCCAGGCCGCCGAGAAGGTGATGACCGCCGCCGGGTTCAAGACCAAGGTGCAGCCGGTCGCGGTGAACTACATCGGCGTCGGCTATGTCGTCTACTCCAAGCCGAGCGCGAAGAGCGAGGCTCCCAAGGGCTCGACGATCACCCTGTACGTCGTCTGACCTCGCGGACGCTCGGGAATGGCGATTCGCCGAGGTGAGCTCGGTCCGCTGATCGCGCTGCTGGCGATGACCGCGGCCTGGGGCTCGACCTTCTTCATGATCAAGGACGTCGTCACCCGGATCCCCGTACCCGACCTGTTGACCGTGCGCTTCACGATCGCCGCCGTCGCCCTGGCGATCGTCGCCGGACCGAGGCTCCGGATGTCGGTGACCACCCTGCGGCGCGGCTTGCTGCTCGGGCTGCTGTACGGGATCGCCCAGCTGCTGCAGACCTTCGGACTGGCGCACACCGCCGCCAGCGTCTCCGGGTTCCTCACCGGGCTGTACGTGGTGCTCACCCCGCTGCTCTCGGCGCTGATCCTGCGGACCCCGATCGCACCGGCCGTCTGGGCGGCTTCCGGACTGGCCACGGCCGGACTCGGCGTGCTGTCACTGCAGGGCTTCGCGATCGGGTACGGCGAGCTGCTCACCGTGGCCTCCGCGGTGGTCTACGCCCTGCACATCGTGGCGTTGGGCCAGATGAGCGAGCCGGGCACCGCGCTGCAGCTCAGCGTGGTGCAGATGGCCGCGATCGCCGTGGTGTGCGGGATCGGCGCCGCGCCCGGCGGCATCCAGCTGCCAACGTCGAGGCTGGACTGGACGATCGTGATCTACCTGGCGCTGATCGCCGGAGCGCTGACCATGCTGCTGCAGACCTGGGCGCAGGCCCGGGTCGAGGCCTCGCGCGCGGCGGTGATCATGGCCATGGAGCCGGTCTGGGCCGCCGGGTTCGCGGTGGCCTTCGGTGGCGAGTCGATCACCTGGCGGATGCTCGTCGGCGGCGGGGCGATCCTGACCGCCATGTACCTGGTGGAGCTCGCCCCCCGCCGGCAACCCTCGTCGACCCCGCCCTAGCCCCACTCCGCGGGGGTTCGAGCACACGCGCAGTCGCTGCACCACCACTCCGCGAGGGTTCGAGCACACGCGCAGTCGCCCCACCACCACTCCGCGAGGGTTCGAACACACGCGCAGTCGCCCCACCACCACTCCGCGGGGGTTCGAGCACACGCGCAGTCGCCGCCCCACCACTCCGCGAGGGTTCGAGCACACGCGCAGTCGCGAATGGGCTCAGAGTGCCCTGAGAGCCTCGGCGACGGGCGTGTCACCGGAGATCAGCTCGAACTGGGACCGGACGCCGGTGCCGTCGACCACCAGCCGGGTGACCACGGCCGCCACGTCGTCGCGCGGGATCTGACCACGGCCGGTGCGCGCGCCGACCAGGACGTTGCCGGTTGCCGGATCATCGGTCAGCCCGCCCGGGCGGACGATCGTCCAGTCCAGGTCGCGGGAGCGGATGATCTCGTCCGCTTCGGCCTTGGCCCGCAGGTAGATCTGGAACACCTCCTCCGACCCCACGATGAAGTCGTCGGCCGCCATGGCCGAGATCACCACGTACCGACGGATACCGGCCAGCTCGGCGGCGTCGGCCAGCAGGATCGCTCCGTCGCGGTCGACCGTCATCTTCCGGGCGGACCCGCTGCCCGGGCCGGCACCCGCCGCGAACACCAGCGCATCGGCACCCGCGACGATCTCGGCGAGCTCCGCGGCGGTCTGGTTCTCCAGGTCGAAGACGATCGGCTCGGCGCCGATCGCCCGCAGCTCCTCGGCGTGGTCGGAGTTCCGGATCAGGCCGACCGGCTGATGCCCCTCGGCGGCGAGCCGACGCTGAGCCAGCAGCGCGATCTGACCGTGGCCGCCGGCGAACACAACGCGCAGCCGGTCGTTGTCTGCCAGCTCGACGGTTGCTTCCTCGGTCATGGTCGCCACCTCTCCGAAGCCACCCTCCCCGACTTCGCGGGGGATGCATCTCCCGCGAAGTCGGGCAAGGGGTTGATGGTCAGCGCGCAGTCAGGGCTCTGACGCTCAGGACTCAGGTGCTCAGAACTCATGCGTGGCTCCTGCGTGCATGTCGGTCATCCGGGTGCCGGTCATCTCCACCACTCGGCTGTAGATGAGACTGCGGCCGCGATCGTTCAGCAGCCCGTCGTGGATCGGCAACCCTTCCAGGGCGCCGACCTCGCGGACGAAGTCGATCGTCTCCTTCATCGCCGCCCACGGGCCCATCATCGGCACACCGAGGATGTCGACGCCGCTGGGGATCGCGGTCAGCGAGTCGCCCGGGTGGAACAGCGTGGGCTGGCCCTCGGAGCGGAGTACGTACCCGACGTTCCCGAGGGATGGCAGATCACGGTGGATGACCGCATGTTGACCGCCGACGCCGGTGACCAGCAGGTCACCGACCACCACCTGCTCTCCCGCGGCCAGCGCGTCAGCACCCACCGCGGGGAACTTGCCCGACTCCTCGGCCAGCACGATCGACGGCTCGACGTACACCGTCGCGCTCGGGTTGGCCCTCACCAGCGCCGGCAGGTGCTCGGGGTCGGCATGGTCGGGGTGGATGTGGGTGATCAGAATGGCGTCCAGGTCGGTGAGCGAGTGCCAGGCGTCGCTGAAGTTGCCCGGGTCGATCAGCACCCGGGCGTCGTCGGTCTCGACGAGCACCGCGGAGTGACCGAGGTGAGTGATCCTCATGTGGTCAACCTACCCATGACATCCTGACCGGCTGGAGTCACCTGATATCAGGGCCGAGGCAGCTCCGGTCTGGTGCTCGTCCGGTCCTTGCCGACGCCCGATCGGCCACGATGCCGGTGGCGATGTCGCCCCCCCTCCTGCACCGCGTGGTACGGATCTCCGGGTCAGAGACTGGAACCGTCGGCCGTTCCGGGACGTATGAACCGGTAGGAGGGTGGCAGATGCACATCGGCGGCACCGGCGGCCTGCGGCAGATCAACGTGCTCGCGGCGCTCATGCTGCTCGCGGCGCTGACCTCGACCGCCTGCTCCGATCTGGGGCAGCGACCCCTGGACGCCGTCAGTTCGCCGCCGGCCCAGATCCACCAGGAGTGGCCAGGCTGCTTCGAGCTCGGTGCCTTCCGGTCGCACGGGGATGAGCAGCCCGATCTGGGACGCGGGTCGATCCCGGCCGACTTCCTCCCGGTCGCCGCCGTGCGGTGCTCGTACGGGGACTCCGAGGAGACCTTCACCGACGGCCTGGAGCGTCGGGCCACCGACCCTGACGAGCTGGTGACCCTCGTGAATTACCTCGGGCTACCGGACCTCGAGTCCTCCGATCCTGAGAACCAGGCCTGCCCCGCGATGGCCTGGTTTCCGCCCTGGTTGTACCTGGTCGACGGCGACGGTCGCTGGATCCGGCCGCAGGTACCGGTGGACGCCTGCGGCTTCGCTCGAGACCTGTTCACCTCCGACCACCGGCTGCCGTACGACACGATGACCTACTCCGACACCGTGGTCTGCCAGACCAGGGCCAAGGGCGGGCCCTGCCGACCGGTCTGAGCGACTGTTCGTCGTCGACTCGGCGTCCCTACGGCAGCGCCGTCGGATCGCGGAACAGATACCAGATCAGCGCCATCCGGACCGCCTGCCCGCTGGTGAACCGGTCGAGGCACTGGTCGTCGCCGTAGCTCATGAAGTTGTGTACAGGATCGCGGCCTGGCCGCGAACACGTGTCCAGCGTCTCGTCACACTCGAAGATGTTGTCGCCGTCGTCCTGGTACGGCGTGTCGGGAACATAGTCACCCGGCGCCCGACAGCCGTCCTGGAAGGTGTGGTAGAGCCCGAGCCAGTGGCCGACCTCGTGGGTGGCGGTGTCACCGAGGTTGTACGGGACAGCGGTTCCACCCGGCAGACTTTCGTTGAGCAGCACCACTCCATCCCGCCGCAGGGTGGTGTCGAACGGGAAGGAGGCGTAGCCCAGCAGCCCGTCCTGCAGGCCGGCGATGTAGATGTTCAGGTCCTTCCAACCGCCCCGGTGCAGGGCCCGCTTGGCCTCGCGGTCGTCGTCGGCGTTG
>DASQLI010000111.1:0-63418 GCA_035630075.1 Microlunatus sp.
CGCCAAGCACCTCAGCAGATGTCGGCGTACGCGGCCTCCAGCAGCTCCGGATCCGGACCGGCAAGGATGGCCGGCTGGGCGAGCCCGTGCAGCACCACGAACCGCAGCGTAGCTCCCCGGGACTTCTTGTCCACCGCCATCAGCGCGCGCAGCTCGGCGTACGCGTCGGCACGGTAGGTCGTCGGCAGTCGCAGCTCGGCCAGCACCGAGCGGTGCCGCTGTGCGAGGGCGGCGTCGATCAGGCCCGCGTGCCGGGCGAGCTCGGCCACGAACACCATCCCGGTGCTGATCGCCTCACCGTGCCGCCAGCGGTACCGCTCGTGCTGCTCGATGGCGTGCCCCAGCGTGTGCCCGTAGTTGAGGGCCTCCCGGCCGACGTCATGGCCGACCGAGGTCGACTCCCGGAGGTCCGCGGAGACCACGCTGGCCTTGACCTGGACCGCGCGCCGGACGAGCTCGGCGATCGCCGGCCCTACCGGGTCCAGGGCCGCACTCGAATCGGCCTCGATCAGGGTGAGGATCTCCGGATCGGCGATGAACCCGCACTTGACGACCTCGGCCATCCCGGACCGCAGCTCGGCCGGCGACAACCCGCTCAGGGTGTCCAGGTCGCAGAGCACCCCGACCGGCTCGTAGAACGCTCCGACCAGGTTCTTGCCCTCCGGCGTGTTGATGCCGGTCTTACCCCCGACCGCGGCGTCCACCATGGCCAGCAGCGAGGTCGGCACGGTCACCAACCGGACCCCGCGCAGCCAGGTGGCGGCGACGAAGCCGGCCAGGTCGGTGGTCGACCCACCGCCGAGACCGACCACGGCGTCGGAGCGGGTGAATCCGGCGGTGCCCAGGACCGACCAGCAGCGGGCCGCGATCTGAGCGGTCTTCGCGGCCTCCCCGTCCGGGACGTCGATCCGGACCGGTTCGATGCCGGCCGCGGCGAGCGCGTGGCCGACCCGTTCCGCGGTGTCGATCATGGTCGGTGGGTGCAGCACCGCGGTCTTGCGCACCCCGTCACCCAGCAGAGCCGGGATCCGGTCGTGCAGCCGGTGGCCGATCAGCACCTGGTACGGGTGCTCGGCGGAGACCTGGACGACCTGCGGCTCGCCCGTCATGTCAGCTCGCGGACGATCAGGGCCACGACCTCGTCGGCGGTCAGGTCGTCGGTGGTCACGGGCAGGGACGCGACCTCGGCGTACAAGGGGGTTCGCTGGTTGAGCAGCTGGATCAGCCGGCCGCGGACATTGCCCAGCAGCAGCGGCCGGGCCGTGCTCAGGCCCACCCGGTCAGCGGCGGTGCCGGCGCTGACCTGCAGCCACACCACGTAGTGCTCGGTCAGTGCCTGCCGAATGGTGGCGGACAGCACCGAGCCGCCGCCGAGGGACAACACGAGTGCCGGCCGATCGAGCAGCTCCAGGGTGGTGGCCTCCTCCAGCGCCCGGAAGGCCGGCTCTCCGTCGTCGACGAAGATCTCCGAGATCGGCTTGCCGGCGCGTTCCTCGATCGCGGTGTCGACGTCGAGGAACTCCCGACCGAGCTCGGCAGCCAGCAGCTTCCCGACCGTCGACTTGCCCGACCCGGGCGCGCCGACGAGCACGATCGGCCGCACGGTCTCCGTACTGCTCATGCCTGGATCCTCAGCCCACGCTCGCCGACGTCGGCGAGGTAGGACTGCAAGTTGCGCCGGGTCTCGGACACCGAGTCTCCGCCGAACTTTTCCAGCGCCGCATCGGCCAGCACCAGGGCGACCATGGCCTCGGCCACCACGCCGGCCGCAGGCACGGCGCAGACGTCGGAGCGCTGGTGGTGGGCCACCGCAGCCTCGCCGGTGGCGGTGTCGATGGTGCGCAGGGCGCGCGGGACCGTGGCGATCGGCTTCATGGCCGCCCGGACCCGGAGCACCTCACCGGTGCTCATCCCGCCCTCGGTCCCGCCGGCCCGGTGCGAGGCTCGGGCGATGCCGTCGGCTCCGGGCAGGATCTCGTCGTGGGCCAGGCTGCCGCGGGTCCGGGCCAGGGTGAAGCCGTCGCCGACCTCGACGCCCTTGATGGCCTGGATGCCCATCAGCGCGCCGGCCAGCCGGGCGTCCAGGCGTCGGTCCCAGTGCACGTGCGAACCGAGGCCCGGCGGCAGGCCCCAGACCACCACCTCGACCACACCGCCGAGGGTGTCGCCGTCCTTCTGGGCCGACTCGACCTCCGCGTACATCCGGGCCGCGACCTCGCGGTCGAAGCAGCGCAGCGGGTCGTCGTCGATGACGGCCAGGTCATCCAGGGTGGGCAGGTCCACACCGGCGGGGGCGGCGACCGAGCCGAGCTCGACGACGTGACTCAGCAGGGTGATGCCGTACGCCTGCTGCAGGAACCTGGTCGCCACCCGACCGAGCGCGACGCGGGCGGCGGTCTCCCGGGCACTGGCCCGCTCCAGGATCGGCCGAGCCTCGTCGAAGTCGTACTTCTGCATGCCCACCAGATCGGCGTGTCCCGGCCGGGGCCGGGTCAGCGGGGCGTTGCGCGCCCGTCCCTCGAGGATCTCCGGGTCGACCGGATCGGCCGCCATCACGGTCTCCCACTTCGGCCACTCGGTGTTGCCGACCTGGATGGCGATCGGGCCGCCTTGGGTCTCGCCGTGCCGGACTCCGCCGAGGATCGTGACCTGGTCGGCCTCGAACTTCATCCGGGCGCCCCGGCCGAAACCCAGCCGACGACGGGCCAGGGCTTCGGCGATGTCGACGGTGGTCACCTGGACGTGGGCGGGCAGTCCCTCGAGGATCGCCACCAGGGCCGGACCGTGCGACTCCCCCGCCGTCAGCCATCTGAGCATGCGGGCCAGTTTTCCACGGGTGAACGACCCGACCACCCAGCGTCCACCGGTCCCTCTCCCACTCCGCGCGTGCTCGAACCCTCGCGCAGTGGAGAAGACTGAGAATCTGCTGACTCCGCGGGTGTTCGAACCCTCGCGGAGTCGGGAAGCTCTCAGGAAGGGTGTCTGGCAGATTCGTGTCAGGCGGACGCCAGTGCCGAGTGGCCGGCCGCATACAGCACCGCGGCCGGGACCGAGGAGCCGGTCATCAGCTCGATCTGCAGCACCGCCTGGTGCACCAGCAGATCGAGCCCGTTGAGCACGACCCGGTCCCGGGCTGCCGCGGCCTGGGCCAGCGGGGTCGGCCAGGGGTGGTAGATGACGTCGAAGACGGCGCCGCTGGCGTCCGCCCACTCCTCCGAGCGGGCGTCGGCGGCGCCGGCCGAGGCCGTCGACACCAGCAGGTCACTGACCGCCGCCGGCGCGTCCCACTGCTGCACGGTGAGCGTCACCTGCAGCTCCTCGGCCAACGGCTGCAGGGGTGCGGCCTTCGCCGGCGTACGCGCCACGACGGTGACCTCGCCCACCCCGAGGCGCGCCAGCGAGACCAGGGTGGAACGGGCGGTCGCCCCGGCACCGAGGACCACCGCGCGGTCGATCTCGCCGACGCCGGCGGCCGCCAAGGCGTTGACCAGACCGCCCACATCGGTGTTGAACACCCGGCGCGTTCCGGCGTCACCGAACACCAACGTGTTGCCGGCCGCGGCCAGCCGGGCGACCTCGTCCACCTCACCGAGCGCCAGTGCCGCTTCCTTGAGCGGCATGGTCAGGCTCAGTCCGCGCCATTCAGGTCCGCAACGCTCGACGAAGCCGGCCAGCTCCTCGGCCACCACCTCGTGCCGGCCATAGTTCCAGTCCAGATCGAGGTACGCGTACGCGGCCCGATGCAGCGCCGGCGAGAGCGAGTGAGCGATCGGCGAACCGAGCACCGCGCAGCGCGGCCTGGTGCCGTCGACGGCCGGGACCCGAGTCGGGTCAGCTGTCACAACGGCCCTTCTTCGCCTGGCACCACTTCTGGAACTCGGCGACGTTCTTGTTGTGCTCTGCGAAGGTCTTCGCGAACTTGGTCTCGCCGGTGTCGTAGTTGACCGTCACCCAGTACAGCCAGTCCCCGTCGGCCGGGGCGGCCGCGGCCTGCAGCGCCGCCTTGCCCGGTGCCGAGATCGGCCCTGGCGGCAGGCCCTCGTAGCGGTAGGTGTTGTACTTCGACGTGCTCTTGCGCTGCTCCGGGGTGGTGGTGTTCGTCTTCAGCTTCTCGGCGTAGATGACCGTGGAGTCCAGCTCGAGCTTCTGCCCCTTGTCGAGCCGGTTGTAGAGCACCCGGGCCGCCTTGGCCCGGTCGCCGTCGCCCCTGACCTCCTTTTCCAAGATGCTGGCCACGGTCACCAGGTCGCGCGGGGACCGGTCGAGCTTCTTGGCCGCGGCTTCGAGATCGATGTCGGCCGCGACGTCGTCGAACCGCGCGGTCATCTGCTTCAGCACCGACGTGGCCGAGGGCTTGCCGACCAGCTCGTAGGTGTCGGGAAACAGGAAGCCCTCCGGGTCGTTCTTCGCGTACGAGGGCAGTCCGAGACGCTTCGGCTTGTCCAGCGCCTTCTCGTACGCCGACTTCTTGATCTTGGTGCCCTTGACCAGGACGTTCACCTGCTGGCTGAGCCGCAGACCCTCCTGCACGGTGAACTCCGAGCGGATCCGGGACTGACCCGGGTTGATCAGCAGGGTGAGGGCGTCGATCGCGCGCATCTCGGTCTGCATCACGTAACGGCCCGGCTGGATGCTGGTGGACCGCTCCTCGCTCCGGACCGCCTCGTCCCAGGCCTCCTCGGACTGGACCACCTTGCTGTCGACCAGGACACCGCCGATCTGGCTGACGGTGGCGCCGTCGGGGACGATGACGGTGACCTGCCCCTTGCCGGGCCCCGGATAGTCGGCGATCTCGCCCCACCCCGCCAGGAAGCCGCTGGCACGATCCCAGAGGAAGTAGCCGCCGAAGACCAGGACGGCGGCGGCGACGAGGACGGCGAGGCACCCCTTGCCCCGGTGGACGACTTCGCGTGCCGGGCTCGGTTTGAGTTCCGGGTCCAGCATGGATGTCACGACGTCGTACTCCTCGCGGTCTGGGTCAGATGCCCAGCTAGTCGGGCGCGTCCGCGCTCGATAGTAACTCGCCAGGCGGAATCCCTCGGTGACGTTCGGCGTCCAGCGCGTGTTCGAGGATCCCCGCTGCGGCCGCCGCGTCGATCCGGGAACGCTGCCTCTTCGCCGACCGGCCGGCCTCCCGGAGTCGCTGCGCGGCGGTCACCGTGCTCAGCCGTTCGTCCACCAGCCGTACGGGCAGCGGGGCCACGGCGGAGACCAGCTCGGCGACCTGCGCCCGGACGGTCGCCGCAGCCGGCCCCTCGCCTCCGGACAGAGACCGGGGCAGGCCGACGACGATCTCGATCGGCTCATACTCGTCGACCAGGGCCACGAGCCGGGCCACCGCGCCGGGTCCGGCCGGCACCGCCTCCACCGGGTAGGCAAGAGTGCCGGCCGGATCGCAGGCGGCGACCCCGATCCGCGCCTGTCCCCAATCCAGCGCCAGCCGAACGCCCGGTCGGAAACCGCTCACCTGGTGGCGATGCCGCCGATGGCGTGCTCGACGTCGGTCAACGCCTGCTCGGCGCCGGCCGCGTTCGTGCCACCACCCTGGGCCAGGTCGTCCTTGCCGCCGCCGCGGCCGCCGAGGGCCTCGGCCGCGATCTTGACGAGCTCACCGGCCTTGACGCCACGGTGCCGAGCGCCCTCGGTGGTGGCGATGACCACGGACGGCTTGTCCGAGGTGCCGCCGACGATGGCCACCACCGCCGCGGTGCCGGCGACCCGG
Organism: Microlunatus sp.; assembly: GCA_035630075.1. GTDB lineage: Bacteria > Actinomycetota > Actinomycetes > Propionibacteriales > Propionibacteriaceae > Microlunatus. The sequence continues at coordinate 5,723 of DASQLI010000111.1, forward strand.
TTGCGGACCTCCTGCACCAACGAGCGCAGGTCGTTTCCGCTGACCCCGTCCACCCGGTGCCCGATGTAGCCGATCCCCCACATGTCCTTGTTCTTGGCCACGATGGCGTCCACGCCGGCCAGCAGGTTCTGCGACTTCAGCGCCGCGATCTCCCGTTCGGCCTCCTTCAGCTGGGCCACCATCCGCGCCACCCGATCGGCGACCTGGTCCGGCTGCACCTTCAAGGTGTCGGCCAGCCCCATCACCAGCGACCGCTCCTTGGCCAGGTGCTGGAACGCCTCCATCCCCACGAACGCCTCGACCCGGCGGATCCCCGACCCGACCGAGGACTCGGCGTTCAGCGCCAGCAACCCGACCTGCGCCGACTGGGCGACGTGGGTGCCCGCGCAGAGCTCACGAGACCAGCCGTCACCCATGTCGACGACCCGGACGACATCGCCGTACACCTCACCGAAGAGGCCGATCGCGCCGGAGGCCCGGGCTTCGGCCAGCGGCATCAGGGTCGCGTCCACCCCGAGGTCCGCGCGGATCGCCTCGTTGCACAGCTGCTCGATCCGCGCCCGCTGCTCGTCGGAGACCGCGTGGTTCCAGCGGAAGTCCAGCCGCATGTAGCCGGGCCGGTTGAACGAGCCGGCCTGCAACGCGGTCGGTCCGAGGATCTGGTGCAGCGCCTCGTGGATCACGTGGGTGGCGGAGTGCGCCTGGCACGCCCCGAGCCGCCAGTCGTCGTCGACGATCGCCTGCACGGTCTGACCGGTGCGCAGCTCACCGTCGCCGACCTTGACCTTGTGCACGACCAGTCCCTTGACCGGTCGCTGGACGTCGTACACCTGCAGCCGCAGTCCCTCAGCGGTGACGATCTCGCCGTGGTCACCGGACTGGCCGCCGGACTCGGCGTAGAACGGGGTATCGGTCAACACGACCTCGACCTGGTCCCCGGGCAGGGCCACCTCCCGCAGCTCGCCGTCAGCGACGATGCCCCGGATCGCGCTCTCCGAGATCAGCGTCTCGAAGCCCAGGAACGGGGTCTCGCCCTCGGCCCGCAGCCGCGCGTACACCTCGGTGTTGACCCCGCTGCCTTTCTTGGCTCGCGCGTCGGCCTTGGCCCGGTCCCGCTGCTCCTGCATCAGCGTGCGGAATCCGACCTCGTCGACCTCCAGACCCTGCTCACCGGCCATCTCCAAGGTGAGCTCGATCGGGAAGCCGTACGTGTCGTGCAGCTGGAACGCCTTGTCCCCGCTCAGCCGCCGTTCCGCGCCCGAGCGCGCGTCGGAGACGGCCAGGTCGAACAGGTGGGTGCCCTGGGTGAGGGTGCCGCGGAACGCGTCCTCCTCCCCGTACGCGATGTCGGCGATCCGGGCGAAGTCGGTCTCCAGCTCCGGGTAGGAGCCCTTCATCGCGTCCTTGCTGATCGGGAACAGCTCGCCGAAGCTCGGCGTGTCGACCCCGATCAGCCGCATCGAGCGGACCACGCGGCGCAGCAGCCGCCGCAGGACGTAGCCCCGAGCCTCGTTGCCGGGGGTCACCCCGTCGCCGATCAGCATCAGCGACGACCGGACGTGGTCGGCCACCACCCGCATCCGGACGTCGTCGTCGTGGTTGGCGCCGTAGCGCCGTCCCGAGAGCTCCGAGACCCGCTCGATGACCGGGTACACCTCGTCGATCTCGTACAGGTTGTCCACGCCCTGCAGGAGGTACGCGACCCGCTCCAGGCCCATGCCAGTGTCGATGTTGGGGCGGGGCAGCGGCCGGGCCACGTCGAAGTCGTCCTTGGCCCGGACCTTCGAGAGCTCCTCGGCCATGAACACGAGGTTCCAGATCTCCAGGAACCGGTCCTCGTCGACAATCGGGCCGCCGTCGGGACCGTACTCGGGGCCGCGGTCGACGTAGATCTCGCTGCACGGGCCGCCCGGGCCGGGGATGCCCATGTGCCAGTAGTTGTCCAGTAGCCCGCGGCGCTGGATCCGGTAGTCCGGCAGCCCCGCGATGTTGGCCCACAGCGCGGCCGCCTCGTCGTCGGAGTGCAGCACGGTGACCCAGACCTTGTCCGGGTCGAAGCCGAGCCCGCCGGCCTCTTGGGACGTGGTGACCAGGTCCCAGGCGTACTTGATCGCCTCGGCCTTGAAGTAGTCGCCGAAAGAGAAGTTGCCGTTCATCTGGAAGAACGTGCCGTGCCGGGTGGTCTTGCCCACCTCCTCGATGTCGAGGGTGCGGACGCACTTCTGCACGCTGGCCGCGCGCTGGAAGGGCGCGGGCTCGGCACCGGTGAAGTAGGGCTTGAACGGCACCATGCCGGCGTTGACGAACAGCAGGGTCGGGTCGTTGTAGAGCAGGGGTGCGGACGGCACCACCTGGTGGCCGCGGGTGGAGAAGAAGTCCAGGAAGCGGCGCCGGATCTCGGCGGTTTGCATGTGATTCCTCGAAGGTGACTCGGCCCGGGACGGGCCGACAGGGTCGGTCAGGGCTACTGGGTCAGGCCGAGCGTCCCGCGGAGTTCCGCCTCACGCTCGGCCGAAGCAGCTCGGACCCTGGCCACGAAGGCCCGGGCGCTGTCGCCCGCATCGACCACCGTCTGCTGCACCTTGTCGACCAGCGCCTCGGGGCTGTGCTTGTCGATGTAGTTCCGCGCCTTGACCACCACGTAGATCGTCATCCCGGCGCCGACGGCGAACCAGAACACGCGTCCGGTCATGGTTCAGCTCCTCCCCTGCTCGAGCTCGGGCGAGCGACCGTTGCCACCGGTGAAGCCGGTCTTGATGCCGTGCGCCAGCGAGCGCACCTTGATGATCGGGGTCCCGACCGCGTGCGTGACCAGGCTGCTGACCTGCGCCGCGTTCTCCGACACCGACGCGGCGTTCTTGCTGAGCATGGCCACCTCCTCGGTGACCTCACTGATCCGGCCGATCTCGCTGTTGGTGGTCCGCACGGTCTCCTGCAGCTCGGTGAGGATCGGCACCGACTCCTCACCGACGTCTTTCACCGTGCGCCGCAGCTCCTCCAGCACGCGACCGAGCTTCCACAAGGGGATGGCCAGCATCCCCACCAGCGCGACGAAGGCGATGGCGGCGATCAGGCCGGCGATGCCTCCGAGAGTCATGGAGCTTCCTGCTTCCTTGTCGAGCGTGCTGGTCGGGCCGTGGAGAACCTTACCCCGGCCCGCTCACTGATCTCGCCCGAGTAACTGCTCGATCCGAGCCAGTCGGGTGGCCAGTGCGGCCTCGGCCCCGTGGTCGGTCGGCTCGTAATAGCGTGCGTCGGCGAGCTCGTCCGGCAGATAGGTCTGCGCCGCGATGCCGTGCGGCTGGTCGTGGGCGTACTGGTAGCCCTTCCCATGCCCGTACGTCTTCGCGCCGGCGTAGTGCGCGTCGCGCAGGTGCGGCGGCACGAGACCGATCTTGCCGCCGTGCACGTCGGCCAGGGCAGCGTCGACGGCGACGATCACGGCGTTCGATTTGGGCGCCAGGGCGAGTGCGATGACCGCCTGGGCCAGGTTGATCCGGCCCTCGGGCATGCCGATGAAGGCGACCGCGTCGGCGGCGGCCACCGCGGTGGTCAGGGCGGTCGGGTCGGCCAGCCCGATGTCCTCGCTGGCCAGGATGACCAGCCGACGGGCGATGAACCGCGGGTCCTCCCCGGCCGCGATCATCCGAGCCAGGTAGTGCAGGGCGGCCTGCACGTCCGAGCCGCGGATCGACTTGATGAAGGCGCTGATCACGTCGTAGTGCTGGTCGCCGTCCCGGTCGTAGCGGATGGCCGCCTTGTCGACGGCCTGCTCGACGATGTCGGTGGTGATCAGGATCGCCCCCGGAGCGCCCTGAGCCTGTCGAAGGGCAGGTGCTTCGACAGGCTCCGCACTCGTGTCTCCCGCGCCCGGTGCTCCGACAGTCTCAGCACTCGTACCTTCCGCGCCCTGAGCCTGTCGAAGGGCAGCGGCCCCGGCGGACGACTCCTCCAGGTAGGTCAGGGCCCGCCGGGCGTCTCCGCCGGCCAGTCGCAACATGGTCGCCTTGGCGTCGTCATCGAGCGCGTACGCCCCGCGCAGTCCGCGCTCGTCGGCCAGCGCCCGGTCCAGCAGGCCGGCGATGTCGTCGTCGGTCAACGGCTTGAGGGTGAGCAGCAGCGAGCGCGACAGCAGCGGCGAGATGACCGAGAAGCTCGGGTTCTCCGTGGTGGCGGCGATCAGGGTGACCAGCCGGTTCTCCACCGCGGGCAACAGCACGTCCTGCTGGGTCTTCGAGAACCGATGCACCTCGTCGACGAACAGCACGGTCTGCCGGCCGGTCCGTAGGTCGCGCCGGGCCTGGTCCAGGACGGCCCGGACGTCTTTGACGCCGGCGGTGACGGCGGAGATCTCCACGAACTGGGAGTCGGTCTGCCGCGAGACCACCGAGGCGATGGTCGTCTTGCCGACCCCGGGCGGCCCCCACAGGAACACCGACATCGGTTCGCCGGCGGCCAGTCGGCGCAGCGGCGATCCGGGTGCCAGCAGGTGCTGCTGGCCGACGATCTCGTCCAGCGTGCGCGGTCGCATCCGGACCGGCAGCGGCAGACCCCGCACGTCGCCGTCGGCGCCGCGGCGGGCGTCGGTCAGACTGCCGCCGGTGGTCGCAGCGGCGGCGGTGGTGGGCGCACCGACCAGCCCGCCGAACAGGTCTTCACTCACCCGAACAGTCCTCACTCATGGCGGAGGCCAGCCTAGTGTCGCGCGACACCCACCGGACGCCCGAGTGCCGACAGCAGCCGTGCTCTCATGCCAGGAGTGTCTGCGGCCCGCGCCGCTGGTACCCCGGGTCCTGCTCGAGGTCGGTCACACGGGCTGCACCCGCGGTGAGGCACGATCGAGCGGTCAACGCCAGCCAGGATGGGAGCGCGCCAGTGGACGTCCCACCGCCGTCGACGGTCGGCTCCTACGACGACCTGACCGCCGGCCTGCAGCAGGTCCGGCTGAAGGCGGGCGTCTCCTATCGCGAGCTGCACCGTCGGATCGCCCGGGACCGGCGGCGCCGCTCGATCCCGGAGATCCCCGCCTACGACACGGTCTATCGGTGTCTGCAGCCAGGACGCTCGCGGCTGGATCTGGAGCTGATGCTGGACGTCGTGCGAGCGCTCGAGGGCGACCGGGCCTGCCTGGACGACTGGCGTGCGGCGTGGGCGGCGGTCGGTCTCCGCCGACTCGAGATCCCCGGCGGCGACGCGGCCGCCGAGGTGCGCGAGATCGTCGACGACGACAGCGCCACCCGCCTCGTCGGTCGCTCGAGCGAGCTGGCCGCCATCACGGCGCAGCCGGGCCGCTGGCTGCTCACCGGAATGGCCGGCGTCGGCAAGACGGCGCTGGCGATGGCCGCTGCCCTCGACCTCATCCGGTCCCGGCGCGCCGACCGCGCGCTGCTGCTGCCGCTTGCCGGCTTCGCGGAACGACCTGCCGTCGGGGCGGCGCAAGCCGTCGAGACGCTGCTGCGGCAGCTGGGCGTGCCGATCGAGGTGATCGCCTCGACGCCGCCGGCGGCACGGTCGGAGCTGGTGGCCGAGCGGCTGCAGACCGCCCGGGTGGTGCTGGTGCTGGACGACGTCGGCAGCACGGCGCAGCTGGACTGGCTACCCGATCGCGACCTCGCCGGCGGGGGCGAACCGAGCACTTGGTGCCTGCTGACCAGCCGGCGGCGGCTCCGGTTGCCGGGTCGGATGGGCTCGGTCGACCTCCGGCCGCTGCGAGCCGAGGACGCTCTCGAGCTGCTCGACCTGTCGCCGTCGGATCGGCGGGACCCGGCGGCCCACCGGCTGGTCGAGCTGGCCGGCGGCCTGCCCCTGGCTCTGGTGCTGACCAGGGCCCGGATCGCCGGCCGGTCTGAGTGGTCGCTGGCCGACCAGGCACTCCGGCTGGACGAGCTCCGGCGGCTGCACCGCCTCGACGTCGGCGTGGACGCCAGCCTGGCGCTCTCCTACGCGAGCCTGGGGAGCGACGCCGCCGCCGTCCTCCGGCTCCTGGCCGGCCTGCCGATCACCGACACGACCGGTTCGTTGATCACGGCCTGGTCCGAGGTGACCGACACCGCGGCCGCGCTGGCCGAGCTGCACGACCGGCATCTCGTCCAGCCGACCGGACCGGGACGGTACGGCCTGCACGACCTGGTGGCCGTCTTCGCGAGCGCGCGCAGCCTGGAGGAGGACGCCCCATCGCTGCGACGAGCCGTCCTCGACCGACTGCTCGACGTCCACGCCGTCACGACCGGCGCGGCGATGGCGCTGTTCGCCCCGCACGAGGTCCATCGCCAGCCAGAGCTCCCGCCGGTCCATCCGGCGGTCGCCTTCGCCGACGCAGATGCGGCCGGCCGATGGCTAGCCGCGGAGCGGACCGACCTGCTGCAGGCGGTGGTCTTCGCGGTGCGGCACCCCGAGACTCACGACCGGCCGCAGCACGTCGTCCGGATGTCGATCCTGCTGTTCCGCTACCTCGACCTGCACGGCTGGTACGACGACGCCGAGCGACTGCACGGGTGGGCCGCCGCGGCGGCGGTGTCGACCGACGACCGGGCTCGGACGGCGAACATGTGGGGCATCACCGCCTGGAGCGCCGGCCGACTCGACGAGGCGGAAGCCCGGTTGTCGACGGCTCTGACGGTCTACCGGGCAACCGGCGACCTGGACGGTGAGGCTCGAGTGCTGGTCAACCTGGGCGGGATCAGCCGCGACCGCGGTGACACCGACGCAGCGCTGCAGTACGGGTACCGCTCGCTGGAGCTCGCCACCCGGCTCGGTGATCGGGCCGGCCAGTCGTCCGCCCACACCAACCTCGGGGTGGCCCACGAGTCCCGGGAGGAGCACGCCGAGGCCTTGGAGCACCACGGTCGCGCCCTCCGCCTGGCCCAGGAGCTCGGTGATCGGTTCGGTGCGGCCCGCGCCCTGTCCAACTCCGCGGACATCCTGCTCGGCCTCGGCGAGCTGGAGCAGGCCCGCCTGCTGCAGTCTGCGTGCCTCGAGCTCGCCAGGGTGCTGGACTACCACCGACTCGTCGCCGACTCGTTGAACCACCTCGCCACGTTGGACTCGCTGGCCGGCCGGCACCGGGCGGCGATCGCCGGCCACCAGGAGGCGCTGCGCCTCGCCGCCCAGCGTGGTCTTGACTGCGACGTCATCGACCAGCACCTGGCCGCCAGTCGGCGACGTGCCCGTCAGGCAGGCTGGGACGGCTGACCGGCGGAGGGCCGGCAAGGCTCGGGATCGCTGGCCAGGTCCGCGGCCGGTCGAAACCAGGCGACCCTCACTCCGACAGCGACCGATCGATGGATCCCCGACGGGTGCCGCAGGCGGTAGCGTCCCAGGGACGGCGCGCTCCAGACGCGGCTGGAGAGGAGCGTTCGTGAGTCGACAGAGGACCGAGAACTCGGTGAGCGACGCGCTGCGGGCCCTCGTCACCCCACGCTCGCGCCTCGTGCTGGTGCTGGCCACCGCGCTGGTCGGCGTGCTGGTGGCCTTCGCCCTGGCGATCGCGCTCCCGGCAGACCAGCGCACCTTCACCAGGGTCGTCCCCCTGGTCCAGCTGATCATCTCGGTGCTCACCCCGTTCTCAGCGGCCCTGCTCACCCACGACCTCCGTGACTCAGCCGGCTCGGTGCGGAGCCGGTGGGTCGCCGCCGCGCTCTACGGGGTGGTGGCCGGCGGCTACGGCGCAGCGGTGTCCGCCGCCGCAGTGGCCGCCGGCTCCGGTGGTCAGCTGTCCACCATCGACCCGTGGATCGGAGCCTGGTCGGCCGCGTTCGGCAGCCTGGTGGCCCAGCTCATCCCGGTCGGGGTGGGCTGTGGGGCCGGTCTGCTGATTCGACGAGCCGGCTACGCGGAGCTGGCGACCATCGCCCTCCCGCTGGCCGCGTCCTTCCTGCTCGGCCGCTACTCGCCCGCGGGCACCACCGAGTGGGTGACTCCGCTGGGTGCCGTCAGCCACCTGCTGCCGGGCCCGATGACACCGGTCGCCTGGGCCCAGTGGGCCGTCACGGCCACCTTGTGGGTGGTGCTGCCGAACGCGATCGGCGCCCGGCTGCTGAGGCGACGACGGGGCGCGGCCGCAGCAGCCGAGGCTGACTCGATCTAGGCAGGCTTGGCGTCGACCCCCGCCTCCTTGCGCTGCGCGGGGGTGATCGGCGCCGGCGCGTCCGTCAGCGGGTCGACTCCGCCACCGGACTTCGGGAAGGCGATCACCTCGCGGATCGAGTCGGTGTCCGACAACAGGGCGCAGATCCGGTCCCAGCCGAACGCGATGCCGCCGTGCGGGGGCGCGCCGAAGGCGAAGGCGTCCAGCAGGAAGCCGAACTTCGCTTGCGCCTCCTCGGCCGACAGACCCATCACCGCGAACACCCGCTCCTGGATGTCGCGGCGGTGGATACGGATCGAGCCACCGCCGATCTCATTGCCGTTGCAGACCAGGTCGTACGCGTAGGCCAGCGCCGAGCCGGGGTCGGTGTCGAAGGTCTCCAGCGACTCCGGCTTGGGTGAGGTGAAGGCGTGGTGCACCGCGGTCCACGCCCCGCCCCCGACCGCCACGTCGCCGGCGGCCACCGCGGCCGCGGCCGGCTCGAACAGCGGCGCGTCGACCACCCACACGAACGACCACTTCTCATGCCCTGAGCCCGTCGAGGGGCCTGAGCCCGTCGAAGGGATCAGGCCGCTGCGGCGGCCGATCTCCAGTCGGGTGGCTCCCAGCAGCGCCTGCGCCGACCGGCGCGTACCGGCGGCGAAGAACACGCAGTCCCCCGGCTCGGCGCCGACCACCGCGGCCAGACCCTCCCGCTCGGACTCGGAGAGGTTCTTGGCCACCGGACCGCCGAGCGTACCGTCCTCGGCGTACGTGACGTAGGCCAGACCTTTGTGCCCGCGCTGCTTGGCGAACTCCTGCCAGGCGTCGAAGGTCCGCCGCGGCTGGCTCGCCCCGCCGGGCATCACCACCGCGCCGACGTAGTCGGCCTGGAACACCCGGAACGGGGTGTCGGCGAAGTACGACGTCAGGTCGGTGAGCTCGTGGCCGAACCGCAGGTCGGGCTTGTCGGTGCCGTACCGTTCCATCGCCTCGGCGTACGTCATCCGCGGGAACGGGGTCGGCGCGTCGTAGCCGATCAATGACCAGATCGCCGGGATCAGAGCCTCGGTCAGCGCGATGATGTCGTCCTGGTCGACGAAGCTCATCTCGATGTCGAGCTGGGTGAACTCCGGCTGCCGGTCGGCCCGGAAGTCCTCGTCGCGGTAGCAGCGGGCGATCTGGAAGTAGCGCTCGAGGCCGGCCACCATCAGCAGCTGCTTGAACAGCTGCGGGCTCTGCGGCAGCGCGTACCAGCTGCCCGGCTTGAGGCGCGCCGGGACCAGGAAGTCGCGGGCACCCTCGGGGGTGGACCGTGTCAGGGTCGGCGTCTCGATCTCCACGAAGTCGCGCTCCAGCAACACGTCGCGGGCGACCTGGTTGACCTTGCTGCGTAGTCGGATCGCCGCCGCCGGGGCTGGTCGGCGCAGGTCGAGGTAGCGGTACTTCAGCCGCGCCTCCTCGCCGACGGTGATCCGCTCGTCGATCTGGAACGGCAGCGGAGCGGACGCATTGAGCACCTCGATCGAGCTGGCGGCGACCTCGATCTCGCCGGTGGGGAGGTCGGGGTTGGCATTGCCCTCCGGCCGCAGCTCGACCGCGCCGGAGACGGCGATGCAGAACTCGTTGCGCAGGTCGTGCGCCCCGGAGGCCTCCAGGATCTCGTCGCGGATCACCACCTGGGCCACACCGCTGGCATCTCTGAGATCCACGAACGCCACGCCACCGTGGTCTCGGCGGCGGGCGACCCAGCCGGCAAGGACGACGGGCTGACCGGCATGTCCGGCACGCAGTGTGCCGGCGCCGTGGGTGCGGATCACGGGACGATTCCTCCTGGATGACGATGACGTGCAGCCGTAGGCGAACGGCTGGTCGATCCTACGGGCCCTGGTGGGGCGAGGTAGAACTTGTTTATGCGGCGACTCGTGCTGGCGTTGGTGGCAGCGGCTCTGGTCGCGCTGACCAGCGTCGTCAGCCCCACCTGCGCGTACGCATGCTCCTGCCTGGGTATCACCACCAAGCGCGCCGTCGAGCAGTCCGATGCGGTCTTCCTCGGCACCGTGACCGAGGTCACCGAGACCAAGGTGGGCGGCGAGCGCGCCGCAGTGCTGCGGTTCGACGTCAGCCGGGTCTACAAGGGCACGGTGTACGCCGACCAGGTGATCGTCACGCCGGCCGACTCCGCGGCCTGCGGCCTGACCCCCGAGATGGGCTCGTCCTGGGTGATCTTCGCCAACGGCACCATCCACGGTGACGGCAAGGCAGCCAAGCTGCGGCTCACCACCACCCTGTGCCACGGGAACCTGTCCACCTCCGCACCGCCGCAGACGCTCGGGCGGCCCGTGCCACCGCTGCCGGGTGCCTCCGACCGGAACGAGCGGGCCGAGACCACCGACGCCCGGCTGACCCGGGGACTGGTGATCGCCGGCATCGGTGCGCTGGGGCTGGCTGCCCTGATCGGCGTCGGGCTGGCCTACCTGTGGCGTTCCCAGAAGGACTGACCACCCGGGACGTGCTCAGGGGCGGAAAGCCGATCCCGCGCGCTCGAGCGCACCCTCCTCGACGGGCAGCCGACCCGCCCGAACAGCGGCGACGAAGAGGGCGTGATCGGCCTCGGTCTGGTTGGCGTACGCCGAGGCGAACCGGCACATCGCCTGCTCGAGGTTGTCGCCCTGGCCGAAGTAGCCGGCGATCATCGAGGCGCCGCTGGTCCGGGCGTGGCCCTTGGCCAGCAGATGTCCGACGATGCCCGCGTAGTCGCTGAGCGCCGCCGCGTCGATCGAGTCCAGGGGGATCGTGCCCTTCATGTTGCGGAACTGGCGGACGTAGTACTGCAGCTCTCCCACCGTCGTCCAGCCCAGCAGCGGGTCGCTGACCGTCTGCAGCGCCTGCTGGTACTCCACCACCCGCTGCCCTTGGTGCGCGTGCCAGGCCGACTCGCCGTGCACGTACGGCGCCAGCACCGATCGGCGCGCCTGCTTGAGCTGCAGGAACAGCACGTCGTCGGGACTGCTACCTTCCAGCAGCACCACGTACGCCCGGAGTCCGACGCTGCCGACCCCGACGACCTTGTGGGCGACGTCGACGATGGTGTAGCCGCCGACGACCCGCTGCCAGTGGCTGGCCAGGGTGCCCAGGTAGTCGTCCAGGGCCAGCGCGATCGCATCCTCCTCCGACCGCATCACGTGCGTGATCAACGGCGGTTCCTCCACGATCTGTCGCTTCCCGTGGAGCTCGCGGGTGAACCGCGGCAGCGCCCGGTCCGAGGTCCGGTGCCGGGCCCGTTTGGCGGCTCGCTGGATCTCGGCTCGCAGCGTCTTCTCCGTCGCGGTCTCGTGCAGCCGGTCGACGTCGAGCCGGTTGTAGGAGCGCATCAACAGCGGCTGGTCGGCCAGGAACCGGACCTCGTCCCGGTACGCGCGAACGCACGAGGCGACGGCGTCGGCGCACTGGCTCTCGCTGCGGCCGTTCTCCCGGCCGGCCACCCAGATGCTGGCCACCAGACGGCGCAGATCCCACTCCCAGCCGCCGGGATGGGCCTCGTCGAAGTCGTTGAGGTCGATCACCAGCTCGCCCTCGGGCGACGCATAGAAACCGAAGTTGCCCAGGTGCGCGTCGCCGCAGATGACCGGGGTGATACCGGTAGCCGGCAGCTTGGCGACGTCCTCGGCCATCACCACCGCGCTGCCGCGCAGGAAGCCGTACGGCGAGCCGACCATCCGCGCCACCCGGATCGGGATCAGCCACTCGAGCCGCCCATCGTGGGACTGCTGGATCAGCGCCACCGGATCGGGCCGGTCGGCGCGGACCTCCCAGCTGCCGAGCGAGGACCGTGGCACCTTCTGTCGCAGCGACTTGCCGAGCGCGTACCGGTCCTTACGCGAGGAGGAGCGCCGGCGCAGTGACCCGAAGGCTGTGCTGTCGGCCTCCGCGAGCACGGTATGGCCCGCGCGGGGCATCGTCATCGGCTCCAGTCCTCCCTGACGGGTTCCGCTTGCAGGAAGACTGCCAGCCGATCCAGTTCATGCTCGACGGCGACGCGCCGGATGGACGAGGTGTTCGGGTCGAGGGTGCTGGCCAGCCGCACCTTCGGCGATCGCCCGTCGACCATCGTCCGGCGCCACAAACCGACGTTGGTCAGCTCGGCGATCACCGAGCCCCACAGCACATCCGCATCGGGAGGATGCGGATGACCGGCGGAGATCTCGAAGTTGAGCCGCGGATAGCTGAGTGTCAGCTCGTCGTACAGCGGAACCAGCCGCACCGCCTCCCGCGCCTCTATCGGGTCAGCGGCGGGCTGGGTCGGGTCCCACCAGACCTCCTCGTCCCCCACGACGGCGGACTCGAGCCCATCCGGTCCGCGGGCGGCGGCAGCGCGGGCTGCGGTCAGGGTGAGCGAGGACCAACGGGCGAAGTCCCGCACACTGGTCGGTCCGTGGCCGACCACGAACCGCCGCCACAGCTCGGCCACGGGATCCTCGGGAATGGTGATGGCGCGGCCGGTGAGGCGCTCGGCGGCCAGCGCGTACGTGTGCTGGTTCCCCCGCAGCGGTCCGCTGACGACCAGCCCGTCCAGCTCGGCGCGCATGACGAGGTAGGTGAGCCGCATCCCGCTCGTTCCTTCGACGCCCCGGGCGGCGAGTCGCTCGCCGATCTCCGGCCGGGTGAGCGATCGCCCGCCGGCCAGCATCTCGACCAGCAGGTCGTGCGTTCGGGCCACCGTGTCGGCATCGATGCCGGTCTGCCGGTACATCCCGGCGTTGCGCTGGTGGACGCGATCCGACGTGGCCGCCAAAATCCACTCCAGGTCCGCTGCGGCGACCAGGTGCCAGGTCGGCCGCAGCAGGTGTGTCCGCAGCAGATCACCGGCGTCGAACGCCGCCACGATCTCTGCGTACGTGGTGGAGGCGCAGCGCATGCCCAGCGACCAGAGCGCGTGCCCGAACTCCTGCGACTGTACGCAGGTCAGCAGCTCGACCACCTCGACCGCCGAGGAGAGCGGTGGTCCGACGACGCGCTGGGTGGCCAGCCGCCGGGCCAGCACCTGCGACGCGTCGAGGTTCACGGGTCAGACGCTACGCCGGACCGCTGACGACCGGCCGCAGATCTGAGGCGTCCGGCTCCCAGCGATCCGGGTCGGCCGGCAGCTGCTCGCCGGTGCGGATGTCCTTCACCTCACTCTGCGGTGGCGAACCGAACCACACGTACGGGATCCGGCGCCGGTCGGCGTAACGGATCTGCTTGCCGTACTTGTCCGCCATCGGCGCGACTTCGGTGGCGATCCCACGGGACCGGAGCCGTTCGGCCACCGCGACGGCGTCGGCGCGGCTGTCCTCGCTGTCCACGGCGACCAGCACCACGGTCGGCACCGGCCGGGATGCGGTCAGCAGCCCGCGGGAGAACAGCGGGGCCAGCAGCCGGGTGACGCCGATCGAGAGCCCGACGCCGGGGTACGTGGTCTTGCCGTCGGAGGCCAGCGAGTCGTACCGGCCGCCGGAGGACACCGATCCCCAGGTCTCGAAGCCGACCAGCTCGGTCTCGTAGACGGTGCCGGTGTAGTAGTCCAGCCCGCGGGCGATCTTCAGGTCCGCGACCATCCGGCCGGGTACGTGCTGGGCCGCGGTCTCCACCACGGCGGCCAGCAGCTCGAGCCCGGCATCCAGCTCGGGATCGCTCACGCCGAGAGCGCGGACCTGGTCGACGAAGGAGGCATCGGCGGAGGAGATGTCGGCCAGGCCGAGGCACGCCTTGGCCTGGACGTCGGTCAGTCCCTGCTCGACCAGCAGCTCGACGACCTTGTCCGGACCGATCTTGTCCAGCTTGTCCACCTGCCGCAGCACCGCGGCCGGGTCGGCGATGCCGAGGCCGGTGTAGAAGCCCTGCGCGAGCCGGCGGTTGTTGACCCGCATCAGCACGGGCGGCAGGCCCAAATCGGTGTGCAGCCGCTCCAGCGCCTGCAACGTGACCAGCGGCAGCTCGACGTCGTGGTGCGTGGCCAAGGTGGTGTTGTCGACGATGTCGATGTCGGCCTGGGTGAACTCCCGGTAGCGGCCCTCCTGCGGCCGCTCGCCGCGCCAAACCTTCTGGATCTGGTAGCGCCGGAACGGGAACGCGAGCTGATGCGCGTTCTCCAGCACGTAGCGGGCGAACGGGACCGTCAGGTCGAAGTGCAGGCCGAGCTCGGCCTTGGCGTCGTCGGCGGCGTGCAGCCGCGAGACGACGTAGACCTCCTTGTCGATCTCGCCCTGCTTGGCCAGCCGGTCCAGCGGCTCGACCGCCCGGGTCTCGATCGAGGCGAACCCGTGCAGCTCGAAGGTCTCCCGCAGCCGATCCAGCACATGCTGCTCGACGATGCGTTGATCGGGGGTGTACTCGGGAAAACCGGACAGCGGACGGGGGCGACTCACGGGGGTCGATCCTAGAGGGCTGCAGCGACCCGCTCACCTGGATACTCGCTCGCATGGCCAAGTGGACGCTGGCGGTCGCACTGCTCGTGGTGCCGGTCGTCGTGGTGGGTGGCAGCGTCGGCTCCAACCTCGGGCTGCTGCCGGCGCCGGACGACGAACTCTGGAACTCCCTGGTGTGGCAAGGGTGGTTCGCCTGGCTGGTGCTCTATCTGATGGCAGCTGTCTGGGCGGCCAAGGACGCGTTCGGCATGCTCCGGCAACGAGACCTCGACGGACTGCGGCGGGCGGCGATGCTGGTCAAGCTGACCAGCATCCCCTTCTTCATCTTGAACTTCGTGCTGCTGACGGTGATCGCGATGGCGCTGTCGATCACCGGCATCGGTGTGGTCCTGGCGCCGATCTTCGTAGCCAGCACGTACGTGATCATGCTGTCGACCTCGGTGTACGGCATCTGCTGCCTCACGCTGATGCACCGGGACCGGGCGATCAGCACCACCTTCCTCACCGTCAACGTCATCCTGCATCTGATCTTCATCGTGGACATCGTCAGCACGCTGGTGGTCGCGCACCGCGCCAAGCGAGTGCTGGATCGCACCTCCTGAGCCGAGCGTGACGGCCTCCCCTTGACGGATCCGCGCGGCACGTGAGGGCGACACGCCGGTACGAACCGTCCGGTCGGTCGCGACCTGCGAGATTCCGTCACCATCACCGCCACCTCACTTGAGCTGATCCCCGCGCAGGTACGGATTCGTCGCTCGCTCGTGCGCCATCGTCGTCTGCGGTCCGTGACCGGGCAGCACAGCGACGCTGTCCGGCAGCGGCAGCACCTTCTCCTTCAGTGAGCGGAGCATCGCTGCGTGATCACCGCCGGGGAGGTCCGTCCGGCCGATCGAGCCCGCGAACAACACGTCGCCGGAGAACACCACCTGGTCGATCTGGGCCTCGGCGCCGAGCGTGGTCGGCGGGTAGTCGGACCGGTACATCACGGACCCGACCGTGTGCCCCGGCGCGTGGATCGCAGCCAGACGTACGCCGGCGATCTCCAGCACCGATCCGTCGGTCAGCTCGCGGACATCGTCCGGCTCGGCGAAGGTCGCCGTGCCGCCCGTCAGCTGGGCCAGCAGCTGGTGAGTCTCCGGACCCATAGCAGCGAGCGGGTCCGTCAGCAGGTGCCGGTCGTCGGGATGGATCCAGCAGGTGGCGTCGTACGTGCCGCAGACCGGTGCGACGGCGAACATGTGGTCGAGGTGGCCATGGGTCAGCACCACGGCGACCGGCTTCAGGCGGTGCTCGGCCACCAGGTCTCGTACGCCCTCCGCAGCATTCATGCCGGGGTCGAGGATCAGGCACTCGGCTCCGGGCTCGGTGGCGACGACGTAGCAGTTCGTCTGCCAGGGACCGGCCGGAAAGGACGCGATGAACACACTCCGGAGCGTAACGAGCGGGGTGCGCCGCCTGAGAACCTGATATGACCGGTCTGGGTGGATCGGGCAGGATGGGTGCATGAGCGACGAGAGGGCCCCATCTCCGCGCATGCCAGGGCCCGCCTCCTTCGGCCGGGTCGACGAGGACGGGACCGTCTACGTCCGCACGCGGGCCGGCGAGCGCGCCGTCGGGCAGGTGCCGGATGTGCCAGCCGAGGAGGCGATGGCCTTCTTCACCCGCCGGTACGAGGCGCTGGAGCTGGAGGTCTCGCTGCTGGAGACCCGGATCACGTCGGGCGCGCTCTCCCCCGATGACGCGGGTGCCTCGATCAAGACGGTCCGCTCGGCGCTGAACGATGCCCATGCGGTCGGGGACCTGGACGGCCTGACCGCCCGGTTGGAGGCCCTGGCACCGAAGGTGGCCGACCAGCGAGCAGCACGCAAGGCGGAGCGGGCCAAGGCCAGCGCCGCGGCCAAGGAGGCCAAGGAGCGGTTCGTCGTCGAGGCGGAGAAGCTGGCCGCCGGCAACGACTGGCGCGGCGGGGTCAACCGCTTCCGGGAGCTGCTGGAGAAGTGGAAGACCCTCCCTCGGCTGGATCGCGCCACCGATGATGAGCTGTGGCACCGGTTCTCCAGTGCCCGCACGACCTACACGCGGCGGCGCAAGGCCCAGTTCGCCAGAGAGTCCGAACAGCGAGAGACGGCTCGCAAGATCAAGGAGCACCTGGTCGTCGAAGCCGAGGCGCTGCAGAGCTCCACCGACTGGGGTCCGACCACCGCGGCCTATCGGGACCTGATGACCCGCTGGAAGGCCGCCGGCTCGGTGCCCAAGGGTGTCGACGATGAGCTGTGGAAGAGGTTCCGCGGCGCGCAGGACGTGTTCTTCGGGGCCAAGTCGGCGGCGATGTCGCAGCAGGACTCCGAGTTCCGGGCGAACGGCGTCGCCAAACAGGCTCTGGTCGAGGAGGCCGAGGCCCTGCTGCCGGTCCGCAACCTCGGGGCAGCCCGGGTTGCGTACCGCGAGATCCTGGAGCGTTGGTCCGCCATCGGCAAGGTGCCACGGGAGATGATCCGGCCACTGGACAGTCGGCTGCGGGCGGTCGAGACCGCGCTCAAGAACGCCGAGGACGACCAGTGGCGGCGAAGCAACCCGGAGGCGCGGGCCCGCGCGGAGGACACGGCCGGCAAGCTCGAGGCCCAGATCGCCCAGCTGGAGGAGAAGGCCGCCAGAGCCGAGACCCGGGGAGACGCCAAGGCGGCCCGCGACGCGCTCTCCTCGGCCGCGACCTATCGGGAGTGGCTGGCTCAGGCCCGCAAGGCGGCCGACGACTTCAGCGGTTGAGCTGCGGAACGGAGCGACAGGTGCGGTACCTGCTGGCCGTGTGGGACGGCGGCGGAGCAACCCCGCCGAACCTCGGCGTCGCACGCCTTCTCGTCCAGCGCGGCCACGAGGTGGTCGTCTACGGCGACCCGACCCTGGCCGACGCGATCGCCGACACGGGGGCATCCCACCGCACCTGGCCCACGGCACCGCAACGGAAGTCCGCCGCGCTCGAGGACGACCTGTTCAAGGACTGGGAGTGCCGCACGCCGATCGGCGCGTTCATCCGGGTGCGCGAGCGCCTCATCACCGGTCCTGCGGCCCGGTTCGCGGCCGACGTGGTGGCGGCCCTCGACGGCGAACGGTTCGACGCCGTACTGGTGGACGGCGTGTTGTTGGGCGTACTGATAGGTGCCGAGGCCCGGGGTGTCCCGTGCGCCGTCTTGGTCGGCTCGGTCTACGTCGTGCCCTCGCGCGTACGTCCGCCGCTCGGGCTGGGACTGCGTCCAGCTCGCGGCGCCCTCGGGCACGCCCGCGACCGCGCCGGCTTCGTCCTGGGCAACCTCCTGTGGGACCGAGGCCTGCCCGATGTGAACGCGGCACGCGCCGCTCACGGGCTGAAGCCACTGCGCCACCTCTGGTCGCAATGGGATCGCGCCGACCGCGTGCTCGTGCTCACGAGCTCCGCGTTCGACGATCCGCCCCCCGACGCCCGGAACGTCCGGTACGTCGGCCCCGTGCTCGAGAACATCCCCGCCGCGGACCCGCTCGAGCTGCCACCGGGCGATGAGCCGCTGGTGGTCGTCGGTCTCTCGAGCACCTATATGAACCAGGCGGCGCTCCTCCAGCGGATTGCGCGAGCGCTCGCCAGCCTGCCGGTACGCGGAGTCATCACGACCGGTCCCGCGATCGATCCGGCCGAGATCCCTGCTGCACCGAACGTCGTGGTCGTCCGCGCCGCCGCTCACAGCGAGCTGATCCCCAAGTCTGCCCTCGTCATCACCCACGCCGGTCACGGCACGCTGATCAAGGCGCTCGCCGCGGGTGTCCCGGCCCTGTGCATGCCGTTGGGTCGCGACCAGGGCGACAACGCGGCCCGTGCCGCCCGCCACGGTGCGGCCGCGGTGCTCTCGGCGAAGGCGGACACCTCTGCGATCGCGAGCGCCGTGACCGATGTGCTGCGCGAGCCGTCGTATCGCCGAGCCGCGGCTCGACTCGGCGTGCAGATCCGTGCCGAGATCGCGTCCGGAGCCTTGGTGGATGAGCTGGAGAGTCTGGCCGACCGCCGGTAGTGCCGCCGTAGGGCTATTGCCGGATGCGGTAGACGTCGAAGACGCCCGGCACCTGCCGGACACCGCGGAGCACGTGGTCCAGGTGGGTCGGGTCGGCGGTCTCGAAGGTGAAGCGCGCCTTGCAGATCTTGTCCTTCGACGTGTTCAGGGCCGCGGACAGGATGTTCACGTGCTGGTCCGACAGCGCCCGGGTGATGTCGGACAGCAGCCGGTTGCGATCCAGCGCCTCCACCTGGATGGCCACCAGGAACGAGCTCTGGGCGGTCGGCGCCCAGGAGACGCCGACCATGCGCTCCGGGTGCTCGGTCTGCAGGTGATCCGCGTTGACGCAGTCCAGACGGTGCACCGACACCCCGGCCCCGCGGGTGATGAACCCGACGATCTGGTCACCCGGCACCGGCGTACAGCACTTGGCCAGCTTGACCAGCAGGTCGGTGTCGCCGGCGACCTCGATCCCGGAGTCCGACGCAGACGACCGGCGCCGTCGCCGGCCGGTGACGACCTGGTCCTCGTTGATCTCGTCGGCGGTGGCGTCCTCGCCGCCCTCGGCCGTGATCAGCCGGTTGATCACCGCCTGTGGACCGACGGTCCCCTCGCCGACCGCCGCGTAGAGCGCTGAGATGTCCGACAGCTTGAAGTAGCCGGCCACGGCGGTCAGGTGCTCCAGCGTGAGCAGCCGCTGCAGCGGCAGCCCGGCCTTGCGCACCTGCCGGGCGATCGCCTCCTTGCCGCTCTCGATCGACTCCTCGCGCCGGCCCTTGGTGAAGAAGTGTCTGATCTTGTTCCGGGCCCGTGGGCTGCGGACGAACTCCAGCCAGTCCCGGTTGGGGCCCGCCCCCTCGGCCTTGGAGGTCAGGATCTCCACCACGTCGCCGTTGGACAGCTCTGACTCCAGGGGCACCAGCCGACCGTTCACCCGAGCTCCGACAGTTCGGTGCCCGACCTCGGTGTGGATCGCGTACGCGAAGTCGACCGGGGTCGCCCCCTGCGGCAGCGCGTGCACGTCGCCCTTCGGGGTGAAGGCGTACACCTCGGTGGAGTTGATCTCGAAGCGCAGCGAGTCGAGGAACTCACCCGGGTCGGCGGTCTCCCGCTGCCAGTCCAGCAGCTGGCGGACCCAGGTCAGGTCGTCGCCGTCGCCGGTGGCGGTGGCCGGGATGCCCTTGCCGCCGTCCTTGTACTTCCAGTGCGCCGCGACGCCGAACTCCGCCCGCTTGTGCATCTCCTCGGTGCGGATCTGCAGCTCGACCGGCTTGCCATGCGGTCCCAGCACGGTGGTGTGCAGCGACTGGTACATGTTGAACTTCGGCATGGCGATGTAGTCCTTGAACCGACCCGGAAGCGGGTTCCAGCGGACGTGCATCACCCCCAGCGCTGCGTAGCAGTCGCGTGGGCTCTCCACCAGCACCCGCAGACCGACCAGGTCGAAGATGTCGGCGAAGTCGCGGCCGCGGACGACCATCTTCTGGTAGATCGAGTAGTAGTGCTTCGGCCGACCGGTGACGGCCGCCTTGATCTTCGCCGAGCGCAGGTCGGCGGTCACCTGCTCGATCACCTGGGAGAGGAACTCGTCCCGGCGGGGCGCCGCCTCGGCCACCATCCGGACGATCTCGTCGTACACCTTCGGCTGCATGGCCGCGAACGACAGGTCCTCCAGCTCCCACTTGATGGCGTTCATGCCCAGCCGGTGGGCCAGCGGAGCGAAGATCTCCAGCGTCTCCGAGGCGATCCGGAACTGCTTGTCGGGCCGCAGGTAGTGCAATGTGCGCATGTTGTGCAACCGGTCGGCGAGCTTGATCACCAGCACCCGGATGTCCCGTGACATCGCCACGACCATCTTGCGGATGGTCTCCGACTTCGCCGAGTCCCCGTACTTGACCTTGTCGAGCTTGGTGCAGCCGTCGACCAGCAGCGCGATCTCCTCGCCGAAGTCGCGGGTCAGGGCGGACAGCGTGTACGACGTGTCCTCGACCGTGTCGTGCAGCAGCGACGCGCAGAGCGTGGGCTCGGTCATCCCCAGCTCGGCGAGGATGGTGGTGACGGCCAGCGGGTGGGTGATGTAGGCGTCGCCGCTCTTGCGGGTCTGTCCGCGGTGGTAGCGCTCCGCGGTCCGGTACGCCCGCTCGATGAGTGGCAGGTCCGCCTTGGGGTGGTTGGCCCGGATCACCTTGAACAGCGGGTCCAGCACCGGCGCCTGGGGCTTGCTGGTCCCGAAGCGCGCGATCCGCTGCCGCATCCGCACCCGAGGCTGCTCGGGACCCGTGCTCAGCCGGACCGGGAGACTCCCAGGACCCTGCTGCTCTCGCGTCACCGGGGTGGGCGGCGGGGCTGCGCTGGCCGGCGAACCAGGGCTCAGGGCGTCACCGACCTGGTCAGGGCGCGCGCCGACCTGGTCGGTCGTCTCGGCAGACGACCGCGCCACGGTCCCAGGCTCAGTCGCCACCCAGTGCACCCCTCCAGCCGAAGTGCAGCCAGTCTAGGCCAGCGCCCACTACCAGTCGTCACGCCGGGACGGCCGGCGGCGGCTGGGTTGGGTCTGCTGCTCCGACTCCTCGAGCTCAGCCTCGGCATGCCGGACGACGACGACATGGTCACCGGTCTGCAGATTCGCCACGGTCGGGTCGTAGAACCGGCGCAGTGTCTTGTTCCTGATCACGGCGATGACGGCCTCTCCCTTGACGTCGTCGGGCGCGAGGCCGACCTCGTCGGCGCGGACCTGCCGCTCACCCACCTCCAGTCCCTCCCTGCTGGACAGCAGATCCTCGATCACGGTGCCCAGGTTGGGACTGACCGCCGACAGTCCGAGCAACCTGCCGACGGCCTCGGAGGACGTGACGACGGCATTGGCTCCGGACTGCCGCAGCAGGGACGCGTTGTCGTCCTCCCGCACCGCCACCACGACGTGGGCGCTCGGGTTGAGTTGGCGGACGGTCAGCGTCACCAAGATCGCGGAGTCGTCCCGGTCCAAGGTGATGATCACCTCACGGGCCTTGATGATCTCGGCCCGGCGCAGCACGTCCCGGCGGGTCGCGTCGCCCTCGATGGCGGCGAAGCCCCGCAGGTTCGCGTCGACGATCGCTCCCGGCTTGGGGTCGATCACCACGATCTGGGCCGGGTTGGCGCCGTTGGTCGCCAAGGTGTCCACCGCACTGCGGCCCTTGGTGCCGTAGCCGATCACGACGACGTGGTTACGCATGTGCTTCCTCCAGCGGTTGTCGCGCAGCATCCGGCGACCCTCGTTCGCCAGCACCTCCAAGGTGGTTCCGACCAACAGGACCAGGAACAGGATCCGCATCGGTGTCACCAGGACGGCGTTGATGATCCTGGCCTGCGGGGTGATCGGCGTGATGTCGCCGTAGCCGGTCGTGGTGATGGTCACAGTCGCGTAGTAGATGGCGTCGATCAGGCTGACCGAGCCGTCCCAGTTGTCGGTGTAGGCGTCGCGGTCGAGGTAGACCAGGGCGACGATGAACACCAGCAGGGCAAGAGCCAGCAGCCCTCGCCGAGCCAGCTCCCGGCCGGGCGTCGAGGACCGGGAGGGCAGGCTGACCAGGGCCTGGTGGGTCCAGGACTGCCGCGGGCCGCGGGAACGCCCGGAGCCGCCGAAGATGCTCATGCTGCGTCGAAAGTGAGCACCGAGGACACCGGCCCGATACCGGCCTCGGTCAACCGCTCCCGCCCCCCGAGGTAGCTGAGCTCACTGAGCAGGCTGACCCCGACGAGCTCACCGCCCAGTCGGTCGACCAAGGCTGCGGTCGCGACCACAGTGCCGCCGGTGGCCAGCACGTCGTCGACCACGAGCACCCGGCTGCCGGGTGAGAACGCGTCGGCGTGCAGCGCGAGCGTCTCGGTGCCGTACTCGAGGTCATAGGTGACGGTCTCCACCGCCCGGGGGAGCTTCGACGGCTTGCGAACCGGGACGAAGCCGGCTCCGAGGGCGAGCGCGACCGGGGCACCGAACAGGAATCCTCGAGCCTCGATGCCGACGACCACGTCGACGTCGCGCGGGCTGATCCGGGTCAGCGCCTCGACCGCCGCGGCGAAGCCGCCCGGCGAAGCCAGCAACGGGGTGATGTCGCGGAACACGATGCCAGGCTGCGGGAAGTCAGGGACCTCGCTGATCAGCTGGGCGAGATCGATGGACGGCTGCGCGTGGCTCATCGGCCGTCTACCTCTTCCGCTGGCTTCGAGGCTTGTGCTGCGGCTGCGGCCGGCCGGAGGCTCCCTCGCTGGTCGGTCGACCAGGTCGGTTGACGATCGCGGGCTGGGACGAGGTCACCGTGATCCGGGGTCGTGCCGGGGTGTCGGGACTGCTCGGCTCATCGGTGGCGTCGTCGGCCGACTCGATCGGAGGATCGTACGGGGTCGCGTCGACCGGAGTCGCCGTTCCGGCCGCGCTGGTCCTGGCGTCGGTCTTGGCCCGCCGGGCCAGCACCCGCTTCGTGAGCTTCTGCATCTCCGGTTCCCGCTCCTTGAGCTGCGCCAGCAGCGGGGTGGCGATGAAGATCGAGGAGTACGCACCGGAGATCATGCCGACGAACAGCGCCAGGGCCAGGTCCTTGAGCGGGCCCTCGCCCAGGATGAAGGCACCGGTGAACAGCAGCGCCGCCACCGGCAGCACGCCGATGATCGTGGTGTTGATCGAACGGACCAGCACCTGGTTGACCGCGAGGTTCGCCGCCTCGGAGTAGGTCTGGCGCGTCGACGAGGTCAGATCGCGGACGTTCTCCCGGACCTTGTCGAACACGACCACCGTGTCGTACAGCGAGTAGCCGAGGATGGTCAGCACGCCGATCACCGTCGCCGGCGTGACCGTGAACCCGACCAGCGCGTAGACACCGATGGTGAGGACGAGATCGTGCAGCAGCGCGATCAGCGCCGCCACCGACATCTTCCAGTTCCGGAAGTACGCCCAGATCACCAGCGTGACCAGCAGCAGGAACACCCCGAGCGCGATCAGTGCCCGGTCGGTGATCTGGCCACCCCAAGAGGCGCCGATCAGGCTGTACGCGACCTGCTCGCTCGGTACCCCCGCCTCCTCGGCGATGGCGGAGCGGACCTTCGGCACCTCGTCGACGGGTTCCAGGCTGCGGGTCTGCACGCGGACCTGGTCGTTGCCGACCGTGGTCACCGTGACCTCACCCAGGTCGGCGACACCGGCGTTGTTGACCGCGTCGGTGAACTCCTCGACCGTGGCGTCGGTGACGGCGGCCTGGACCTGGAAGTCCGCCCCACCCTCGAACTCGATGCCCCAGTCCAGGCCGCGGATGCCGATCGAGAGGATCGACACGGCGATCAGGATCGCGGAGACGATGTACCAGCGCCGGCGGTTCCCGATGAAGTTGTATGAGACCTCGCCGGTGTAGAGCTTGTGACCGAACTGGCTGAGCCGAGACACCTAGATCCCCTCGCTCTCGGTCGCCGGGGTGGCCGTCGGAGCCGGTCGTCGGGTGCGGGTCCCGGGCAGTGCCGTCACGCCCAGGTGGTCCGGTGACAGGCCCGACCACTTGTGCCCCTGGCCGAAGAACCTGGTCCGACCCAGCATCGTCATCAACGGCTTGGTGAAGAAGAACACCACGGCGACGTCGATGAGCGTGGTCAGCCCGAGGGTGAAGGCGAAGCCCTTCACCGAGCCGATGGCCAGGATGAACAGGATGATCGCCGACAGCATCGAGACCGCGTCGGCGATGAGGATGGTCTGCCGAGCCCGGATCCAGCCGGTCTCGATCGCCGTCCGCAGACTCCGGCCGTCCCGGACCTCGTCGCGGATCCGTTCGAAGTAGATGACGAAGCTGTCCGCCGTGACGCCGATGGCCACGATCATGCCGGCGATGCCCGGCAGGTTCAGCGCGAATCCGACCGAGTCGCCCAGCAGCACCACGGTCGCGTACGTGATCAGCCCGGCCACGGCGAGCGACGACACCACCACGATGCCGAGACCCCGGTAGTACAGGAAGCAGAACCCGACCACGAGGGCCAGGCCGATGATGCCGGCGATGATGCCGGCTCGCAGCTGCTCACCGCCCAGCGTCGCTGACACGTTGGAGACCTCGGACACCTCGAAGGCCAGTGGAAGAGCGCCGTACTTGAGGATGTTGGCGAGCTCGGTGGCGGACTGCTGGTTGAAGTTGCCGGAGATCTCGGCCCGTCCGCCGGGGATGGCGGCGCTGACCGACGGCGCGGAGATGACCTCGGAGTCCAGCACGATGGCGAACTGGTTCTCCGGCGGCTGCCGGGTGGCCAGGGTGCCGGTCGCGCTCTCGAAGGCCGCCGCGCCGTCGCTGTTGAACTCGAGATTCACCACCCACTGGACCTGGTTCTGCGGGACGCCGGCCGACGCGGTGGTCAGGTCGGTGCCCTCGATCAGGGTGGGACCGAGCAGGTACTTCTCTGTCTGCTCCCGGTCGCAGGCGATCAGCGGCTGATCGGCGACGTCGGGGAACGAGCCGGCCTGGTCGCAGGTGAAGCTGGCGAAGTCGGCCTGGTCCGCCTCCGACGGCTGCCACTCGATCGCCTTGTCCGGCGGGGTGCCCTGGCCCGGGGCGGTCGGCCGTGGCGTGGTCGGGGCCGGCGGCGCGGTGGGCAGCTGAGGTGCCGGCCGGCGGTCACCGGACGGGCTCGCGCTCGGTGCGGGGTTGGCCGAGGCCTCACCGCTCGGTGCCGTCGTCGGGGCGGCCGAACCGGACGGGTCCGCGGACGGTGTCGCGGTCGGCGGCGGTGTCACGGCCTCGACGGCATAGACGGCCCGGAAACGCAGCACAGCGGTCTGACCGACCAGCCGGACGAGCTCGTCCTGCTGGACGTTGGGCACGCTGACGATGATCTGCCGGTCGCCGGAGGTCGTGACCTCGGTCTCGCCGACGCCCAGGCTGTCGACCCGGGACTGGATGATCGTGCGGGCCAGCTCCAGGCTGTTCGGATCGATCTGCCCGGTGCCGTCGGTGTTCTGGGCTGTCAGGGTGATCGTGGTCCCGCCCTGCAGGTCCAGACCCAGCTTGGGCGTCCAGTTGTTCGAGATCGCCATCAGCCCGTAGAGGGCTGCCACCACGAGTCCGAAGATGATGAGTGTGCGGCCGGGATGGCCGCCGCGAGTCGCCACCAGGCGTCAGTCCTTCTTGGGCTCGTTCCCGAAGCTCGGGTTCTCGTACGTCGGCGTCTCGCTGCGGGTGTCGGACTCGATCTGCTCGGACCGGATCTGCTCGGACTGGAATTGCTCGGACTGGTACGGCTCGGCGGGCTCGGCGGGCTCCGGCTCGACCAGCGACTCGTCCTCGATCTCGGAGTCGAACTCCTCCGGCTCGCTGAACTCGTCGCCGGGCTGCACGATCCGGGCGATCGCCTGCTTCAACACCGTCAGCTCCACGCCCGGGGCGATCTCGATCACGGCCTGCTTGGCACTGGCGGTGACGACGGTGCCGAAGATGCCGCTGCCCAACAGCACCCGGGTGCCCGGCTGGATCTCGTTCATCGTCTTCTGCTGTGCCTGCTGCCGCTTCTTCTGCGGCCGCAGAAGAAGGAAGTAGAACGCGACCACCATCAAGGCGATCAGCAGGATCGTGCTCAGAGGTGAACTTCCCATGGCTCCAACAATCGGGTTCTGCGCGCCCTCGACACGGGCGCGCCGACGGGGCCAGCCTGCGGCCGACCGCCGTACTCTACCCAATCCGGCGCAGAATCTCGGCTGACGCGGCCCGGACCGCGTCAGCCACCCGTTCCAGGCTCGGGGTCCGCAGCGCCCACTGCTGCCAGAACAGAGCCACGTCCTCATCGTCTTCGGTCGACAAGACGACGGCGTCCTCGGCCGTCCAGCCCGTGCGCTGTTGGTCGGGCACCATGCCCCAGCCGATCCCCAGCCGGACCGCTTCGACGTACTGGGTCGCGGCCGGTACAAGGTGGATCGGCGGGTCCTCCGACACACCATGGCGTCGGAGCAGTCGGTGCTGGATCCGGTCCTTGGCGTCGAACACCACCACCGGCGCCTCGGCGAGGGCGGCCGTGCTGAGGCCGTCCCGGAACCATCGGGCGGCGAAGGCGGGGGCCGCCATCGGCTGGTAGCGCATGGCCCCCAGGTGCTCGACCGTGCAGCCCTGCACCGGGATCTGCTCGGTGGTGATGGCGGCCATCGCGGAGCCGTCTCGCAGCAGGTCCACGGTGTGCTCCTCACCTTCGCGGAGCAGCTCGAGCCGCAGCTCGCCGGCCAGCGGCGCCAGCGCAGGAAGCACCCAGGTGGCCAGGGAGTCCGCGTTGACGGCGACCCGGACAGCGGGCCAGGCACCAGCACCGAGCTCTGCCGCGGTGTCGCGTGACAGTGCGTCCAGCTGGCGGGCGAATCGGAGCACGCTCTCCCCCGGTTCGGTGGCACGCACCGGACGCGAACGTTGCAGCAGCACCGCACCCACGGCCCGTTCCAGTGCCTTGAGCCGCTGGCTCACGGCGGACGGCGTCAGATGCAGCGTCTGCGCCGCGGCCTCCAGACTCCCGTGGTCGACGATGGCTGCGAAGGCTCTGAGCTGTGCGAGGTCCCAGTCCATCGGGTTATCTTAAGCGCTGCTTACGTACGGTGAAAAACATTCGCTGGACTTCATCGACTGCCGACCGGATAGTGGAGCGGTGCTCATGACTCTCCTCGCCGGCCTCGGCTTCGGCCTCGGTCTCATCGTCGCCATCGGTGCCCAGAACTCGTACGTGCTCCGTCAAGGGCTCCGTCGGGAGCACGTCGGGATCGTGGTGGCGATCTGCGCGGCCAGCGACGTGTTGCTGATCACGGCCGGAGCCGCTGGCCTCGGGACGGCGATCACCCGGCACGGCACCGTCCTCGCCGTGGTCACGATCGGCGGGGCGGTGGTGCTGCTGGGCTACGCGGCCATGGCCGTGCGGCGCGCGGTCCGCCCGGCGGCGCTCACCGTCGAGAACGGCCCGGCCCAGGACCGGGTTCGGCTCGGCTCGGCGGTCCTGGCGGCGCTCGCGCTGACCTGGCTCAACCCCCACGTCTACCTCGACACCGTCGTGCTGCTGGGCACGGTGTCGGCCTCGTACGCCCGCCCGTGGCTGTTCGCGGTCGGCGCCGCCGTCGGCAGCGTGGTGTGGTTCACCAGTCTCGGCTTCGGCGCCCGGGCGCTGGCACCCGTCTTCGCCAGGCCCGGCGCTTGGCGGGTCTTCGACGCTGCCGTGGCGGTCGTGATGACGTCGTTGGCGGTCAAGCTGGTGGTCGATCTACTCGCAAGGTGAGCGCAACTGCCTCGAGAAGTCGCTGCGGCACCTGGCACCGCACGAACAGGTGCCTCAGCTACTTCTCGGCCGGTGCCACGAGCACCACCCGTGGAAAGTAGGTCCGAAAGCGCCGTGCGTCACGCGTGAGCAGTCGGTAGTTGGCGACGAGCGCATGCGCACCGACGTAGAAGTCCGGCAGCGGCGTGGGTCTGGTGCCGCCGCCTCGTCGATAGCGCAGAAACGCTTTGCCCGCCAGGAACCCTGCGTTGTACGGAAGCGACTCCCGAGCGATGACATCGCTGGGCAGCGCAGCGTCGAGATCTTCGATCTGTGCGAAGCCGACCGAGACCTCCGCGTAGACGATGGGATTGATCACCACGCCACCGGAGTCCAATGCTGCAGCCAGCGCGGAGCCGGACCAGGCTGACCACACGGGGTCGTCGGTGAGTACGTCCAGCAGCACGTTCGAGTCGACCAGCGTGACGACCCGGGCGTCGTCACTCACCCCGGAGGAGCTCCATCAGCTCATCGGTGGACAGGTCGCTGGTCGCCCGGCCCCGCATCTGCTGCACCTGGCGGACACCACGACTGGGACCAGTCGTACCGCGCACGATCCTCAGTGCGTCACCGTCCTCGACCACGTCGACCTCGTCGCCTTCACGCAGCCCGTGCTTGTGCCGGAGATCAGCGGGGATGGTGACCTGACCCTTGCTGTTCAGCCTCATGGATCCTCCTGTAGCACGTAGTAGACGTAATACAGGATACGCCGCGCTCTCAGAACAGTCCCGGCGCGTCGACGGCCGTCCCGGCGTCCGGCGGGGTCAGGCCCAGGTGCGACCAGGCGGCACGGGTCGCCACCCGACCTCGGGGAGTACGCATCATGAACCCCTCCCGGACCAGGAACGGCTCGGCGACCTCCTCGACGGTCTCGGTCTCCTCACCCACCGAGATGGCCAAGGTCGACAAGCCGACCGGTCCGCCACCGAACCGGCGGCAGAGCGCGTCGAGCACGCCGCGGTCGAGCCGGTCCAAGCCGATCGGGTCGACCTCGAACAAGGCCAGCGCCTGGTGGGCGAGGTCGACGGTGATCCGGCCGTCGGACCGGACCTGGGCGAAGTCGCGGACACGACGTAGCAGCCGATTGGCGATCCGCGGCGTGCCCCGGGACCGTCGGGCGATCTCCGCCGCTCCCTCGTCGGTCAGGTCGGCGCCGAGCACCCCGGCGGACCGCCGGACGATGTGCTCCAGCGCCCCGGCGTCGTAGAACTCCAGCTGAGCGGTGAAGCCGAACCGATCGCGCAGCGGACCGGGCAGCAGACCCGCCCGCGTGGTGGCCCCGACCAAGGTGAAGCGGGGGATCTCCAACGGGATGGCGGTGGCGCCAGGACCTTTGCCGACCACGACGTCAACCCGGAAGTCCTCCATCGCCAGGTAGAGCATCTCCTCCGCCGGCCTCGACATCCGGTGGATCTCGTCGAGGAAGAACACCTCACCCTCACTGAGCCCGGAGAGGATCGCGGCCAGGTCGCCGGCGTGCTGGATCGCCGGCCCGCTGGAGATCCGGATGGGCGCGGACATCTCGGCGGCGATGATCAGCGCCAGGGTGGTCTTGCCCAGGCCGGGCGGCCCGGACAGCAGCACGTGATCGGGAACCGCGCCGCGCTGCCGAGCGGCGGTCAACAGCAGCCCTAGCTGCTCGCTGACTCGGGGCTGACCACGGAAGGCGGCCAGGTCGTGCGGTCGCAGGGCCGACTCGGCGGCGCGCTCATCGGTCTGGGCGTCCGGCCGGACCAGCGCCTCCAGCTCCTCGGTGGTCAGCCGTCCGGATTCGGTCATCTGGTCGCCCTGCTCATCGGCGGGCCAGCGTCTGCAGCGCCGCCCGCATCAGCTGCGGCACGCCGACCCCAGGATCGCCGGCCAGGGACTCGACGTCGTCGCAGGCGGTCTCGGCGTCCCGGGACGACCAGCCGAGCCCCTGCAGACCCTGGCTGACCTGGTCCCGCCAGCCGGCGACATGCTGCGGCGACGCATCGGCGTCGGCCTCCCCGCTGGGCTCGCTGACCAGGCCGGTGGTGGTGATCTTGTCCTTCAGCTCGATCACCAGCCGCTGGGCGCCCTTGCGTCCGATGCCGGGCACCTTGCACAGCTGCACCAGGTTCTCGGTGGCGATGGCTGATCGCAGGTCGTCCGGGCTCAGCACGGCGATCGCGGCCTGAGCCAGCTTGGGTCCCACACCGGTTGCGGTCTGCAGCAGCTCGAACAGCTCCTTCTCCTCGACCCCGGCGAATCCGTAGAGGGTCAGGGAGTCCTCGCGCACCACCAGTGAGGTCGACAGCGTGGCCGTCTCGCCCAACCGCAGCCCGGCCGTCGTGTTCGGGCTGCAGAGGGCCAGCACCCCGAGACCGCCGACCTCGATCACCACCGAAGTCGGACCGACCTGGATCACGGTTCCCTTCACCTGGGCGATCATCGGACGCGCACCTTTCCCTGTCGGATCCTGGCCTGGTCGACGGCTTCCTGGAGCCGGTTCTGGGCACCGCCGCGCCAGACGTGACAGATCGCCAACGCCAGTGCGTCGGCAGCGTCGGCCGGCTTCGGCGTCGACTCCAGCCGCAGGATCCGGGTCACCATCTGGCCGATCTGGTCCTTGCCGGCCCGACCGGAGCCGGTGATGGCCGCCTTCACCTCGCTCGGGGTGTGCAACGCGACCGGGCAGCCGCGGCGAGCGGCCACCAGCATGGCGATGCCGGCGGCCTGGGCGGTGCCCATCACCGTCTGCACATTGTGTTGAGCGAAGACCCGCTCGACGGCGACCGCATCGGGACGGTGGGTGCTGATCCAGGCGTCGATCTCGCTCTCCAGCCGCAGCAGCCGGAGTGGCAGGTCGAGGTCGGCGGGCGTCCGGATCACCCCGACGGCTACCAGGCTCGGTTGTCGTCCGAGCTGCCCGTCGACCACGCCGAGCCCACACCGGGTCAGCCCGGGGTCGACGCCGAGGACCCGCATGGACCACCCTCTCGGAACGAAGCGAACAGACGTTCGTACGCTACGCGAGCGACCCTCCACCGGCGCCGACCGACACGCCCTTCGACAAGCTCAGGGCACGGTGGTTCGTCAGCCGACGGTGGCCAGCACCTCGTCGGAGGCGTCGAAGTTGCTGTACACGTTCTGCACGTCGTCGGAGTCCTCGAGCGCCTCGATGATCTTGAACAGCTTTTCGGCGGTCGGGGCGTCCACCTCCTGGGTGTACTCCGGCACGAAGGACACCTCGGCGGAGTCGTAGTCCAAGCCGGCGGCCTGCACCGCCTCGCGCACCCGGACTGTGTCACTGGGGTCGCTGAGGATCTCGAAGCTCTCGCCGAGGTCGTTGACCTCCTCCGGATCGGCGTCCAGCGTCGCCTCGAGCAGGTCGTCCTCGGTCAGCGTCGTGCCGCCCTCCTGCGCCTTGGGCACCACCACGACGCCCTTGCGGTTGAACATGCGCGAGGTGGAGCCCACGTCGGCCATGGTGCCACCGTTGCGCGTGACGGCGACCCGCACGTCGGACGCCGACCGGTTCCGGTTGTCGGTCAGGCACTCGATCAGCAGGGCGATACCCGCCGGACCGTACGCCTCGTAGAACAGCGTCTCGTAGTCCGCCCCCCCGGCTTCGGCCCCGGAGCCGCGCTTCACCGCACGGTCGATGTTGTCCTTGGGAACGGAGGTCTTCTTCGCCTTCTGGATGGCGTCGTACAAGGTGGGGTTGCCGGCTGGATCACCGCCGCCGATCCGCGCCGCCACCTCGATGTTCTTGATCAGCTTGGCGAACGACTTGGCCCGCCGTGCGTCGACCACCGCTTTCTGGTGCTTGGTGGTCGCCCACTTGGAATGTCCCGACATGGTCAACGATCCTAGTGGTCTCTGGCGTACATGACGTTGGTGTCGGTGGCCCGGTAGCCCATCGACTCGTAGAGCCGGAACGCGCCGGTGGGGCTGTCGGTGTCGACTCCGAGCCCCGCGGCGTCCAGGCCGGCCTCGGCGAACGAGCGCATCGAGGCTCCGAGCAGGGCCCGGGCGATGCCACGGCCACGCCAGCCGGGCCGTACCCCCAGTCGGTCGGTCCAGCCCTCCGTGAATCCCTGGCTCTGCCAGTCCTGCTCGTACGCGGAGTTGGTGGCATAGCCCACCACGTCCGAGGTCCGCTCCTCCAACGCCACCCAGGACCAGCTCACCCGCGACGCAGACCGGGCGAGCTGCTCGGCCCAGCGCGTGGCATCGATCGGCTGCGACCCCCAGTGGTCGGCGAAGGCCTCGTTGTGTGCCTGTCGGACGGCGTCGAACAGCTTGCGGCTCAACGGCACGAGCCGGATGCCGGGCGGTGGCGGGAAGTCCGGCGGCGTCCCGTCGAACCGCAGGGTCATGTCGGCGAACCAGCGCACCGGCTCCAGCCCGGCCCGCTCGTAGAGGGCGCGGGTGTCGGCCAGCCTGGTGTCGACCGCGCAGATCACCCTGAGCGGGCCCAGGCCCTCGCGGTGGGTTTCGGCGTGCCATCGCCGCGCGCGGTCGAGCTGCCACGCGAACAGCGCATACCCGATGCCTCGTCGCCGCCAGCCGGGATGCACGCCACCGGTCACGTAGACCCGACGAGGGTCGACATCGGAGAGCAGCGGATGGTTCCAGCCGTACGCGACCAGGGTGCCGCCGGCGTCGCGGCCGAGGATGGTGTCGGCGTCGGTGTCGACGTCCGCCTCGTCCAGCTGCTCGTAGAGCTCGTCGATGCTATGCCGCTCGCTCGGCTCGTCGAGGTGCTCGATGGCCGACAGCAGCGAGCTCAGCTCGTCGATGTCGCCCCGTCGGATCGGTCGCCAGACCAGGCCGTGCTGATCGTTCGGCCGGCTCAAGATCGCCAGATCCGTGGTCGTCGAGGTCGACCACCCACCGTCGGAGCCTCGCTCTGCTGCCAGATCCGACGCCAGCGTGAGGCCGGCACGTCATCGACGATCCGGTCCGCGCTTCGCCGCACCTGCCACCAGGTGGTGAGGTCCTCCTCGATCAAGTCGGCGACGGCCCGGTGGATCCGGGCGGTGTAGACCTCGGCCGACTCGGCCGGTTGCGCTTCGAGCGCAGCACCGTACCTGACCGCCACCCGTGGCCGACCGGGTCGCGGCCAGCGGCTGCCCTGCGGCAGCGCGGTGAACGCGCCTCGGATACCGATCGGCACGACGGGGACCGACAACTTCGCGGCCAGGGCCGCGACGTCTGCGTGGAAGGGTTGGATGATCCCGTCCCGGGTTCGGCTTCCCTCTGGGAAGACCAGCACGTTCCAGCCGGAATTCAGCACCGAGGACAGCGGGCCGACGTCGAAGCGGACCGCTCCGTTCTCGCTCGGCTCCGACTCCGGGAGCTGGAAGGTGTTGTACGCCAGCGCCGCCGCGCCGGCCTTCCACCAGGCGTGGAAGAACGCGTCGGAGCTGAGCGCGACAGCGGTCCGCGCCCGCCAGGCGGCGGGCAGCGTGGCCAGCACCGCCCCGACGTCGAGGTGGGATGCGTGGTTGGCCACCAGCATCGCCGGTCCGCGGACCCCGGACAGGTGGTCGGTGCCGTGGCGCTCCAGACTCACCTCGGCGCGCAGCAGTGGCCGCAGCGCTCCCGTCTGAGCGACGTCTCGGACAGCGACCACGAACGGCTTCCTGGCCCATCCAGTGGGGATCGGCGGCGCGTCTTCGTCACCCTTCACCGTGCCGACGGCAGCTCCGACCGCGGCCTTGGCCACCTCCACGGTCAGGTCCCAGTGCCAGCCGGTGGCCAGCGTGCGCAGGTCACCGACGGCCTCGCCGATCCGGCCGGCGCCTCGCCGTCTACCGTCGTCGGTGGCCCAGGGAGCCAGCTCCCGAGTCACTGGACGTCCACCACGACCCGCGGCGGCGTGTGCAGGTAGCTGACCTGGGGGGATCGGCCGACAGACGACGACACGATCTCCAGCGCATCGGCCAGGGTCGAGGCGGCCCGGAAACCGAGCCGCTCCGCGTTCGCTCGATCCGCCCCGACCCAGACCACGTCGCCGACGTGGCTGGTCGCCCGGGCGATCTCGTACCAGCGGTGCACCGGGTGCAGCCCGTGGAAGGCGTGGCTGGTGCGGTAGAGGTGCACGTACCAGGGGTCGGTCGTGAACTTCTTCTCGAAGTCGGCGCTGATCTGTGCCGGGTCGGTGGTGACGCTGAGCGTCTCGGCGAAGAAGTCGACGTACGAGGGGTGGTAGAGCGGTGAGAAGTCGCTGCCGAGCGGGTGGAAGAGGATGACCGCACCGCCGTCCCGGACCACCGACGTGCCGGTGTGGCAGCCGAGGATGGACGCCAGACCCGACCAGGCGGCGACCACCGGGTTGGTCGGAGCATCCACGCTGTACGGGCCCAGACTCGGCACCCCGATGACGGCGACATCGGCCTGGCTCGGCACGCTCACCTGCTGCTGGGTCAAGACGAGCACGCTGCTCGCTGCGGCCACGGCGCTCGGCTCGCCACCCGCGATACCGATCGGGTGCCAGGGCGCCGCCAGCTTGCCCAGGATCCGGCGCCGCAGCTTGGCCGAAGTGACTGCAGCGGTGCCGCGACGCAGGCCGAACCAGCGGGCCTGGTCCTTGACGCTCCACTCCCACTCCCGTTTGGCCAGGAAGCCCAGCGGCTCGGGAAAGACGTCGGCGTCCAGCACCGCCTCGACGCTGAACACCGGCAGCTTGGCGGCGACCAGGGCCGCGGCCTCAGTCGCGACGCCCGGGTCGGCGTTCTGCGCCCCGAGTGCGGTCAGCGTGGACGCCGCGCCGAGACCGGCCAGCACGCCGGCCGCCCCGTTGCCGCTGGGTCCGGTCACCAGGTGCACGTGCACGATCAGGTCGGAGCCGGCCAGCCGCTTGTTGACCGCGACGGCCAGCTCGCCCACCGTGCCGATCTCGACCAGCTCGTCGGTGTCCTCGGCATCGTGGTTGACCAGCAGTCCGTCGGCGTGGAACGACCGGAAGACCCGCTCCCCCACCAGCTGCCGCAGCTCGGCCGGCGACTGGCGGCGGTTCAGGCCGATAGCCGCGATCAGCGCGACGTCGTCCACGCCGGCGGATGCTGCGCGGGTCAGCACCGCCTCGATGATCTTCGCGCGCAGGTCGGGGCTGGTCATCGCCGGCACCGGGGCGGTGTTGTCGTCGAAGGTGATCGTCAACCGCATGCCGGGCCGCAGCCGAGCGCTGAGCGGGTCGGAGCCGACCGGGTTGTCCAGGGCGGCGGCGATCGCGTCGGCGGCGTGGATGGCGGGCAGCGAGTCGGCGGGGTAGACCACCCGGGCACCCGCCGGCAGCCGCTCCAGTCGGAAGGTGTCGCCGGAGGCGACCAGGACCGGTGGAGTCCGGTCGTCGACGTCGAGGACGAATCCGGGGCGGGCCATCTAGCGTGCTCCTGTCGGTGTGCTGTTGCTCATCGAGACACGGGTCAGCGGGGCAGCGTTCATCGGGGTAGGGCCCAGCGTGGGGTGGTGGGCGCGATCTTCCACTCCACCGTCGTCCACTGGTTGGTGTTGGCGGCCCGCATCAGGGCGATGTCGGGGCTGACGGCGACCGCGTTGCCGACCGCCGACAGCATCGGCAGGTCGGAGTGCGAGTCGGCGTACGCGAAGCTGCGGCTCAGGTCGACGTCGTGCAACGCCGCGTAGTGGTTCAGCCAGGCCGCCCGGGACTCGCCGACCAGGGGCGGGCCGGTCAGGAAGCCGGTGCAGCGACCCTCCTCGTCGGTGGCCAGGTCGGCAGCCACCACGACGTCGAACAGCGGGTGCAGCGGACGGGTCAGTGGCCGCACCACGCCGGTGATCAGGACGGTGGGATGACCGGCGGCGCGGTGCTCGCGGATCCTGCGGCCCGCCTCCGGCGACAGCCGGCTGAGGATGGTCGGGGCCAGCTCGGTGTCGACGAACTCCTCCAGCGCCGCCAGGTCGGCGCCCGCGTACCGGCGGTAGACCGAGCGCAGGAACGTCCCCCGGTCGCGCCGCTCGGCGCGCAGGTAGGAGGGCAGCTTCTGCAGCACCTGGCCGAGCTCAGCGATCTGCCGCGGCGTCGACATCTCCGGCAACCGGGCCCACAGGTACTGCTCGATCACGTTGGTGGACATGATCGTCCCGTCCAGGTCGAAGACGGCCAGTGCGCTCGACCCGGCGGTGTCCTTGCTGAGGTCCTTCATCGTCGACGGCCGGTTGCCGCGGCGGCGGCGCAGGGCGTCCATCCGCCGGACCGGCGCCGTGACCGACGGGCAGTGCACGTCCTGGATGTAGGTCCTCCAGTCGTAGACCGCGGTGTCGAAGGCGAAGATCGGCTGATCGTCCGGGTGCAGCGACTCGGTCAGCGCGAGGGTGTGGTCGTCGACGAAGTGCAGCTCGGACTGGGCGTACTCGTTGTAGAGCGACAGGTAGCGACGAAGGAAGTTGAGCCGGCCGCGCGTGCGGTCGAGGTCGACGGCGAACTTGCGGGTCCGGGCCGACCGTGGCGCCCGGTCGAGCAGCCGGTCGGCGATCTTGTGCGCCCGCTCCGACGTCGACAGCAGTCGCTCGACCGAGGAGGCGCCGGGGAACTGCCACTGCGGCAGCTTGGCGGTGCCGCGCGGACCACCCTCGAAGGGGTGCTCCAGGAAGTACTCCCGGATGTAGCTGTAGAGGTCCCGGAAGGTCAGCGGGTTCCGGGCGCCGGAGCTGACGTGGTAGAACTCGGGCTTCCCGATCGTCGGCCGGGTGGCGCAGACGGCCAGGATCGCGTTGACCACGTGGTCACAGGGCACGATGTCGACGACCGAGTCCGGGGACGCCGGGAACTCGGGCAGCTCACCGCGGCCGTACGCCAGGATCAGCGGCTCGGCCATCTTGAAGCCCTCGATCCACCCCGGGTACGGGTGCAGCCAGGACGACTCGACGATCGCCGGCCGCACCACCGACACTTCGACATCGGCTCCGACGTCGGCGACCACCCGCTCACCCAGAGCCTTGGTGAAGGTGTAGACGTCGGTCCAGCCGAGGGACCGGGCCCGCTCTGTGCCGGCCTTGACCAGCTCGGACTGCACCCACTCCAGCCGCCGACGCTCGGTGTCGGCGGCGGTGGTGAGGAAGCCGGCCTGCCGGTGTTCCCGCTCCGCCTCCTTGCGCAGCGTGGTCAGCCGAGCCGAGGTCCGCGACTCGGCCTCGATCAGGTCGCGCATCGCCAAGCCGGCCCTGGTCTCGGCGTCGTAGTCGATCGAGTGGACGTGTGGCGCCTCCGGGATCGGCCCGCGGCGGCGTCCCGCGGTGTAGGCGGTGGAGATGTGCACGTAGTGCGGGATCTTCACCAGGTTGCCGGAGTCGTCGCTGCACGCCTCGATCATCCGGTCCATCAGGGCCTTGGTGCCGATCACGTTGGTGGTGAAGGCCTGGTCGATGGGCGGGTCGAAGGAGACGTCTCCGGCGCAGTGCACGACGATGTCGAGGTCGGAAGGCAGCGGCGGGACGTTCGGCAGATCACCCTCGATCACGTCGATCCGGCTGTCCAGCAGGGCTTCCGGACCGCCGGCTGCGTCCCGCAGCTGCTTGAAGATGTCCTTCTTCACCACGCCGATCATCCGGTCCCGTGCGCCGGCTGACCGTTTGCGGCGGACCAGGACCGCCGGCGTGGTGTCGGGCAGGTCGGTGAGGATCTTCCACAGCAGCTGCTCGCCGATGAAGCCGGTGACCCCGGTCATCAAGATCTTCTTGCCGGCCAGCAGGTCCCGCAGCCGGCCGTCCAGCAGAGGCCGCTCCGCCAAGTCGCCGACGAGGCTGCGCCGGAACGTGTCGGCCGGGGTGACCGTGCTCATGAGCGGAGCCTCATGCGCCGTGTGCCTCCTTGTGCGAGACCCGGGTCAGATCGAGGGCCTCTTCCAGGGTGAAGTTGCCGAGGTACAGCGCGGTGCCGATGATGGCGCCCTCCACACCCTCGTCGACCAGCGCCGCGAGGTCGGCGATGTCGGTGAGGGACGATATCCCACCGCTGGCGACAACCGGTGCATCCGTACGTGAGCACACGTCGCGCAGCAGCGTGGTGTTGGGGCCGGACAGCATCCCGTCGGAGGCCACGTCGGTGACGACGTAGCGGGCGCAGCCGGCCGCGTCCAGGCGATCCAGGGTCTCGTGGAGGTCACCGCCCTCACGGGTCCAGCCCCGCGCGGCGAGTCGGGACCCACGGACGTCCAGCCCGATGGCGATCTTGTCCCCGTACGCGGCGATGACCTCGGCGCACCACTCCGGCTGCTCCAGCGCGGCGGTGCCGATGTTCACCCGGGTGCAGCCGGTGGCCAGTGCGCGCTCCAAGGACTCGTCGTCGCGGATGCCGCCGGACAATTCCACCTGCAGCTGCAGCTGGCGCGTCACCTCGGCGATGATCTCGGCGTTGTCGCCGCGGCCGAAGGCGGCGTCCAGATCAACGAGATGGATCCACTCGGCGCCGGCATCCTGCCAGCGCCGGGCGGCCGCTCGTGGGTCGCCGAACACCTTCTCCGATCCGGCCACGCCCTGCACCAGCTGGACCGCCTGGCCACCGGCCACGTCCACTGCCGGCAGCAGCTGCAACCGGTCACCACCCCGTCGACTCACGCGGACGACCCTATCGCCGCGCGGCGACAGATCCGATTCAGCAGGCGGCGCTGGCCAGCCCGTGCCGCAGCCGGGCCGATCGGGTGACCGCGCCCAGGAACCGCCGGGAGCTCTCTCCGGCAGCCGGGGTGAACCAGGTCTCCTCGATGTCGCAGACCAGCAGCTCGGCGGCGGTGTCGGCCAGCACCACCGGAAGCGTGTGCACGACCGTCGAGGGGAAGCTGATGATCAGCCGCCCGACGTCGCCGTCACGGATGCTGACCTCCAGCGGTAGCTGCGGCAGCTCGATCCGCAGCCCGAGGCCCGCGATCCGAGCGAGCTTCGACTGACCCTCCTTGCGGTGCGCGAAGTACCGGTCGACGCCGTGCTGGGCGCTCAACGAAGCCACCCCGTCGAGGTACTCGTTCTCGCTCACCACTCCGGTCTCCACCAGCGAGGTGCCCACCAGGTCCGCTGTTGGCTTCACGCGTGGCCGCGGATGCCTGGCCCGCAACCAGGCGTAGGTGTTGCGGACGATTCGCGCGGCGCGGAGCTCCACCGGGAGACAGCTGAAGAGGGTTAGTCGGCAGCCGGAAGCAGGCTCCAGTCGGCGGCGCAGCGAGTCGGCGATCTGGTTGCGCGCGAACCGGGTGATCTGGCGCTGCTGCTCAGTCGTCGCCACCTGGTGCCAACGCCGTAGGTGCTCACCGGAGGACCACTGTCGGGCGAACTCCAGCGTCGCGGTGCCGTCGTCGACGACGATCACCTCGACGACCTTGGACAGAGCCGCAACGACCTGCATGACGCCGGAGAAGGGGTCGCCCAGAACCAGCCGCTCGACCCCGACCAGGTCGCTGGTCAGCGACCGGACCGTACGGGCGATCGCGGCCCCACCGAGCCGCGGCTCGCGCCAGCGCACCTCGAGGCCGGCCTCGCGGGCCAGCTGCGCCATGCTGCGCAGCTGCCAACGGCTGGTCTCGTTCCGCGGCGCGAGGATCAGCACCGTCGCAGCGGTGCCCTCGAGGTGCGCCCACTCGACCACGTTCAGCAGCTGGGCGGGGCTCTCGACGAGGGCGACGGTGCTCATGGTGCTCGGGTGGTCCGATCGGCTCAGCGGGCGCCGACGAGCTCGGAGTCGGCCACGCCCGTGACTCGGCGGAGCTTCTTCATCGCGGCCAGCTCGCCGTCGTAGATGCGCTTCACACCGTCGCCCAGCGACTCCGAGATGGTCCGTATGTCGCGGACCAGCCGCTGCAGGCCGGGCGGCTCGACCGAGGCGGCCTGGTCGGAGCCCCACATCGCCCTATCCAGGGTGATGTGCCGCTCGACGAAGGTGGCGCCGAGGGCCACGGCGGCCAGCGTCGTCTGCAGCCCGACCTCGTGGCCGGAGTAGCCGATCGGGACGTTGGGGAAGTCGGCCTGCAGGGTGTGGATCATCCGCAGATTCAGCTCCGACGGCTTGGCCGGGTAGGTGCTGGTGGCGTGGCAGAGCACGATGTTGTCGCTGCCGAGGACCTCGACGGCGTGTCGGATCTGCTTCGGGGTCGACATGCCGGTGGACAAGATGATCGTCCGGCCGGTGTCGCGCAACCGGCGCAGCAGCTCGTCGTCGGTGAGGGAGGCGGAGGCGACCTTGTGCGCCGGCACGTCGAGCTCCTCGAGGAAGTCCACCGACTCGACGTCCCACGGCGAGGCGAACCAGGCGATGCCACGCTGCCTGGCGTGCTCGTCGATGGCGGCGTACTCCTCGGTCCCGAACTCGACCCGGTGCCGGTAGTCGATGTAGGTCATCCGGCCCCACGGGGTGTCGCGCTCGATGTCCCACTGGTCACGAGGCGTACACACCTCAGGGGTGCGCTTCTGGAACTTCACGGCGTCACAGCCGGCCGCTGCGGCCTGGTCGATCAGGGCGAAGGCGTTGCTCAGCTCACCGTTGTGGTTGATGCCGATCTCGCCGGTGACGTAGACGGGTCGGCCGGCGCCGATGATCTTGTCACCGATCTGCCGGGTGGGATTCGCAAAGGTCGGGATCGTGCTCATGCCTCGACGGTAGGAAGATCATCTTGCTGGACGGGAGGTGGCACCTGAACGGTCGGCGAACACCAGACGACGGCCAGGGCCGGAACCCGGCGGCAGGTCGTCATCACGACGTCAGCCGTTCACCGACAGGCCAGCTGCTGATCACCGAATCTCGCGTCCGCGTTCCTAGCCTCCACATCGTGCGTACCACGACTCGCGCTCTCGCGCGCCATTACATCGATCAGCTGGACCTGCACGGCGATGTCCTGGAGATCGGGGGTCACCGGCTGGCCAAGTGCGCCATCGACCTCTTCCCCGAACCGCGCTTCCGCTACCACGACCTCAACCTGATGAGCTCCGACATCCCGAACACGATCATCGCCGACATCACCGGATGCGCCGACGTGATCGCCGACGAGTCGTTCGACATCGTGATCTCCTCTGACGTGTTCGAGCACATCGACCGCCCGTGGCTGGCGGCCTCGGAGATCGCCCGGATCCTGAAGCCAGGCGGGCTGGCGATCACTCACACCCTGTTCTCCTGGCGCAATCATCCGTGCCCGATCGACTACTGGCGCTACTCACCGGAGTGTCTGGAGTTCCTGTTCGCCGACCTGACCTGCCTGGAGAAGGGGTACGACCTGTCTCAGCGCAGGGTCGACGAGCCCGGGTTCTGGGCCTCGGGTGAGGACTCGGTGCCGATCGATCACCTGGGTGGCTGGCGGGAGCACTGGAGCGTGTACTGCGTGTCCGGCAAGGGAACCACTGCTGCTGTGCCTCGCTTCAAGGACAGTGATCATCCGCTGGCCGGGCACTTGCGACGCGACACCCAGGGGGTCGTGACCAATCCCAAGATCACCGGCACCACGCTGCCACTGCCCCCTGATCCGACCGTGAAGCTCGAGCCGGTCCTGGCCGAGATCAGCTCCGGGCTGCAGACGCTGGAGGTGCAGACTCGTACGCTCTCGACGCAGGTCGAGAACCAGAAGGCTGAGCTGGCGCGGCTGCGCCGAACCATCGGCCGACCTTCTCTCCCGGAGCGGGCGTACCGAAAGGTGCAGCGAGCCCTCGCCGGGAACGGCCGATGACCACCCCCTCGCTCTCCGTGATCGTCCCCGCCAAGGATCAGCAGTCCCATCTGGAGGACTGTCTATCCAGCCTGGTCGGCCAGCTGGCGCCGGACGAGCTGGAGGTGATCGTGATCGACGACGGCTCCGCCGACGCCACCGGAGCCATCGCCCGGTCGTACGCCGACCGACTTCCGCGGATGCTGGTCCTGCGCAACGAGGTGCCGATCGGACTCGCCTCCGCGCGCAACCAGGGTCTCGACTGCGCACACGGTCGGTATCTCGCCTTCCTCGATGGCGACGACTGGCTGGCACGCGGCCACCTGGCTCGCATGGTGTCAGCGATCTCGACGCTCGGCGTCGACTTCGTGCGCACCGACCATGTCAAGTCGACCAACGGTGAGCGGGTCGTCGTCCGAGCACCGGAGGCACGACGGAACCGACCGTTGGATCCGCGTACGTCGATCCTGCCGATGACGACCTCGACGATGGTCGACTACTGCTACGCCTGGGCCGGCATCTTCGACCGCCGGCTGGGCGACCTGCTCAGGTTTCCCGACGGGCTGTTCACCGCCGAGGACCGTTCCTGGGCCTGGCGACTGCACCTCGAGGCGAGCTCGTACGCCGTTGCCGGTCCACCGGGCATTCTCTACCGCCGCGGGGTGACGAGCTCCCTGACTCAGATCTACGACCGTCGACAGCTGGATTTCCTGCGGGCCTTCGACGGCGTGTTCATGGTGGTCAGCGGTGATCGTGACGCAGATCGTTGGTGGCCTAAGGCGGCGCGGATGTTCCTTGCTGTGCTGGCCCATCACCTCGGTCGGCTGCAACGCATGTCGCCGCGTGACAGGCGCGATCTCGTCCGGGGTGCCGCCAGGGTTGCGGACGAGATACCCGCTGCGGTGTTGCACGAGGGGTACCTGTCGTGCAAACCGGAACGACAGCGGCTGCTGAGAATGGCGCTGGGCAGCAGGGTGCGACGGAGGGTCGCGTGAAGCAGCTGGTGGTCGCGTCGACCTTCTACCAGTGCCTGTCGCTGGCCGCCGCAGCGGAAGCCGGGGTGCTGCCGGACGCCGACGAGAGAGTTCTGGTGCTCGCGACCAGCTCGCAGGTTCCCGAGCTCTCCGCGGACCTGCAAGATCAACAGGGGTTCGCCCGGGTCGCCGCCCGGTTCGACCGCGTGGTGGATCTCGCGGCTCTGCTGTACCCGCGCCGGCCGGTGCAGTTCGCCCCGCGAGACGTCGAGGTGCTGACCTGGCAGCGTCTGCTGCGCAGTCACTGGGGGCTTGACGACGACCGGATCCAGATCTTGATGGACTCCGTGCAGGTCAATCCCGCACTCGCGCTGGCCCGGATCTTCGACGAGGCCGACCTGTACGCCCACTCCGACGGGTTGATGACCTACTCGCCGACACGCAAGCAGCTGCCGCGTCAGCTGGGCCAGCGCCTCGTCGGCCTGGTCTGTGTGGACCTGGTGCCCGGACTGTCACCGAAGCTGCTCACCGAGGAGGCAGTGACGCACCTGATTGTTCCTGCCGATTCCGTGCGGCAACTGATCAAGGAGGTGGCCGAAGTCGGCGACGGTTCCGGACCGACTGCCCATGATGATCGACCGACCGCACTGATCCTCGGCCAGTACCTCAGCAGTCTCCAGCTACTCACCCGGCAGCAGGAGTCCGAGCTGCACCGGCGCATGATCGTCGAGGCGGCGACCCGGGGGGCCGAGGTGTGCCGATTCAAGCCACACCCGAGCTCACCACCCACCTTGATCTTGGTGCTGGCCGAGCAGGCCGAGCGACTGGGGATCGAGCTGGTCGTCGACGCGAGCACGGAGATCGCCGAGATCACCATGTACCGCAGCCGACCGAGGTGGGTGATCAGCTGCTTCTCCACCGGATTGGCCACCGCGCGGTATCTGCTCGGAATCGAGGCTGTCGCGGTCGGTACCCGTGACCTGCTCACCTCGCTGAGTCCGTACCAGAACAGCAACAGGGTGCCGCTGGTCCTGGCCGAGTTGCTGTTCACCGATCGCATGATCGACGATCGCCGGTTCCTGGCCCCGGACGAGATCGAGGATCCAGATCCACGGCTGGATCTGCAGCGGCTGGTCGACGCCGTCGCCTACTGCATGCAACCCACACTGCTGCCGCAGGCTTCTGGGCCTGCCGCCGAGTACCTGACCCTGATCGGCGATCGTCCCGAGCTGCTGAGCACCGTCTTCCGGCGTCGGCGTCTCACGGCGCTCGGCCTGCCCGGATCGCTGCCTCAGCCATCACCGATGGCTCGGCTGAGCCAGCGGCTGACCGGCGGGATCCGTCGGCTCAGCGGCGGACCCAGCCGGTCAGCTCCTTGAACCCGGGCGCCCAGTCCACCACGTTGGGACCCTTGATGTCGAAGTAGCCGCGCACCGAGACCCGGACCTTGGCCGGATATCCGAGACAGCTACGCGGCACCGTGATGGAGACGGTCTTGGGGCCGTAGACGTCACCGCGGCCGCGCAGACCGTCACATAGGACCGGGTTGCCGTCCTGACCGAACTTCTCGATCCGCATCAGCGGTGACAGCTCACTGGCCGGAACCAGGTCGTTCCGGTACTCCGGTCCAGGATTGCTCGGATCGGTGTCCAGGTAGATGGTGAGGTAGGTGCCCGGCCGGATCACCCCGGTCGTCGTGGTCACCTTGACGTTCCTCTTGCTGTGCTTGACCTTCACCTTGGTGATGTTGGGTTTCGGGTCTCTCCATGACCTGGTGTCTGCGTGGGCATCAGAGGTGGCGCCCATGACGCTGAGCGCTGTGCCCAGCACGACTGCTGCGATGCGAACGACGACTTTCGACATTGAGTCCCCCAGATCGATTCCTGACAACGTGAGGGCAGAGAGACCGCCGGTGCGGTGCTGATACGTGAGCGTCACGGAAACCCGTCGTGGGTCGCGCGGCGCACTGTCAGACCTGTCGATCATGTGACTGCTGTGGATCATCGGGCCGGCCGCCGTCGGGAAGATGACCGTCGGCCGGGAGATCGGCGCGGTTCTCAGAGCGGCGGATCATCGCACCCGCTCCGCCCCGCGCTTCCCGCGGCGACCGGGTCGCGCGGGACGGGTCTGGCTGCCGCCGGACCCCCCGCCACCCGACCGATCGAACATAACACCGATTGTAGGACACGCCACTGACATCACGATTGACATCGGCTTCCGACGAGCCTGCCAGCGGAAGCCCCTCGCCACGATCGGC
The DNA here is from genome assembly GCA_035630075.1 of Microlunatus sp. GTDB lineage: Bacteria > Actinomycetota > Actinomycetes > Propionibacteriales > Propionibacteriaceae > Microlunatus. The sequence goes on from DASQLI010000111.1 coordinate 50,343, forward strand.
GGCTGGCACTAGCGTCACCATGTGGCCGGCAGCCGGGTTCGACTCAGACACCATCCCTGGGGGCGAGTTGCCAATTGACTGAAAGGACCTTCGATGAACCACGGCTGGCCCTTGTTCGGTCTTCGGATCTCGACCTCGAACTTGCTACTGCGTCCGATGACCGAGCGTGACCTGACCGAGGTGGCGGACAACCTGCCCGACGATGTGACGCTCGATCCGTCACTACGCCGGTTCCCGACGCTTCCCGAACCCACGGCCCGCAGGACCGCGATCCACCAGGGCTACTGGAGAGCCCTCGGCACGTGGACCACCGACGAGTGGCAGCTGCCGTTCGTCGTCATCCAGGACGACGTGATCATCGGCGTTCAGACGCTGGAGGGCACACAGTTCCGCGCCACCCGCACCATCGACAGCTCCTCTCATCTGCGGGCTGCCTTCCGGGGCTGCGGCCTCGGTCAGCAGATGCGGCGCGGCATCCTCACCCTTGCCTTTGGCTACCTCGCGGCCGAGCGCGCCATCACCTCGGCGTGGCACCACAACCAAGCCTCACTGGGAGTCAGCCGAGCACTCGGCTATCGCCGGGTCGGCGAGACCGAGGAACCCTCCGACACGGGCTCTGGCCTGGACACGATGGTCCACCTCGAACTCAGTCGGAGCGCCTGGCTGCGATCAGACCTCGCCCGCGGCATCGAGGTCGACGGGTTCGCCGATTGCGCTCCCTACTTCGGCTTGTGAATGTCGGAGCCCTGCCAGGAACTGATCAGCTCCCGTTCCTCGGCGTCGGTGAGACCGGCGCCATGGGGACCTGGCTCAGGTCTGGCCAGCTCCCAGGCCAGCACGTCGGTGAGCGTGTCGCGCAGCGGCCGGGAACGGAGCCCGGCGTCCCGGGCCCGACTCGTGTCGCGGGCGTTGAGGCCGAACCAGTCAGGATCGTCCAGCCACAGGGGCAGCGACCGTGGCCCGGCCCAGTTGGCGACGCCCCGAGCGGCCAGCCAGTCCCCCGGCACGGTGATCACCGGACCGCTGTGTCCGGCGACCTCACGTGCTCGGGCCAGATGATCGGCCAACGGCAGCGGTTGTCCTGCCGCGTTGAACACGCCGGTCACCTCCCGCTCCGCGCACTCCACCAGCCAGGCGGCGAGGTCGCGTACGTCGATCACTGCCGCCAGCAGGTCCGGCGCGGCGGGGATCAGCACGCTGCCCTGCTCGTCGGCGGGCCGGGAGAACCGCCAGGGCCAGTAGCCCGAGCGACCCGACTCGTCGCCGGGTCCGCCGATCAGGCCGACACGGGCGATCATGGTGCGCCCGGCCCCGAACACCGCCGTCGCGCCCTGCTCGCAGGCCACCTTCGCCTGCCCGTACTCGGTCATCGAGTCCATCACGTCCGAGGCCAGCGGCGGCAGCAGCAGCGCGTCCTCATCCTGCCAGAGCTCGCGGTGGCTCGCGTACGCACTGACGCTGGAGACAAACAGGTACCGTCCGGCGACCGGCTCCAACGCGCTCACCGCCCGGCGGACCTGTCCCGGCTGACGGGCCAGGTCGACCACGGCGTCCCAGTGCTGATCGCGCACGGCGTCGTAGGCGTCGGGTCGATCTCGATCTGCTCGGACGAGCCGAGCTCCTGCTGGTGCCGCAGCGGTGCCACGCGCCAGGCAGGTGACCTGGTGGCCGTCCTCGATCGCCCGGCCGGCGATCGCCCGCCCCAGCCACGCGGTCCCGCCGAGCAGCAGCAACTTCATGATCATCGCGCGATCGGGTGCGGCTCTTCCAGCCCGCCGAGCTTGTCCGGGTTGACCACGATCAGCACCTGGGCGATCTTGTCGTCGGTGATCACCAGTTGCAGGCAACCGGTAACCCGATCACCGTCCCAGGAGCGCCAGCCCGGGACGCCGTTGATCATGGTCGGCTCCACCCGTTGGCTGCGAGCTCCCTTGCGCATGATCCCGACCAGGAACCTGGCCGCCGCGTCGGCGCCCTGGACCGGCCGCCGGGCGGCGCTCACCTTGCCGCCGCCGTCGGACAGCACCACCACATCCGGGGCGAGCAGGTCCATCAAGCCCTGGACGTCGCCGGTCAGCAGCGCGTCGCTGAACCGCTGCTGCACCTGGCTGACCAGGCGGTCATCGGTGGAGAACCGCGGTCGTCGTGCCTCGACGTGCTGCTTCGCCCGGTGTGCTGTCTGCCGGACGGCGGCCGACGACATCCCGAGCGCCTCGGCGATCTCGGCGTGCTCGTAGCCGAACACCTCGCGCAGCAGGAACACCGCACGCTCCTTGGGCCCGAGCGACTCGAGCACGACCATCAGCGCCAGGTTCACCGACTCCGACAGCACCACGTCGTCGGCGATGTCCGGGACGGTCAGCAGGGGCTCCGGCAGCCACGTACCCACGTAGTCCTCCCGACGCCGGGCCAGCGACCGGAGCCGGTTGAGCGACAGCCTGGTGGCGATCTTGGCCAGATAGGCGCGAGCATTCGTGACCTCGACCTCGTCGGGACGCGCTGCCCACCGCAGGTACGTCTCCTGCACCACGTCCTCGGCGTCGGTGACCGACCCGAGGAGCTCGTACGCGACGGTGAACAGCAGCGACCGGTGCTCGTCGAACACCTCCAGGTCCGGCGCCGGCACGGCGCCCGCTCCGCTCGCTGCCTCGCTCACGGTCTCGACGGTAGCCGACAGGTCGCCGAGAACCCTTGGGACACCAACCCGAGCGACGCGTTGAACCGAGACCGCTCGTTCTCGACGGCGATCATCATCGTCAGCTCCACCAGCGCCTCGTCACCGAGAGCGTCGCGCAAGCCAGCGACCATCTCGTCGGCAACCTCACTCGGGGTGGCCGTCGACGCCACGGCATACTCGATCACCTGCTTCTCAAGCGGGCTCAGGTTCTCGGCCTCCCGCCAGCGCGAGACCGCCGCCAGCTTGTCGAGGTCAAGACCTTCGCCTTCGGCCAGGTAGAACCCGAAGTCCACGCACCAGGAGCAGCCGATCTCGACAGCGACGGTCATCTCGGCCAGTCGCCTCAGGGTCGGGTCGAGCCGGTCGAACTTCGCCACCCGCCGCTCATGGAACAACGTGGCCCAGAGCACCTTGCGGTTGTGCGCCATGGCGAAGCCGTTGTCGGCCGCCTGGCCGAACATCTTCCGGCTCAGCCAGCCGACCAGCCGGCCGGACAGACCCGACGGCTGGTCGATCGGCACCCTGGCCAGCTGCCGTCGAGCATCGAGCTCGGACCCAGGTCCGGGCGCCACGGAGAGGATCGGTCTGAACGCGTCAGGTGAGGTCGTCATGCCCATCAGACACCGGCCGACGCCCGGCTGTGACATGTTCGGTCAGCGAGGTCAGGACGGCGCGGTGTGCTGCTTCACTCGCCGACGGATGCGCCGAGCCCGCCGCCACACCATCGGCGGTACGAGATCGCGGACGACGGCGAGTCGTGACGGGTTCCGCCGGCTGCCCGGCAGCGGCGTGCCACGCAGGTAGCGGGCGGTGCTGGTGAAGTAGGCCGATTCCCAGACCCGCCGCGACGGACGCTCGCCCGAGGACAGCAGCTTCTCGACCCGGTCGGCGATCTGCTCGGTCGCCGTACCGGGGCGGTCGAAGAAGTAGCTGCCGAGCCAGGAGCGCTCCGGAGTGCCGACCTCGTCGGCGACCAGCTGGTCGAAGGTCCGCAGCAACCCGCTGCCCAGGAAGACGTGGTTGCCGTACCGCTCGTGCACGCCGAGATCGAGCACCAGACCGACCCGGCAGCCTGACCCGACGGCCTCCAAGCAGGCCGTCGACGACACGGTCAGCAACAGGTCCACCTCGGGCAGGATCTCGCTGATCGGCGTGTAGTCGATCCGGAAGTTCGGCGGCTGTGCGACCCCAGCCAGCAGGTCCTCCGGATGGTGCTTCATGGTGTGGAAGGTGTCCTCGTCCAGTCGGTGCCGCGGCTTCAGCAGCACCTCCCGCTCCGGATGGGCGTACGCGTAGTCGATCAGCCGCTGGTACAGGTAGAGCCGCTCCGCGGCCGGCTGCGGGACGGTCGGCTGATCGGCGAACAGCACCCGCCGGATGGGCCCGCCAGATGACAGCGCCGCCGACGAGCCCAGGATCGGCAGTCCCGACAGCAGCAGGTTGTCCGGTTCCAGCTCCAGCTGCTGCGCCACGGTGACGAAGTGCTCGAGGTCGTCGACGCAGTTCACCGCGACCACGTCGGAGCCGGCCCGGTCCAGGTAGCCGGCGGTGATCTTCTCGATGATCACGCCGACCCAGCCGGTGACGACCACCGGGCTGGATCCGTCGGCGCCGACCCGGGCCGCCAGATCGACGGTGAAGCGCAGCGTGAACGGGCCCGACAGACCGCAGACCACGACGTCGCTGATGACCGCCCGCTCGATCAGCTCCGGCCAGGTGATCGACTCGACCGCGTCGAAACCGGCGGCGGCGATCTGGCCGGTCGACAAAGCCGACCGGACGTCGGGAACCACCACCACACAGGAGAATCCGCGACCGACGAGCTCGTCGCGGATCCCGGCCACCCACTTCAGCTGGGAGTCGAAGGCGGCGACGAGCAGGGCTTCAGGCACCGCAGGAGGCTAGCCAACCGGGTTGAACGATCAGTGAACGTCGAGCTCCGCGACGACCATCTCTTCGGTCAGAGGCGCGAACAGGTGCGGGAACGACTCGGTCGTGCCCTCTTCGACGACGGGACGTGCCCGCACCGGGTCCAGCTCGAGCAGCACCAGCTCTTCGGGCTCGAAGCGACCGAAGTAGCGCTCGACGACGCCGTGCACCTGCGATCGGAAGGCCAGGTGCACGAAGCCCTCGGCCTCGTAGCTGGTGCAGTGACTGGACCAGGGGTAGGACCCAGCCCTCTTCGCCTCGTCCCAGACCGTCCGCTCGCTGATGTGATAGAGCGGCTCGGTGATCTCCGGCCGCTCCGCCAGGAAGCCGAGCTCGACGAGTCTGCGGCGGAGCGTCTCGGCATCGGTGAACGCGATCGCGGTCAAACCCAGGTCGGCGGCCGCGGCGCAGTTGGCCGGGTTGTCGTCGACGAACACCGAGCAGGCGGTGTCGACCGAGTAGCGGTCGAGCAGCAGCCGGTAGAGCCGTGGGTCCGGCTTGGCGATCTTCTCCCGCCCCGAGACCACGATCGCCTCGAGCCGGCGGAGGATCCCGAAGCGGTGTTGGGCGATCGGGAAGGTCTCGTCGGACCAGTTGGTCAGTCCGAGCAGCCGGACCCCGGCCCGGGCGAGCTCGGCGACCACCGCGGAGGTGCCAGGCACGGTGCCGGTCAGGGTCTGGTCGAAGTGCCGTCGATACGCGGTGATGGTCTCGGCGTACTGCGGCCAGGTGTTCGCAACCTCCGCCTCCCCGTCGGCGAACAGGCGTCCGGCGTCGTTGCGGTGGTTCCAGGTGGCGAAGTCCACATCGCTCATCAGCCGACGAGCTTGATCGAGGTCGAGCTCGGCCTTGAACGCCTGGACCGGATCCCAGGACAGCACCACACCGCCCAGGTCGAAGATCACCGTACGTGGGGTCACGGGGCTGACTCTCCCAGGGTCGCCACCCAGTTGGCGATCAGACGACCGCCCGCCGCACCGGACTTCTCCGGGTGGAACTGCGTCGACCACAGCGGACCCTGCTCCACGGCGGCCACGAACCGGTCGCCGCCGTGCTCGGCCCAGGTGATCAGCCGATCCTCGGCCGGCGCCAGCTGCCGGACGCCGTAGGAGTGCACGAAGTAGAACCGCTCGGACTCGATCCCGGCGAACAGGGCACTCCGCTGGGCCGCCTCGACGGTGTTCCAGCCCATGTGCGGCAGCCGCTCACTGTGCAGCCGCTCCACTGTGCCGGGCCAGATGCCGCAGCCGGCGGCGTCGACACCGTGCTCGATGCCGTTGTCGAACAGCACCTGGTGGCCGACGCAGATGGCCAGCACCGGTTTGCCGGCCGCCAGCCGGTCGGTGATCACTGCCGGTCCGTCGACGTCCACCAGACCGTCCATGCAGGCGGCGAAGGCGCCCACGCCGGGCACCACCAGCCCGTCGGCCGCCAGCGCCAGCATCGGGTCGCTGGTCACGGTCACCCTGGCGCCGGTCTTCGCCACGGCCCGCTCGGCCGAGCGGATGTTGCCCGACCCGTAGTCGAGGACGACGACGTCTGGTGGCTCGCCCACCTAGAGGGCCCCCTTGGTGCTCGGCACCCCGTCGACCCGCGGGTCCAGAGCCACCGCGTCCCGCAGGGCCCGAGCCAGCGCTTTGAACTGGGCCTCGACGATGTGGTGCGGGTCGCGGCCGGCCAGCACCCGTACGTGCAGGCAGAGGTGGGCGTGGAAGGCGAGCGTCTCCAGCACGTGCCGGGTCAGCGAGCCGGCGTAGGGAACACCGACGTTGCCGCCGCCGATTTGCGCGTACTCCTGGCCGGGCGGCTCGCCGGTGTGCACGCAGTACGGCCGGCCGGACACGTCGACGACGGCCTGGGCCAGCGCCTCGTCCAGCGGCACCAGCGCGTCGGCGAACCGACGGATGCCCCGCTTGTCCCCGAGCGCCTCGCGGATCGCCTGACCGAGCACGATCGCGGTGTCCTCCACCACGTGGTGGGCGTCGATGTGCACGTCGCCGACGCTCTCGACCGTGAGATCGAGGAGTCCGTGCTTGGCCAGCGCGGTCAGCATGTGGTCGTAGAAGCCGACGCCGGTGCTGATGCTCGACTGGCCGGTGCCGTCCAGGTCCAGGCTGACCTTGACGCTCGACTCCGATGTCGTGCGCTCGATCGTCGCCGTACGGCTCATCTCAGTCGTCCCTTCTCGGTCCTCAGGACTTCGTGCGCATCCGCTTCCGACAGGACTTCGTCCAGGGCCGTCGTGAACGCGGCCATCTCCTCGTCGGTCCCGGCCGACACCCGCAGCCAGCCCTCCGGACCGACGACCCGGATCAGCACACCCTTGTCGAGAAGAGCCTGCCAGACGGCCTGCCGGTCCGGAAATCGGCCGAACAGGATGAAGTTGGCATCGGAGTCGGCGACCTGGAGTCCGCGGTCGGCCAGCCAGACCGCGAGGTCGTCCCGGTTGGATCGCAGCCGGTCCACCGTGGCCAGCAGCTCGCCGGCGTTGGCCAACGCCACCCGGGCCACCGCCTGGGTGACCGCCGACAGGTGGTACGGCAGCCGGACGACCCGCAGGGCGTCGACGAACTCAGACGACGCGGCCAGGTAGCCGAGTCGACCGCCGGCGAACGCGAACGCCTTGGACATGGTCCGGGTGACGGCCAGCCGGGGGTACTCGGGCAGCAGCTCCAGCGCACTGGGGGTGCCGGTCCGGGCGAACTCGTAGTACGCCTCGTCCACGATCACCACCCCGGTGGCGGCGTCGGCGATGGCCCGCAGCGTGGCGAGCGAGACCGCCGTACCGGTGGGGTTGTTCGGGCTGGCGATGAAGATCACGTCGGGGCGTTGATCTCGGATGGCCGTCACCGCCGCGATCGGGTCGATGGTGAAGTCATCGCGGCGCGGGAAGGTCGCCCAGCTGGTGTGGGTGTCACGGGCGTACTCGGGATACATCGAGTACGTCGGCGCGAAGCTCAAGACGCTGCGACCCGGGCCACCGAAGGCCATCAGCACGTGCAGCATCACCTCGTTGCTGCCGTTGGCCGCCCACACCTGGTCGGCGGTGAGACCGTGTCCGAGGTAGGCGGCGAGGTCCCCGCGGAGACCGATCGCGTCCCGCTCGGGGTAGCGGTTCAGCGACTTCGCGGCCGCGGCCACGGCGGCAGCGATCTCCGCCGCCACCCGGTCACTGGGTGGGTACGGGTTCTCGTTGACGTTCAGGCAGTACGGCACGTCCAACTGCGGTGCCCCGTACGGGACTTCGCCCACCAGCTCGGGACGGACCGGCAGGCTCGTCACCGGTCGCTCGTGGCAGCGAACCGGCGCGTCACGGCGGCGCCGTGGGACGGCAGGTCCTCGGACTCGGCGAAGACCTCGACGTGCCGGGCCACCTCCCGCAGGGCTGACTCGCTGTAGCTGATCACGTGCACGGCCTTGAGGAAGCTCTTCACGTTCAGCCCCGACGAGTGGCAGGCGCAACCGGCGGTGGGCAGCACGTGGGTGCTGCCTGCGCAGTAGTCGCCCAGCGACACCGGAGACCAGGTCCCGACGAAGATCGCGCCGGCGTTGGTGATCTTGTTCGCGATCGTCTCCGCGTCGGCGACGTGCAGCTCGAGGTGCTCGGCGGCGTACGCGTTTGCCACGTCGATGCCCTGAGCAAGATCATCGACGAGCACCACGGCGGACTGGTGGCCGCCGAGCGCGGTGCCGATCCGCTCGGCGTGCTTGGCCTCCGGCACCTGGGCGGCCAGCTCGGTCTGGACCGCGTCGGCCAGCTCGGAGGAGTCGGTGACCAGGACCGCGGCGGCATCCGGGGCGTGCTCGGCCTGGGAGATCAGGTCGGCGGCGATGTGCACCGGGTTCGCGTCGGCGTCGGCCAGGATGGCGATCTCGGTCGGCCCGGCCTCGGAGTCGATGTTGACCTTGCCCTTGAGCAGGCGCTTGGCCGCGACGACGTAGATGTTGCCAGGACCGGTGACCAGGTCGACCTTTCCGCAGACGTCCTCGACGCCGTACGCGAACATCGCGATCGCCTGGGCGCCGCCGACCGCGTACACCTCGTCGATGCCCAGCAGGTGACACAGGGCGAGGATGTTGGGGTGCGGCAGTCCGTCGAACTCGACCTGCGGCGGCGAGGCGACGGCGATCGAGGCGACACCGGCGACCTGCGCGGGGATCACGTTCATGATCACGCTGGAGGACAGTGCGGCCAAACCGCCCGGGACGTAGAGACCCACCCGGTTCATCGGGATCATCCGCTGCCGGACGGTCGCCCCCGGGGCGAGCGTGACAGCTGTGTCGACGGCGCCGCGCTCGGCCTCAGAAACCCGGCGACGACGGTCGATGGCCACCTCGAAGGCTGCGCGCACATCGTCGTCGAGCTGCTCGACAGCGGCCTCGAGGTCCGCGGACGGCACCCGGAAGTGCTCGGGCACGACGTGGTCGAAGCGGTCGGACCAGTGCCGGAGCGCGCTCACGCCCCGGCTCGCGACGTCATCGCAGATGGGACGGACCACCTCGACGGCAGCGTCCACGTCGAATTCGGTCCGCGGCACGATGGCCGCGTAGTCGAGCGCCTCACCGGCAGCGAGCCGGTCGCGAAGGTCGATAACCCGTAGCACCCTGCGAGTCTACGGAAGGCAGTCGGTGGGCACCCGATTATCCAGCCGCCGAGAACTCAGCGGCGGGGTCTAGCGTTAGACGCATGGCTCTTGCGAGCGCGGTGCATGCCGACGGCGTCGAACGGTTGCTGACGAGCTACCGGGCGATTCCACCGACGGCGTCCGTACGGCTGGCCAAGCCGACCTCGAACCTGTTCCGGCCGCGGGTCCGCACCAGTGCGCCCGGGCTGGACACCTCGGGCCTGACCGGTGTGGTCACCGTCGACCCGGACACGAGGACGGCCGAGGTGGCCGGGATGTGCACCTACGAAGACCTCGTCGCGGCGACGCTGCCGTACGGGCTGTCGCCGCTCGTCGTGCCCCAGCTGAGGACCATCACCCTCGGTGGAGCGGTCAGCGGGCTGGGGATCGAATCCGCCTCCTTCCGCAACGGGATGCCGCACGAGTCGGTGCTGGAGCTGGACATCCTCACCGGCGCCGGCGAGATCGTCACCGCGTCAGCCGACCAGCACGCCGATCTCTACCGGGCCTTCCCCAACTCCTACGGCACCCTCGGTTACGCGGTTCGGTTGCGGATCGCCCTGGAAGCCGTCCAGCCCTTCGTCGCCCTCCGTCACGTCCGGTACCAGGCGCTGACCGACCTGGTCGAGGCGATGAACGGCATCGTGGAGACCGGCAGCCTCGACGGGGTCCGGGTCGACTACCTGGACGGCGTGGTGTTCAGCGCCGACGAGGCGTATCTGTGCCTCGGTCTGCAGACCGCCGAGCCCGGACCGGTCAGCGACTACACCGGACAGGACATCTACTACCGCTCGATCCAGCACGACCATGGGATGCTTGCGGACCGCCTCACCATCGCCGACTACCTGTGGCGGTGGGACACCGACTGGTTCTGGTGCTCGGCCGCGTTCGGCGCCCAGCACCCACTCCTACGACGGTGCTGGCCGAAGCGCTACCGGCGCAGCAGCTTCTACTGGAAGCTGCTCTCCTATGAGCACCGGTTCGGCCTGGTCGACCGGTTCGAGAAGGCCCGCAGGCGGCCCACCCGAGAACGTGTCGTCCAGGACATCGAGGTCCCGATCGAGCGGTGCACCGAGTTCCTGGACTGGTTCTTGGCGAACGTCCCCATCCAGCCGATCTGGGTCTGTCCAATGCGGCAGCACGAGAGCTGGTCGCTGTATCCGATGCCGCCCGGCCGCACCTACGTCAACCTCGGCTTCTGGTCCACGGTGCCCAGCGGCACCGAAGAAGGTGAGACGAACCGGGCGATCGAGCAGAAGGTACGCGAGCTCGACGGGCACAAGTCGCTGTACTCCGACGCCTACTACACCCCGGAGGAGTTCGACGAGCTCTACGGCGGTGCGCAGTACCGGACCGTCAAGCAGGCCTACGACCCCGACTCTCGACTCCTCGACCTCTACGCGAAGGCGGTGCAACGACGATGACGACATCCCTCTCCCTGGCCCAGATCCTGGAGATCCAGCTGGCCAGCCAGCAGCCGATGCGCTTCACGGCGTACGACGGCAGCGCCGCCGGGCCGGAGGACGCCGCGCTCGGTCTCGACCTGGTGAACCCGCGCGGCACCACCTACCTGGCGACCGCCCCGGGCGAGCTGGGTCTGGTCCGGGCGTACGTGTCAGGTGACCTGGAGTTCCGCGGGGTTCATCCGGGCGACCCGTACGAGCTGCTGGCGGCACTCAACGATCGGGTCGAGGTCACCCGGCCATCGGTGACGGTGCTGGCCGACATCGTCCGGTCCATCGGCGTGCAGCACCTGGTGCCGATCGCGCCGCCACCCCAGGAGACCCCGCCGCCGTGGCGTCGCGCGGTGCAGGGCCTGCGACACAGCCGCAGCCGGGACGCCGAGGCGATCTCGCACCACTACGACGTCTCCAACACCTTCTACGAGTGGGTCCTCGGACCGTCGATGACCTACACCTGCGCCTGCTACCCGGACGCCGACGCGACGCTGGAAGAGGCGCAGGAGAACAAGTACCGGCTGGTGTTCGACAAGCTCCGGCTGCAGCCGGGTGACCGACTCCTCGACGTCGGCTGCGGGTGGGGAAGCATGGTGCGCTACGCCGCCCGGCGGGGCGTCCGGACCGTCGGGATCACCTTGTCCCGCGAGCAGGCGACCTGGGCCCAGAAGGCGATCGCCGAGGAAGGGCTGAGTGACCTTGCCGAGGTCCGGCACGGCGACTACCGGGAGATCACCGAGACCGGGTTCGACGCGGTGTCCTCGATCGGTCTGACGGAGCACATCGGCGTGGCCAACTACCCCGCCTACTTCCGCTTCCTGCGTTCCCGACTGCGCCCCGGCGGGCTGCTGCTCAACCACAGCATCACCCGCCCGGACAACCGGCCGGGATCGACCATGGGCGGCTTCATCGACCGGTACGTGTTCCCCGACGGCGAGCTGATGGGATCGGGCCGGATCATCGCCGAGGCGCAGAACACCGGGCTGGAGGTGCTGCACGAGGAAAATCTGCGACCCCACTACGCGCTCACGCTGCGGGACTGGTGCGCCAACCTGGTGGCGCACTGGGACGAGGCGGTCGCCGAGGTCGGCCTCGGCACGGCGAAGGTCTGGGGGCTCTATATGGCCGGCTCCCGGATGGGCTTCGAGCACAACGTGGTTCAGCTGCACCAGGTGCTGGCGGTCAACCCCGATGAGCGGGGCGGCAACGGAGGACTACCACTGCGGCCCTGGTGGCGGGCGTAGGCGGTCAACGCGTCCTGAGCCTGTCGACGGACCGCATCGAGAGGTGACCAGGAGCTGTTTCGCGGCCGGCGAAGCAGCGTCGGCTCACCTTTCGATATCTGAGGATCACTGCCTCCCAAGGATGCGTTCACCGCTTCAACCAGGCTGCGAGGAGGTGGCCGCGCACGCCGAGGACCTGGAGGAACGGCTGACCGAGGTCGAGGCCATCGAGAGCGAGAGCCCGGACAGCATCAGCGACGCCCTCGACACGCCATCGAGGACGTAGTTGACGAGGTGGTGGTGGAGGAGGCCCCCGCGCGCTCAACAGATCCCGGCAGGCCTCCGACGGCGTGACCTCCCGGCATCGCCGAAGTCTGGAGTGATCCGAGACGACCGGGCCACGGTCGGAGGGCCGGGGTAACGTGCGTTCGTGCTCGACGCCCCTTACACCCTGCCCTCCCGAGGACGGCACTGAGTCGTGTTCCCTGGTTTCGGCACCCTCGTCAACGTCATCACGGTCATCGTCGGCTCGGCCATCGGCCTGCTGCTCGGCCACCGGCTCCCGCAGCGCACCCGCGACACCGTCACCGACGCCCTCGGCCTGGTCACGTTGCTGATCGGCGCACTGTCGGCGATCGAGGTGACCTCGTCGGCGTTCTCCGACGCGGTCGGCGGCAGCGCCCCGGTGCTGATCGTGCTCGGATCGCTGCTGATCGGCGGCATCATCGGGTCGCTGGTGAACATCGAGAAGCGGCTGGAGGACTTCGGCGGCTGGTTGCGGTTCCGGCTGAGTGGTGGCCAGGTCGCCGCCCCTGATGACGTCACCGATGCCGCCGACCACGCGGCCCGGGAGCGCTTCATCGAGGGCTTCGTGACCGCCTCGCTGGTGTTCTGTGTCGGCCCGCTGACCATCCTCGGCTCGCTGTTCGACGGCATCGGCCTGGGCAGCGAGCAGCTGATCTTGAAGGCGACTCTGGACGGGTTCGCGTCGATCGCGTTCGCCGCCTCACTCGGGGTCGGGGTGATGGCCGCGGCCATAGCCGTCGGGGTCGTCCAGGGTGCCTTGACGCTGATTGGCTTCCTGGTCGGCGACGTGCTGCCCGAGCCGCACCTGGCCGCCATCACCGCGGTCGGCGGACTGCTGCTTGTCGGCGTGGGTCTGCGG
>DASQLI010000112.1:0-14318 GCA_035630075.1 Microlunatus sp.
GGCGGTCGCGATCAGCATCGACTCGAGTACCTTCCCGTACCGCTTCCTCTCGCTCCGCGGAGAAGCGCAGCTCACGCTGCTCGATGACGTCTCGCCGGCCTACGCTTCGGCGGCCGCGCGCTACTTCGGCCCAGAAGGCGGCCGTGCCTGGGTTGCGCCGCTCAGCGGCCAGCCGATGGTGGAGATACGAGTCGTGCCCAGCTGGGTGAACATCATTGACTTCGAGTCCCGTCTTCCGAGCGCCCTGTCGAGCTGAGGACACCGCGGCGCCGGTCGCGCAGCGCCTGCCGCAACCATGCGATCAGGGTGACCAGCGCGACCAGGGCGAGCAGCACGGCCAGCTGACGACCGACGTCCTGCAGCAGGATCGTGGTGCTGCGCGGCTGCGATCCCTGCCGGGAGATCAGCGGTACAGCGACAACCACCAGACAGCCGGCGACAACCAGGCCACCCTGCAAGAACCGGCGACCGCGCGCCGGCACCCGGGCGAGCGCCGTCCCCAGGCCGAGCAGCGACGGCGACCAGATCATGTCGTGGATGATCACCGCCGCTACCATCCAGACGGCCACCCGCAGCAGGCTGCTCGGCGGCACGGTGGTGACCAGCAGCAGCGCACCGTAGCCGGCCACCAGTCCGCCGGCGACCGCGAGCAACCCCCGGGCGGTGATCATGCGAGCACCTCGATCTCGTTCAACCACTTGGTGTTCAGCACGCCGGCGCGATTGGGGGCGATCAGTCGCACCGGGTAGCCGTGGTCGACGTTCAAGCGCTCGCCGTTGAGGTGTGTCGCCAGCAGCGCGGCCGACAGCTGCGGGCCGGTGATCTGCGACGTGCGGAAACCGACCCGTTCCAGTGATCGCACCTCGACCACCGAGTCCGGGCCGCCCCCGGCCCGCTCCACCAGGTCCAACAGCCGCAGGCCGCGCCAGTCGGCTTGCACGCTCCATCCCTCGACGCAGGCGATCGGCAGACTCGCCTCGTGCTGCGCCATCTCCTCCAGCGCAGACAGCTCGAGCCGGAAGGACGTCGGGCCGTGGACCGCGAGAGCCCAGCCGGGATCGACCGCCCTGGTGATCACCCCGGCCTGGGCCGCGGTCCGGTTCACCGGTACGCCCTGTGGTCCCTGGTCAGGATGCCGGATGGCGAGCAGGCCGAGCCGTCGCAGCGGCGTCAGGGTCTGCCCGACGGTGGTGACGACGACCGCACCGACACCGATTCCCGTCGCGAGCAGCACACCGCGACGCGACAGAGCCGGAGTGCTTGGTGGCGGCTGCGGGCCCGCGTTGCTGGTCGACACCGGGTTGTCCGCCCAGCCGACCTCGGTGAGCACGTCACCGTCCGCCACCCGGGTGCCCAGCCCGTAGCGGATGTCGGGCAGCTTGACCGCGATGTGCACGAGCACCGAACCCGCCACGACCCAGGCCAGCGCGTAGTGGACCGGCACGAAGTCCCAGCCGAAGGCGTACCAGAGCAGGACGTTCATCAGTCCGGTCACCAGCTGGACGAGCAGCGCGCCGACCAACACGGCGATGCTCAACCGCTCGACCGCGTGCCGCAGGGATCGTACGGGCGGGAACCGGAACAGGTTCGGGTACACCGACCAGAGCTTGATCAGCACCAGCGGGATGCAGGCGATGCCCGTCGCGACGTGCACGCCCTGGGTCAGCCGATAGCCCCACATGGGCGCCGCCGGCACCGGCAGCCAGGCCCAGGGGTGGTACTGGTAGTGACTGAGCAGCCCGGTGCCGAAGCAGAGGGCGACAGCGATGCCGACCACTCGACCCAGCCGCGCGGTCAGCGTGGTGGAACGCACCGGACTGGTGAAGTGGGGCCACCAGACCGGCTTCGGTGGCGATGTCGTCATGATCATCAGTCTGAGCCGGCGGCGCCTCGGAGTCACTTACGAGACGATGACGTCGTCCGTCCTGCCGCGATCGGCGTTCAGGTCGTGATCATGGTCGGCTGAGCGCCGCCGAAGAGCGACCACCAGCACGACGACCAGCGACGACCCGTACGCCAGCGCCTGCACCGCGACCGCATTGTCGAACACGAACGCCACGTACGCTGCCGCCCACACCGCCAACCACTCCCAGCGCCGGGCCGAGACGGCGAGCACCACCAGGGGCATCGCGTACCAGGGATAGATCGGGGTTGCCACCAGGAAACTGGCGCCGTAGAGCCAGGTGCAGGTCACCAGCACCGGCTCGCGGCCGGACCGGACGAAGGCCAGCACGGCCAGTCCCGCGGCCACGGTCAACGCCACCGGAGTGCGCAGCTGCTCGGGAAGCCAGATCAGCAGGGCGAAGCGGCCGCCCGCCCTGTAGCCCTCCTCGGCCCAGTAGCCGGGCAGGTAACCGAAGACCAACGCACCGGCCACGAGGACGTGCGGAACATAGCCGGCCGAGGCCATCGTCGCGGCGATGAGGGCCGTCCGCCACCGTCCGCGGCGCAGGAAGACCGGCAGCAGCAACAGCGGAACCAGCTTGAGCGACGCCGCCAGGCCCAGGCAGAGGCCGGCGAGCCAGTGTCGACGCCGCACGGCGCACCAACCCAGGCCGGCGATGGCCAGGCCCACCAGGGCGTCCAGATGTCCCCCGTTGGCCGCCTCGATCATGATCAGCGGGTTGGCGCCGTAGACCAGGCTCCGACCGCGGTCCTCGCCCAGCGACCGGGCCAGCACGACTGTGGTGGCGACGACCGCTGCAGCGGCACCCACGCGCAGAGCCGTCAGCGCCCACCCGCTCGGCACCGACGCGGCGACGGCGGTGAACCAGGCCTGCGCACCAGGCGGGTAGAGGGTGGGCACGGTCGGCCGGTTGATCAGCGGCGGTCGTCCCGGCGGGAACAGCACGTCGTCGCGGAGCCAGGTCAGGACGGGATCGAGTGGCACGTACCGGTAGGGGTCGATGCCGGCCAGCTGGACCCGGCCGTCCCAGATGTAGCGGTAGACGTCGTCGCTGGTGAGCGGGAAGACCAGCAAGCCGGTGAGCTGGACCGCGAGTGTGATCACCGCCAGCTGCCGGATGGAGACTCGCCGCAAGTCTCTGCGCACCCAGCAGGCCAGAGCGACGAAGATCGCCGCCAGGGCCAGCAAGTGCCAGCCCCAAGCCACCCGCTGGGCCATCGAGTAGACACCGACCACATTGGCAGCGATCATGATCAGCGTCGCGGGCAACAGCCTGGACGGTCCGCGCGCCGATGGCGAGACCCGAGCTTCACCGACCATCTCAGGTGGCCGTCCGCAGCGATACGAACGCCCGACCGCCGGCCCGCCACTCCTCGGCCATGATCAGGTCGAGTCCGACGGCGATCCGCTGGATGCCGGCCAGCCCGATGCTGACCCACGGTGTCGGGGCCGAGTGGTGCCGCTGCCCGGACAGCACGAGCTGATAGACCTCCTCGCAGGCCGGGTCGGGATCGAGCTCGCAGATGATCAAGCCACCGGCCCCGACGAGCTCGCAGCAGCGGCCGATCAGCGACACCGGGTCACCGCCGATGCCGATGTTCCCGTCCAGCAGCAGCGCGGTTCCCCACCGACCCTCGCCGGGTAGCGGGTCAGTGTGGCCGCGATGCAGCAGCTGTCCGCCACGACGCGAACCCAGCGCGATCGCCGTCCGCGAGATGTCGATGCCGAGCGCGGCCCGGCCTGACTGCTGCAGGGCCGCCACCATCCGTCCCGGGCCGCAGCCGATGTCGATCACCGGCGCCTCGCAGCGCAACACCACCATCTCGTCGACGGGGTCGGCACTCCGGGACCAGCGTGGGTAGCCGTCGACGAACCTCTCACTGCGTCGACTTCCACCGCCGGCAAGGCTGATGACGCTGCCTCCGTCGTAGAGCTGGTCGAAGAGGCGCTCGACCGGCTGCTCCCTGCTGGCGGCGGTCAGCTGCCGGTGCCGCTGCGAGAACCGCAACGCAGGGAAGTGGTCGCTGACATGGGCGGCGTCGGCTGGCTCATCGACGTCGCGCAGCGGAGGAAGCAGCTCCACGCTCAACCCGAGGGTGCCGAGCCGGGCCAGCTGGGCGGCACCGGTCCGGTCGGTGGACATCGGGATGCCGGCGAACACCGCCTCCGGATCGACCGATCGCAGGCCGATCGCCCAGAACCCCCCATCCTCGCTGAGCCCCAGCACCGCGTCGCTACCGCGCCAGGACTGGTGCAGCAGCTCCGCGGTGACCTGAGGCGTGTCCATACCGATCAACAACGCCGGTTCGTCAGGGGCCTGGACCATCGCGTCCCGGAAGGCAGCGGCAAGCCGATCCGAGAGATCACCATCGGGTTGGTGGAGAACGGTGAAACCGTCGTCCCATCCCGTCGGATCGCCGTCGAAGGCCAGGAACCGGCGGCGGACGTGACTGCTGCGTACGGTGTCGACGGTGTCGGCCAGTGCGGCGGCGGCGAGCTCGGCCGACTCCACCGGGCTGAACCGGGCCTGCAGGCGGGTCTTCACCCGACCGGGCACCGGCTGCTTGGCCAGCAGGATCAACGACTGGGCTCGGTCGTCGGTCACGCCCGACCCCGGACCAGCGCGGTGCTCATGTCCTGGACGGCTCGCCAGGCACCCAACGGCGTCCCGGTCACCTTCGAGCGACCGTGCCGGACCCGGTAGTCCAACCACGTCTCGCCGATCCGCCAGCCTGCGTCGGCGGCGCGGACCACCGTCTCGGCCGGATAGCCCGACCGGCGGTCGGTCAGGCCGAGCTCGAGCAGGTCCGTCCGACGCCCGGCTCGGGTGGGTCCGAGGTCGTGCAGGTGCAGCCCGGTGCGGCGGTTCAGGCGACGGGCGAGCACCCGGTTGGCCAGTCGCAGCTGCCAGGGCTGCGCTCCCCTGCTCACCGGCCGGCGGGCCCCGATCATCAGGTCGTACGTGCCGTTCCGCACCGGCGCGATGACCCGCTCGAGCTCGGCCGGATCGCAGCTGCCGTCGGCGTCCATCACCACCACGATGTCGGCGCGAGCGGCAAGGAGACCGGCGTGACAGGCGGCGCCGTAGCCACGTCTGCTCACCTGCACCATGTCGGCTCCCCACTGCTGCGCCACCGTCTGCGACCCGTCGACCGATCCGTTGTCGGCCACGACGACACCGATCCCCCGAGGCACCCGGGGCAGCAGCCACCGCAGCCCCTCGGCCTCGTCGAGGCACGGCAGGATGAGCTCGACGTGGTGATCTCCCCTGCTGCGGTGGGACGATGTAGGCATCCCTCGACGCTAGGGCGCCGGGCCGAGGAAGCTGTACCCGCGAACGCTTTCCGATCGCTTACGGTGGACGCGGGGGTATCTCTTCCTGCGGCGACCTCCCTAGGCTGAGGTGATCATGCCGGCCCGGATTCTGGTCGTCGAGGACGATCGCACGATGGCGGAGGTGCTGCTCGCGTACCTGCGTCGCTCCGGCTATGACGTGACCTGGACCGGCGACGGCAGCGAGGCGTACCACCAGTGGCAGCGCGGCGATCCGGATGTGGTGATCCTGGACCTGATGCTGCCGGGGTTGTCTGGTCTGGAGCTGCTGCGGCGACGGCGGGAGCTGGCCGATCGGGCCGCGGTGATCATCTTGTCGGCGCGGGGCGAGGAGGAGGACCGGCTGGTGGGCTTGGAGACCGGGGCCGACGACTACGTCGTCAAGCCGTTCTCGCCGCGGGAGGTGGTGCTGCGGGTCGAGGCGCTGCTGCGCCGGGCCGAGCGGCTGGCCGGGGCGCAGCTGGTGAACCGACGGTTCTCCGTGGCGGGCCTCTCCGTCGACGTCAACTCGCGGGTGGCGCTGCAGGATGGGCGACCGCTGGCGCTGACCACCCGGGAGTTCGACTTGCTCGCCTTTCTGCTCGCCCATCCCGGGCAGACCTTCAGCAAGGCCGAGCTGATGCGCCGGGTGTGGGGCTGGGAGTTCGGCGACACCTCCACCGTCACCGTGCACGTACGCCGACTCCGGGAGAAGGTGGAGCACGATCCGTCAGATCCCACCATCGTCGTGACCGTGGGGCGCTCGGGCTACCAGCTGGTCGACCAGAACGGGACACCATGAACGACTTCGTGATCATCGTCGCGCTGACGGTGCTGACCTGCCTGGTCGTAGGCGCTGTGGGCGCGGCCCTGCTGCATCTGCTGCGGGGCCGCTCGCTGCGCTACCAGCTGGCCGTTGTCGCGGTGCTCCCGGTGGCGGCGGTGATCACCACCGTGCTGGTGAACGTGTGGCTGATGTTCCTGTCCCCCCACGACACCACGGTGATCACCGTCGCGCTGATCACCGCGACTCCGCTGGCCGCGCTCGGCGCCTGGCTGGTCACCCGACGGGTCGGACGCGGCTCGGCGCGCCTCGGTGCGGCGATGGAGCGGCTGGTCGCCGACTCGACCGCGGAGCCGGTGGGGCCGGAGATCGCCGACACCGAGCCCATCCCGGCCGAGCTGGCCACCGCGGTGGCCGAGCTCGAGGCCACCCGCCGGACCCTGACCGAAGCCCGTCGACGACAGCAGGCCGCCGAGGATGCTCGCCGCGAGCTGGTCAGCTTCATGTCGCACGACCTGCGGACCCCGCTGGCTGGGCTGCGGGCTCTGGCCGAGGGGCTGGAGGACGGCGTGATCACCGACGTACCCCGTGCCCTGGCGCACCTGAGGACGACGGTGAGCCGGATGTCCCACCTGGTCGACGACCTGTTCGAGCTGTCCCGGGTCCAGGGCGACCGACCGGCCCGGCCGCAGACCCTGGTGTCCCTGACCGAGCTGATCATGGACGTCTCCTCGGAGTCGACCGCGGTGGCCGAGGCGCAAGGGGTCGACCTGCTGGTCGATCTGCCCGAGCAGGACCGGCTCGCGGTCGTAGGCGCTGCCGACGACCTGGCCCGCGCCGTGACGAACCTGCTGGCGAATGCGATCCGGCACACCGAGGCCGGCCTGGCCGTCCGGATCAGTGCCGACCGAGCCGCAGACGGTCACATCCGGGTCGACGTGGTCGACCGTTGCGGAGGGATCCCGGAGGAGAACCTGGGCCGCGTGTTCGACGTCGGCTGGCGGGGCAACGAGGCCCGGACCGGTGAGGACGGTGCCGGGCTCGGTCTGGCGATCGCCCGGGGCGTGGTCGAGTCCCACGACGGCCGGATCGAGGTGCGGAACGTGGCCGGTGGCTGCCAGTTCGCGGTCGACCTCCCCGACCCGCGCGCGGGACAGGTGGCGCGGGACAACACCACCGTGCACACCGCGACCGCGGAGTAGTCGATGCGGATCCTGCTGACCGGGGCCGCCGGCTTCATCGGTCGCGCCGTCCAGCGACACCTGCTCGAGGTTGGCACCGAGGTGGTTCCGTACGATCGGGCGCTGGACCCGTTGGACGACCTGGGTCGGCTGAATCGGGTCCGGACCGCCGCGGCCGGTTGTGACGTGGTGATCCACCTGGCGGCCAAGGTCGGCCTCGGCGTCGACCTGGCCGACATCGACGACTACGCGCGGACGAACGACCTCGGCACCGCGGTCGTGCTGCGCGCCGCCGCCGAGGCCGGTGTCCGGCGGGTGGTCTACGCCTCCTCGGTGGTCGTCTACGGCGAGGGCGCGTACGCCTGTCCTGATCATGGTCGCGTCCGGCCCGGAGCCCGGCGGCCGGCCGACCTGGCCGCCGGTCGGTTCGACCCACCCTGCCCGTGCTGCGACCGACCGCTGTTGCCGCGGCTCGTCGACGAGGACGCGCCGCTGGACCCACGCAACGTGTACGCCGCGACGAAGGTGCACGGAGAGCACCTGGGTGCGGCCTGGGCACGTGAGACGGGCGGCGAGGTCGCCGCTCTGCGCTTCCACAACGTGTACGGACCAGGACTGCCCCGCAACACCCCGTACGCCGGCGTCGCGGCGCTGTTCGTGTCTCGGCTGGCCGCCGGGGAGGCACCCCGGGTGTTCGAGGACGGAAGCCAGCGCCGCGACTTCGTGCACGTCGACGACGTCGCAGCCGCCGTGGTCGCGGCTGCTCGCGCCGACCTGCCCGACGGGCTGAGCGCCCTCAACATCGGTTCGGGACGGGTGACCACCATCCGTGAGATGGCGCGGCTGCTCGCCGATGCCGTCGGCGGACTCGACCCGGTGATCACCGGCGAGTTCCGCCTCGGTGACGTCCGCCACATCACGGCCGACAGCTGCCGAGCCCGCGAGGTTCTCGGCTGGAGCCCGCGGGTCGGGCTCGCCGATGGGCTGCTCGATCTGGTCGGCTGAGGCTGGTCCGCACCTGAGCCAACGCTCAACGGCGTCCGATGGCGATCAGCGCCGGCATGGCGAACTCGACGCGGCCAGCGGTGTCGGTCAGGAAGGCGAGATCAGCGCGCGCGGCGGTCAAGAGCTGCTCGTACTGGTCGTCGCCGATCGTGTCAGAGAGGGTCCAGCCCCGGATCTCGGCACGCACCATCGAGTCGATCGAGTCGAAGCGCGCCACTCCGTGATGCCGATGGACCTCGACGTCGGCGAACGACGCGGACACGAGCGCGGCCACCTCGCCAGGGTCGCCGAGGCGGAACGGCTCTCGGATGGCGTCGGCCGCGTCCTGTCCCACCGTTCGTGCAGCGACGTCGACCAGTGCTGCGTAGCCCGGGCTGTCCGCCATCGCCGACCAGGTCGCGATCACCACCCGCCCGCCGGGCGCGGTCACCCGCGCCATCTCCGCCACCCCTCTGGCGCGATCGACGAAGTACATCAACGCGAATTGGCTGACCACCCGGTCGAACGCCCCATCAGGGTAGGGAATCTCCTCGGCGGCGGCCGACCTCCACTCGACCGGCTCCAAGCGCTGACAGGCGACAGTGAGCATCGGCTGGTTCGGGTCGATGCCGACCACCCGACCGCTCCCCCCGACCCGCTCGGTTGCGCCGGCCGCGAGGATGCCTGTCCCACAGCCGACGTCGAGCACCGCCTGCCCGGGCAGCACCTCCGCGGCATCCAGCAGCACCGGTGGCCACTGCGCGAAGATCGCCGGGACGAACAGCCGCTCGTAGGTCTCGGCTGCGGTCCCGGTCAGCTGGCCACGGGTGACATCGGTCATGCGGCGAGCGTGCCCCGACGGCCTTGGGACGTCCAGTTCCATTTCCGAACTCGACACACTGGTGGCTGAGGCGCACGCTGATGGGGTGGGTCACTACCGCCAGTACTGCCCGATCGCCCGGGCGACCGAGATCCTCGGTGAGCGATGGACGCTGCTGCTCGTGCGCAACCTCTTGATGGGCGCCGACACCTTCACCGCCATCGCCCGCGGTGTCCCGACGATGTCGCGGTCGGTGCTGGTCCGCCGCCTCGGCGAGCTCACCCGGGCCGGCGTGATCACGACCGAGACGAAGCGAGGCGGCGGCTCGACGTATCACCTCACCGCCGCCGGTCGCGACCTCGCTCCCGTGGTCGACCAGCTCGGCGACTGGGCCACCAGGTGGGTCGAGGTGACGCACGAGCACTCCGACCCCGGCTTTGCCTTGTGGGCCTGGTGCGCGGCCCAGATGGACGCCAGCGCGCTTCCCCAGCGGCGGACCATCGTCGGCTTCACGTTCCCGCAGGAACGTCCGACCAACCGTCGGTACTGGCTGCTGGTCTGCGATGGCGCTGCCGAGCTCTGCTACTCCTTTCCTGGTGGTCCGGTCGACGTGGAGGTGGTCGCCGACTCGTTCGCCTTCGTCGACTGGAGTCGCGGCGCCCGCGCGTGGGCGAACGTGCTGAGCACCGGCGACATCGTCGTGACCGGTGCGCGCGACGTCGCACGGGCCCTGCCGATGTGGAACACCCACGACTCGGGAACCTTCAGCGAGGTATCGGCCGTGCCGGCTCACACTGGCCGGGTTTGAGCCCTGTGCCTTGGCCCTCACGGTGCTGAGAAATCCCCAGAAAATCAGGCGCGTCATCGGCCGCATCCCGAGGGTGCTGTTGGCTCAGGCGCCCTGCACGTAGCGGGCCCGGTACGCCGACAGTGTCGTGGCCAGATCATCGGCGGGCCGGAGTCCGAGCGCCACCCCCCGCGACCCGTCGACCCGGGTCGGCCAGGTCCGCACGATCTGCTGGACCGCCGGGTCGGGCTCGACGGTGACCGGCCCCAGCTGCTCGGCCGGCACCTGGTCATGCAGCACTCCCAACATCTCGACGAAGGTCGCCGAGATGCCGGGGAACGTCACCGTACGGCGCCCGTCCAGCGACTCACCCGGCAGCTCGTGCAACGTGATCAGGTTGTCGATCACCGACTCGACGCTGGCCACGGCCATCAGGGTGTCCGAGGTCAGAGGCAGCCGGTAGTCCTTGCCGGCCAGGGGTTCGCGGAAGATCGCACTGGCGGCCGAGGAGGCAGCGGCGTTCGGGGCGCCGGGTCGGATGATCACCGTCGGCAGCCGCGCGGCGCGGCCGTCCAGGAACCCCTTCCGGCTGTAGTCGTTGATCATCAGCTCCAGCATCGCCTTGGTCATCCCGTACGTGGTCGCCGGCTGCACCAAAGAGTCGTCGCCCACCGGATCGCCGCTGGCCGGGCCGAACACGGCCAGCGAGCTGGTCGTCGTCAGACGTACGGGATGATCATGACGGCGGCACGCCTCCAGCAGGTGCCGAGCGCCGTCCAGGTTGACGCGCAGCGCCAGATCGAAGTCGCGCTCGCCGTGCCCACTGACGATGGAGGCGAGGTGGAAGACGCCGACCGGCCCGTTCCCGAGTACGTGGCCGACCGCGCCGGCGCTGGAGATGTCCCCGCCGATCGCTTCGCAGCCGGCGGGGGTCACCGTCAGTCTGCCGACCGCGTCGGGCTGGTCGTACAACGTGATCTGCTCGATCGGCTGCTGCCGGCCATCGGCGTCGGCCAGGCTGCCTCTGGCCACCAGCGCCTCCGCCAGTCGCGTGCCCAAGAAGCCGGCCCCGCCGGTGATCACGACTCGCATCACTCCGCCTCCACATCATTCGTCCTTGCGCTGTCGATGCCACCTACCCTGACGTCGATGGGTGCGCTGAGCCCTACCCCGTCGGCACGTTCTTCTCGATGTCGGCCAACCACACCGCGGCGTTGCCGTCCGAGGGTGCCCGCCAGTCCCCGCGCGGGCTGAGCGACCCACCGTGCGACACCTTCGGACCGTTCGGCATCGCGGACCGCTTGAACTGCGCGAACCCGAAGAACCGCCGGACGAAGACGATCAGCCACTTCCGGATGGCGGTGAGGTCGTACGAACGCTGCCGTTCGGGCGGGAACCCGACGGGCCAGCGACCGCGCTCGGTGTCCCCCCAGGCGTGCGAGGCCAAAAAGGCGATCTTGGCCGGCCGGAACCCGTAGCGCAGCGTGTAGTACAGGTTGAAGTCCTGCAGCTCGTACGGACCGATCGCCTTCTCGGTGCTCTGCGGCACCTCGCCTTCCGCCACCGGGACGAGCTCGGGGGAGATCTCGGTGTTCAAGATCGACAGCAGGATGTCGTCCACCTCGTCGGTGAAGTCCTCCAGTCCGCTGACCCAGCGGATCAGGTGCTGGATCAGCGTCTTGGGCACGCCGCCGTTGACGTTGTAGTGCGACATCTGGTCCCCGACGCCGTACGTGCACCAGCCGAGGGCGAGCTCGGAGAGATCGCCGGTGCCCAGCACGATCGCGTCCTGGTGGTTGGCCAGCCGGAACAGGTAGTCGGTTCTCAAGCCTGCTTGGACGTTCTCGAAGGTGACGTCGTAGACCTCTTCGCCGCGGGCGAACGGGTGGTCCATCTCGGTCAGCATCTGCCGGGCGGTGGCCCTGATGTCCAGCTCCTGCGCGGTGACACCCAACGCCTTCATCAGCTTCCACGCGTTGCCCTTGGTGACGTCGCCGGTGGCGAAGCCCGGCATGGTGTAGCCGAGGATGTTGGTCCGTGGCAGCCCGAGCAGGTCCATCGCCCGGGCGGCGACGATCAGTGCGTGGGTGGAGTCCAGGCCGCCGGACACACCGATCACCACCTTGTTGGTGCTGATCGCTCGCAGCCGCTGGGCCAGCCCGTCGACCTGGATGTTGTACGCCTCGTAGCAGTCCTGGGCGAGCCGCGCCTCGTCGGCCGGGACGAAGGGGAAGCGTTCGACGGTCCGGCGCAGACCGAGGTCGCCGTCGGGCGGCTCGAGGGTGAACTCGACGGTCCGGTAGGTCTGCCAGGGTGTCGCCGCCCGCCGGTTGTCCTCGAAGGTGCCCTGCCGGGAACGCTCCTGACGCAGCAGGTCCAGGTCGATGTCGGCGATGGTCAGCTGCGGCTCCTCCTCGAACCGGGCGCCCTGGCCGAGCTGGTTGCCGTTCTCGAAGATGCTGGTCTGGCCGTCCCAGGACAGGTCCGTGGTGGACTCGCCTTGACCGGCCGCGGCGTAGAGGTAGGCGGCGAGACAGCGCATCGACTGCGTCCGGCACAAGGCGCTGCGGGTGTCGGCCCGACCGATGGTGATCGGGCTGCCGGACAGGTTGGCCAGCACCGTGGCCCCGGCCAGCGCCAGCCCGCTCGACGGCGGCACGGGCACGAACATGTCCTCGCAGATCTCGACGCCGACCCGCAGGCCGCGTACGTCGGTGGCCTCGAAGATCAGGTCGGTGCCGAACGGAACGCGCTGGCCGGCGATGGTGATCTCCTGGCCGATCATCCCGTCACCGGAGGCGAACTGACGACGCTCGTAGAACTCGCGGTAGGTCGGCAGGTGGATCTTCGGGACGACGCCCAGTACGCGACCCCGGTGGATGACGACAGCCGTGTTGAACAGCCGCTCCGTGTGCCGCACCGGGGCGCCGACGATGATCATCGGCATCAGGTCGGCACTGGCCGCCACGATGTCGTCGAGGCCCGCGAGCACGGCATCCAGCAACGCGTCCTGGCCGAGCAGGTCGTCGACGGCGTACCCGGTCAGGGTGAGCTCGGGCAGCACGGTCACGGCCACGCCCTCGGCGGACAGCTTCTGGGCGATGTCGATCACACTGGCGGCGTTGCGAGCCGGGTCGGCCACGTACACGTCGGTGGTGCAGGCCGCGACGCGGGCGAACCCGTGGGCGTACAGCGAGGAGAAGCTCATGAGGTCATCCTGCCCGACCGGGCGGCGGTCACCCGAGCCGCGTCAGTCCTCCGAATCGCCCACGGCATCACTGCCGCTGTCGTCCTCCGGCGGCTTCGGCTTCTCGACACCGGCGACGCTGTCGGCGAAGGCCGGGAGCTCACCGGCACCGGTGGCCTCCTCGTCGATCGAGTCGGTCGCGGCCACCTTCTTGACCGCCGCCCGGGCATCATCGATCGCGTCCTGGGCCCGGTCCAGCTGTGTGGTATCGACCTGGACCGTGCTCGGATCGGGCTCCGGAGCGTCGCCCCCGCTGTCGTCCGACTTGATGAACGGCTCGGTCTCGCTCGACGGCTCGGCGGTCTCGCTCGGCGACTCCTCGATCTGGCTCTGCGACTCGTCGGTCTGGCTCTCGGCGTCGGCCGGCTGGTCGCCGCCGGGTTCGTCCTCAGGGAGTGTCATGGGCGTCACAGTAGCCCGCGCGCCGTCGAGCGGATCCGTCGACGTGACAGGCTCGCTGCCATGCGCGTCCTGGTCATCTCCGACACCCACGCCCCGAAGTTCTGGAAGCGCTGCCCACCGGCCGTGGCGGCGTACGCGGAGCGGGCCGATCTGATCCTGCATGCCGGGGACGTGTGCATCCCGGAGGTGCTCGACGAGCTGTCGCAGTTCGCGCCGGTACGCGTGGTGCTCGGCAACAACGACGGTCCGGAGGTCGCGGCCTGGGGCGCGCCGGAGACCCTCGAGCTCGAGCTGGATGGCCTGCGGATCGGGATGATCCACGACGCCGGCGCCAAGGACGGACGGCTGGCCAGGATGCGACGTCGGTTCCCCAGCTGCCCCGTGGTGATCTTCGGCCACTCGCACATCCCGTTGGACGCCGCCGATGATCAGCTGCGGATCCTCAACCCTGGCTCGCCGACCGACAAGCGGCGCCAGCCGTACCGGACCCTGGCCGAGCTGATCATCACCGGCGGCCGGCTGGCGTCCGCTGCCATCCACGAGCTGCCCTGACGTCTGCGGCCACGCGGCACCAGACCTCAGACGAGCTTCTGTCTGGTCCACGCCAGGGGTGGACTGAACACCAGAAGCTCGCCCTGGAGGAGGGTGGGGCTGGCCGGGTCAGCCGGCCAGGCCGGAGGTCAGGGTGCGGGTCAGCAGGCCGGCTGCCTCGTGCCAGGTCCGCGCACCGGTGCTGACGACGAGGTGGGCGGCGAACAGCGAGGTCCACACGAAGGTGCCGACCCAGTCGGGTGGGAGATCGGCGGCCAGCGAGCCGTCCGCGTACCCTCGGCCGATCACCTGCCCCAGCTGGTCCTCCTCGTCGTCGAACCAGGTGTCGGGGTCGACCAGCGCG
>DASQLI010000113.1:0-12174 GCA_035630075.1 Microlunatus sp.
CTCCAGGCGTCGGCACCGTTCACGGTGCTGCTGGCCGGGATCTTCCTGGCCGAGCGGATCACCCGGCGGCAGGTCATCGGCATCGCGCTCGCCGTCGCCGGTCTGGCGACCATCGCCGTCCACCGCGGCCAGACCGCTGCCCTGCTCCCGGTCGTCCTGACGCTGGCCGGCGCCCTCGGCTGGGCCATCGGCAACGTCTGCAGCCGGAAGGCGGCGGCGCCCAACCCCTTTCATCTCACCTTGTGGATGTCGGTCGTCCCGCCGCTGCCGATGCTCGCCGTGTCGCTGCTGATCGAGGGGCCGCAGCGGATCGCGTACGCGCTCTCCACCGCCTTCACCGTGCCGGCGCTGCCGGCTGTGCTCGGTCTGCTCTACATCGTGGTGATCGCGACGCTGCTGGGGTACGGGATCTGGAACACCCTGCTCGCCCGCTATCCGTCGAGCTCGGTGGCGCCGTTCTCGATGCTGGTGCCGATCGTCGGCGTCCTGAGCTCCTGGGCCCTGTTCGGCGAGCGGTTCGACGGCGTCGAGGCGCTGGCCGGCGTCGCGGTGGTCGGCGGCGTCCTGATCGGCTCGGTGCCGCTCCGCTTCCGCCCCTTCCGACACCGCCCAGCCGGGCCCGCTGACTCATTTCTTGCACCGCCCACGCAGGTGCTGCAGGACGTGCGTGAGCGCAATCCAACGTGCGTCAGCGGGTCTTCTGGCCAGGTGTGACGAACCCGGTCTGGGGGATTCGCCAATCGGCCACGGACAAGGACGCGCGCTAGTAGCGTTAATAGGGTCGGGGGGCACTTCGACGCCCGGGATAGGCCGAACGCATTCACAGCCGCTCACGTTCCCCGCGTGGGCGGTCATCCCCTGTGCGGAACGTCTATCCCGGGTCCCGTCGCGCCCTCCCGACCCTCGATCTGGGTGCCAACCGTCAGCGGTAGCCGGCGAAGACCTGTGGAAGCCTCAACAGGGCGATATCGCGCAGCTCCTCCCCTACCACCGTGAGCTCATCATCGGCATCGAGGGTCAGTCGCCTGGTCAGCTCGGCGAGGACCTCCTGCCGAGAGCGGCCAGCCGCACGGATCAGGAAAATCCGGCCGAACTTCTCCTCGTACGCGGTGTTGCCCTTGGCCAGGGCCTCGTCCAGGACCGGATCGCTGGACGCGCTCGCCGACTGCTCCGCCGTCGAGAGCTTCGCAGCGGCCGAGTCGCCCTGCGGCTTCTCGCCGATCCGCGGGTGCGTGGACAGAGCCTGGTCGATCTCCGCCGGGCTGAGCGGCGTGGCAGCGGCGCGGGCGACCTCCTCCAGCTCGGTGATCGAGGAGTACGGCGCCCGGGCCACCAGGTCGTCGATCCAGCGCGGCACGTGCAGGCAGATCTGCAGTCCCTCGCGCAGCCCGGCCTCCGAGATCTCCATGATCGACGTCGACATGGCGGTCACTCTATGACGGCGGGAGGACACGGCGTCACCTGTGGTCGCGGCACCACCCGGGTGAATTGATGGCATCGTGACCAGGTCGGGCGACCACATCGGCGGTCGGGGTGGCTAGGGTCGGGGTGTGGTGGGGATCCCGGGACGCAAGCAAACGCAGGAGGAGGCCCTGGAGGCAGATCCTCCGGCGGCTCCTGGTCTGACTGTGCGCACCATCTC
The DNA here is from genome assembly GCA_035630075.1 of Microlunatus sp. Lineage (GTDB taxonomy): Bacteria > Actinomycetota > Actinomycetes > Propionibacteriales > Propionibacteriaceae > Microlunatus. The sequence goes on from DASQLI010000113.1 coordinate 1,643, forward strand.
CGGCGAGCAGCACCTGAGCTTCGTCCGTACGCTGCCGTCGGCCAGCTTCCTGCAGACCCCGGCCTGGGGCCTGGTCAAGACCGAGTGGCGACACGAGTCACTGGGCTGGTTCGACGCCGACGACAAGCTGGTCGGGGCCGGCCTGGTGCTCTACCGACAGCTGCCCAAGGTCCGCCGCTACCTCGCATACCTGCCGGAAGGCCCGCTGATCAACTGGACCGCCGAGGACATCGGCGACTGGCTGACCCCGATGGCCGATCACCTGAGGTCTTCGGGAGCGTTCGGCATCCGGATCGGCTGTCCGGTGGTGGTCCGACGTTGGCACGCGGCCACGATCAAGGCCGCCATCGCCGACGAGCGAGTGGCCAGACTCAGCCAAGCCCTCCCGGACGAGACGAACCACGACGCCACCCGGCTGCGGAACCGGCTCCGTGAGCTGGGTTGGCGGCCGCCCGGCGAGGACGAGGGTTTCGCCGCCGGGCAACCCCGGTTCGTATTCCAGCTGCCGCTGTCCGGCAAGACGCCGGACGACCTGCTGGCCGGGATGAACCAGCTGTGGCGGCGCAACATCAAGAAGGCGGCCAAGGTCGGCGTCCAGGTCAGCAGGGGCGACGCCGGTGACCTGCCGGCCTTCCACCGGATCTACGTGGAAACCGCTGAACGGGACGGCTTCTCGCCCCGTCCGCTGGAGTACTTCGAGCAGATGTTCAAGCTCTTGCTCGACGAGGACGACGACCGGATCCGGCTCTACCTCGCCCACCACGAAGGCGACCTGGTCGCGGCCACGACCTGGGTACGGGTGGGTGGCCACACCTGGTACACCTATGGCGCCAGCACCACCGCCAAGCGCGACGTCCGCGGCTCCAACGCCACGCAGTGGCGGATGATCACCGACGCGCTCGAGGCCAAGGCGACCGTGTACGACCTGCGCGGCATCACCGAGGGGCTGGAAGCGGACGACCCGCACCTCGGGCTGATCCAGTTCAAGGTGGGGACCGGCGGCGAGGCCGTCGAGTACGTCGGTGAGTGGGACCTGCCGCTGAACCCGTTGATCTACGCCGCCTTCGACATCTACATGAGGCATCGCGGGTGAGCGGCGTCTCGCTGCGCATCGATCTCGAACGGTGGCGAGGGCACCTGGCCACCGTCGCCGGAGCTACCCCGGGGATCGTGCCGGTGGCCAAGGGCAACGGGTACGGGTTCGGCCTCGCCCGGTTGGCGGCGGAGTCGGCCCGACTCGGTGCGGACACCGTCGCCGTGGGGCTGCCGTCGGAGGTGGCCGCGGTTCGCGATCACTTCGCCGGTGACATCGTGATCATGATGCCCTGGCGTCCCGATGACGATCTTGCTCGTCGCCTCCTCGCCGACCCGAGGGTGATCACCACGGTGTCCCGGATCGAGGACCTGATCTCGGTCATCGCGCTGGCCTCGGAGTCCGGCGTCAAGCCACGGGTGATCATCGAGGTGCTCACCTCGATGCAGCGGCACGGCATCCGACCAGCGGATCTCGGCGCGGTCGGTGATCATCTCGACACGATCTCCCTCCAGGGCTGGATGATCCATCTGCCGCTGCTGGATGCCGGACGCTACCTGGAGGCGGAGAGGCTGGCCCGGTCGGCGCTGGCGGCGGCACCGGGCACCTTGTGGGTCTCGCACCTGCCGGCCGCTGAGGCCACCACGTTGGCCAAGCAGCTCGGTGGCGCTGGTCAGCCGCCTGTGGCCCTGCGGTTGCGGGTCGGCACCCGGCTGTGGCTCGGCGATCCCGGGGCCCTGTCGACGTTGGCCACCGTGCTCGAGGTCCACCCCGTCCGTCGTGGTGACCGGGCCGGCTACCGGCAGCGCAAGATCAGCTCCGGCGCCTGGCTGCTGGTGATCGCCGGCGGCACGGCCCACGGCATCGGGATGGAGGCGCCCACCCCCGCAGCCACCGGACGGCAGCGGCTGGTCGCTCTGGCCCAGGGCGGCCTGCAGGCCACCGGACGCGCGTTGAGCCCGTACACGATCGCCGGCCAGAAGCGCTGGTTCCTGGAGCCGCCGCACATGCAGGCCAGCCTGGTGCTGCTGCCGTCGTCGGTGCCACCGCCGGCCATCGGCGACCAGCTGCCGGTGGAGCTCCGGCTGACCACGGCGCAGGTGGACCAGGTCGTCGAGGTCTGACCGACTTCTGCACCGCAATCCACAGCTGACGTGGGTTTTGCTCCAAAAGATCCAGCGCCGGAGCGCTCGCCCTCAGCCGCGGAGCTTGGCCCGCAGCCGGCCCGTGTCTTCCGCGGACCAGCCCATCCGGCCGAGCAGCCGCTCGACGCCGCCGTACTCGCCGTCGACGTACTCCAGGAAGGCCTGCATCGTCTCCGGGTGGGTCAGGTGCGACGACATCGGCCGATCGCGCAGGTTCCCGGCGTACGTCTGCGAGCCGAGCAGCCGGTCCAGGATCGCCTCCATCCGCTCGCTGCTCGCGGCGTAGTCCTCGATGATCGCGTCGCGGTCGGCACCGGCTATCGACAGAGCCAGGGCGACGATCGTGCCGGTCCGATCCTTGCCGGCGGCGCAGTGCACCAGCGTGGCACCATCCGCTTCGCCGATGTGTCGCAGCGAGGCGAGCACCGAGTCGGGTCGGTCGACCAGATACGACAGGTAGTAGGACGCGACCTCGTGGTCCACCTGAACGCTCGGCGTCAGGTCGACCCAGGGCAGCGCCTCGTCGGGGAGCTCCTCGGGCCGGTCGCGCATCAGCTCGACCGGCTTGTCCAGCCCGACGCCTTCTCGCCACTCCCGGAACAGCGAGTGCTGGTGGATCTGCACCGTCGGGTAGGCGGCGAGCGGACCGGGTCCCTCGGACTCCACCTCGTACTCGCTGCGCAGGTCGACCACGTCGGTCAGGCCGATCTCCAGCAGCCGGTCGATGTCGGCGGAGGTGAGCGCCTGCAGGTTGTCCGAGCGCAGCAGCCGACCTGCTGTGATCTCTCCTCCGTCGGTCGTCGGCATCCCCCCGACGTCGCGCAGGTTGGCCAGCCCTTCCAGTTCGATCCACATCCGTCTCACGTCGGCGAGTTTACGCAGTCGCACGACATCGATCTGGCGCGCGTGTGACGCGGTGATGAAGGATCGGCTGCCTCAGCTCGCCCAGTTCCCGGTGAAGTAGAGCCAGCTCCAGGCCAGCATCAGCAGGATCGAACCCGCGAAGGCCACCGCCACCACCACGCGATGGGCGGCTCGGGCCGCGACGTGCTCGGGCCGCCAGCCGACCAGCTGCGCGATCATCATCCAGAGCGGGAACCAGAGCAGGATGGCCCGGTTGACCGACATGAACCAGTACGAGATCGAGAACGCCACGACCTGGATGGCGACCCAGGACGCCTCGGCCCACAGCCGTCGGCCCAGGCACCAGCCGACCACCAGAACCCCGATGGCCATCGAGACGATCTCGGCCACGAACACCGGCGGCCACAGCGGATGGTCGGCGTTGGGATGGGTCGCGGCAACGGTGTTGAGGTACGACTCCCACGGCGGCGTCATGGTGCGGGCCCAGCCGGTGGACTGGGCGTGGTACCAGGCGGTCCAGCTCCCGGTCAGCCCGTAGAGGTAGAGCAGGAACACGCCGAGCACGGCCGCCGGCATCAGCAGCCAGATCAGGCGGCGTCCGCGCTCGCGCCACAGTCCAGTGGTGGTGATCGCCAGGACGGCGAGCGCACCGACCAGGAACAGGCCCGAAACCCGTACGCTGCAGGCCGCCCCGGCCAGCAGTGCCGCCGCTGCCCAGTGGTGTCGGCGGGCCCGCTCCCAGGCCCAGAAGGCGGCGGCGCAGAAGAGCGCCTCGGTGTAGGGGACGACCGTGAAAACCGCGGTGGGCGCGAACAGCCAGGCCACCGCGGCGATCGGGCCACCCAGTCGGGCCAGCGCACTGGCCGCGGCGAAGGAGCAGACTGCGGAGATGACCACCCCGCTGACGTAGATCGGGAGCCCAACCGCGAGACCCAGCCGGAGCAGCAGAGGCAGACCCGGGAAGAACGCCATCAGGGTGCCGTCGGCCCGGCCGAGGTAGCCGTTGAGCGCCAGGTTGGTGAAGTGCTCGACGTCCCACTGGTCGACCATGTCGGACAGACTCCGGCCCTGGTAGACGGCCAGAAGCAACGCCACCAGCGCGATCAGCCCGCGACTGGCGAGCCAGGCCTGGATGACCGTACGACTGCTGCGGGCGTCGGTGTCGGCCTCTTTGGCCGTTCTGGCTGTCGTGGTCACGGGGTGTGGTCAGGGTCGTCGGCCTCGGGGTCGTCGGCCTCGGGGTCGCCCTTTCCGTCACGCGACGGCAAACGCAGCCCGTCGAGCGTCTGAGGGCTTCGGTCTCCGTCGACTGACGGAAAGCGCGGATCACCGAGAGACCCCGGACCCACCGGTCGCCGCCGCAGTGGCAGCCAGTCCACGTCGCCGGCCCCGTCCAGCACACCCCCGGTCGGGTCGTCGAAGGTCGCGTCCCAGCCGGGCGGATGGCGTACGACGTCGTGCTCGGGTCGCCAGATGTCACGGACGACGACGATCACGATCCACAGCTCGGCCGCCATCCGGACGAGGACGGCGAGCCAGTAGACCTTGTCCGGGCCGTCCGCACCGGGTGCGAGCAGGCCGCCGAGGTGCCACCAGATGGCTGCGAAGTAGCCGAGCTCACCGACGGTGAAGATCAGCCAGTCCCGCCAGACCGGCCGAGCCAACACCACGAACGGCAGCAGCCACAGCACGTACTGCGGCGAGTAGACCTTGTTGGTCAGCAGGAAGGCCGCGACCACCAGGAACATCACCTGGCCGATCCGGGGCCGCCGCGGCGCGACCAAGATCAACGCGGCGATCGCGACACAGAGCAGGCCGAAGATGGCCAACGCCAGTCTGTTCAGGTCCTCGACCGGCTGCCCGGCCAGGGACAGCACGTACCAGATCGAGCCGAGGTCGCCGGATCGGTCGGAGTTGAACGTCCAGAAGCTCAGCCAGCTGTCCGGTGCCAGCCAGAGCACAGGCGCGTTGACGACGAACCACGCGATCGCGAACGCCAGCAGCATCCGGGCGAACTCGCGCAACCGGTCCGAGCGCAAGCACAAGAAGAGCAGAGGGCCGAGCAGGAACAGCGGATAGAGCTTGGCCGCCATCCCCAGGCCCCACCAGATCCCCGCCCAACCGGGCCGTTTCCGGGCCCAGGCCAGGACGCCCAGGGCGGTCAGCGCGACCGGCAGCAGATCCCAGTTGATCAACGCGGTGGCAGCGACACACGGTGAGGCGGCAACCATGATCGCGTCCCATGGGCGATGGGGCACCGAGCGGGCCTGCGCCCACACCGCCACCAGCAGCAACGCACCCAGCACGACGGTGTTCACATCGACGAAGACCAGCGTCGAGTCGACCTGCTGCTGGGCGCTGAGCTCGCTGCCGGTCGGCGCACCCAGGGCCGAGCTGATCACCCGCAGCAGCTGGAGGAACCAGCCGGTCAACACCGGGTACTCCAGGACGGGGTAGCTGCCGCTGTCCAGGTAGGGCACGTTGCCCTGCATCAACCCACGCAGCTGATACAAGATGCCGATGTCGGAGTAGCACATCCACCGAAAGTGATCGACGCTCTCGCCGGCGACGGTGACCCGGCACTTCAGCCGGAACAGCACCCCTATCAGATAGACCGCCGTCGCGACCAGCAGCGCCCAGCGGACCGGGTTCCACCAGCGGCCCGCGGTGTCCGCGCGGCGACCCAGCGGACCACCGAGCCGCTGGCTGGCGGCCCGGACGAATCGATCGCTCCAGGACGGTGGGATGCCCTCGGTGATCGGGGTGTCGGCGACGGACTCGTCCAGCCACGCCTCCGCGGCGGGTCCGCAGCCGCGCCGGCCACGCTCGGCGGCCGCGTCGATGATCTGGGTGCCTGCAGGTGCATCGGACTGTGTGTGGTTGTGACGGCCGTGCCCGGCAGAAGCACCCTCGCTGTCGGCGTCACGGACTCCGGATCCGCCGGCGTCGACCATCAGCCGCCGTCTCCATCACCCTCGCCGTTCTCGTTGCCACCCTCACCCGTCGGCTCGTCGGTCGGCTCGCGGCTGGTGTTCTCGGTGGTCGGCTCCTGGGTGGGCTTCTCGGTCGTCGGCTCCTGCGTCGGCTGCTCTGTCGTCGGCCGCTGCGTCGGCTCCTCGGCCGGTTCGGTGGACGTCGGCGCCTCGGTAGTCGGCTCCCGGGTCTTGGTCGGCTCCGGCCGCGCCGACCAGGTCTGCTGCGGAGCCGAGTCCCGGTTGACGTACGCCGGTTCGTCGAACTGCTTGACCGGCAGGTCCTTCATGGCCGTCTCCATGTAGGCACCCCAGGTCAATGCCGGATAGGTGCCACCGAAGAAGGTGGAGTCGCCGGGCCGGGCGTAGTCGTCGAGGTCCGCCGTGCCACCGTCGCCGGCCACGTACATGACCGCGGTGGAGATCTGCGGCGTGTAGCCCACGAACCATGCGGACGTGATGTCGTCGTCGACGTCCTTGGTGCCGGTTTTGCCGGCCACCGGACGGTCCAGGGTTCGGACCGTGGTGCCGGTGCCCTGCTCGACCACGTTGGACAGCGCGTACGTGACGTCGCGGGAGATGTCAGCGCTGACCGCCTTCTTCTCCTCCGGCTCGGCCTGGTAGAGCACCTTGCCACTGGAGTCGGTGACCTCTTTGACCACGTGCGGTGCTACGTAGGTGCCGTCGTTGGCGAAGGTCGCGTACGCGTTGGCCTGGTTCAGCGGGCTGACCTCGGCGGTACCGAGCGCGATCCGGGAGTTCTCGTCCCAGCCGGCACCCTTGGGCGCGCCGGCGGCCTCGGCCATCTCGATCACGTCGCTCGGGCCGTCCTTCAACTGGGTGGTCATGTCGACGAACGCTGTGTTGATCGAGTCGGTGGCGGCCTTGAGCAGGCTCACAGTGCCGTACTGGTAGGAGAACTCGTTGCGGACCGGGGTGCTGTCCCCATCAGGAGTGAAGGTGTTGCCGTTGAACTGGGAGTTCAGGCTGAACTCGTCGTCGAGTCCGGCAGCCAGCGCGTACGTCTTGAACGTCGATGCGGTCGGTCGGGCAGTGGTGGCCCAGTTGCGGGAGCTCTCGACGTAGTCCGGGCCGCCGTAGAGAGCGAGCACCTCCCCGCTGCCGACCTCCACCGAGGCGATCGCGGCATGCAGCTCGGACGCCTTCTTGTCGCGTGCGTCGGCAGCCTGCTTGGTGTAGTCCTGAGCGGCCTCGACCGCCGCGTTCTGCGACTTCTTGTCGAAGGTGGTGGTGATCTTGAGTCCACCGCCGCTGATCTGGCTGGGCTCGAAGCCGGCCTTGACCAGCTCAGCTTCGACCATCTTGAGGAGGAAGCCCTTCGGCCCGCCATAGCGTTCGTTGATCTTGACATCCGGAAACTCCGGCAGCTGGGTGGAGTAATCCTTCGCTTCTGCCGTGGTGATCGCGCCGGTCTCGGCCATCGAGGTGAGGACATAGGTGTAGCGCTCCATCAGCCGGGGTATGTTGTCCTCGCTGACGCCCGGGTCGAACAGGCTCGGGTTGTTGATCACGCTGACCAGCACGGCGGCCTGCTGGGTGGTCAGATCCTCAGCGTCGACGTCGAAGTAGGCCTGAGCGGCGGCCTGGATGCCGTACGCGCCACGGCCGAAGTAGATCGTGTTCAGGTAGTCGGTGAGGATCTCTTCCTTGCTCAGCTCTTTGTTGATCTTGTACGCCAGGAACAGCTCCCGGAACTTGCGGGTGACTGTCTGCTCGGAGTTCAGGTACATGATCTTGATGTACTGCTGGGTGATCGTCGAGCCGCCCTGGATCTCGCCACCCCGCAAGATCGTCCACGCGGCGCGGAACATGCCGCGGAGAGAGATGCCGCGGTCGGTCCAGAAGTCCCGGTTCTCCGCGGCGACCGCCGCCTGCTTGATGTTGTCAGGGATCTCCTCGAACGTCAGCGGCTGTCGGTTCTGGACAGCGAAGCTGCCCAGCTGGGACTTGCCGTTGTTGTAGTAGACGAAGGTCGTCGCGGTCTGGAAGTCGGCGTTGGCGTTCGGTCGGGTCGTCGTGGCGTAGCCGTAGGCGACGAGGCCGGCGACCCCGAGGACGCCGACCAGCACCATGGCCACCAGGGCGACGGCGACGCGCTTGGGCCACGATCGCGCCTTCCCAGTCGTGCCCTTCGTCGTGTCGGGGCGTGCATCAGCGTTCTTCGTGGTCTTGCGCTGTGCCGAGTGCCCGTTGCGGGGCTCAGCCATAGATGTCCTCGACGGTTTGCTGGCGTCGGGGTGGCTTGCGCTTCACGCCGTCGCCCAGAAGATACGACAGGATCATGTGGTTCCAGTGACACTCCAGGCACACCTCGACGACGACGACCTTGAACTCGCCGAACTCGTGCGCCATCTCTTCCAGCTCCGGGGTCTTCTTGATCCGCCCCGAGTACTGACCGAGCTGTTCGCCGAACACATACGAGAGGTTCAGCAGGTCCGCCTTCGCGCACACCGGGCACTGGGTGTCGGTCCGCTCCCCGTGGTACTTCGCGGCGCGCAACAGCATCGGATCCGCGTCGCACGCCTCCATCCGGGCGAGCTGACGCCCGGGACGCCGCAGCGCCTCCAGCGTGGAGCGTCGCTGCAGCGCGTAGTCGATGACTTCGCGCTGAGACCACATGCCGACCAGGGTAGACGCCGGACTCTGCGTGGGCCACGATCCCGGACGTGGTCTCCGTCTCTGGCGTGGCACGCTGTGCCGGCGTCGTGGACCGGCATTGGTCAGGATCGCTGACGGAAACTCGCAGGTCGTGACGCGACGTCCGGTGTGTCGCCCGGAGTGTCGCCCAGGAGACCCGGGGATCCATCATGGTTTCCCTCGCACCTGCCCGACGGCGTACGATCTGACGTCGGTCATCCGCGGGGCCATGGCGCAATTGGTAGCGCACCTGCTTTGCAAGCAGGGGGTTAGGGGTTCGAGTCCCCTTGGCTCCACCCCTAGTCAGAGCCACTTTTCGATCTTCCGGAGCCCTCTATGAGGGCGAGTGCAGCAGCAACAGTGCAGCATGAAGCACCCAACTACCCGTTTCCCTCGCTGGCCATCTCCGCATAACAACGCTTGCTGGCGACCCACTCGTTCACTAGTCAAGCAGGGGGTTCGCGCCAGACGAGTTGGGGTCATGATCCCGGCTACCGCGAAGCGGTCGGTCTCAGACTGAACACCGGAATGACGGGTGCGCCGCAGTCGGCTAGGCGGCTACGCAGGCGGTCCTCCGGGTGAAAGCGTTGGTTCGCCATCGCGGGTGCGAATCTCGCCTCCTCCGCCAGTATCCCCAGAGTCGGCCAGCCATCGACACGGTAGAGAACTCATGCTGCGTCCTGAGAGTTGCCTTGACTGACCCTCAGGACTGCGCATGGTGTCGCCGACAGCCGCTACCTGCTCGATGGCGACCCAGTCACCACTTCTCGCGGTGACCTTATTGGAGGCCTGGCAGCCGGACCATCCGGTCGACGTGGAAAGGATCCGGCGGCGGATGAGCACTGGGAAGGTGCGGTCTTGGGGGCAAGGCTACTCAGCGACCGAGCAGTTGGTCGATCTGCTGCTGGACCAGGGCGCGGCGGCCGTCGTTGGAGCCGCCCTCCACGATCGGCCCGGTCGGAACCAAGATCTGCAAGCCACCGCCCGCGGTCGTCAACACCCCGATGACGAAGATATGGCCCTGTCCCGTCTGATCGACCACCGTCGGGATCTCGGCAACAAACACCGATCCATCACCCACCTCCGGCCGTGCCGGATCAGGCCCACCGCGGTGGAACGCGTCCCAGATACCATCCGTGACTCCGTCAGCCACTTCCTGCGTGAACAACCCGGACGCCCGAACGTTGATCTTGTTCAGCCTCACGACCAACGTCTTGGTAGCGGCGAAGGTTGCTTGGGGGATCCAGGTCAACCCGAACCGCAGCCGAAGCTCGACGGTGAACCCGGTGTCTGGCAGCCGCCAGTTGTCGTGCCAACCGTAGAGCCGGACGCCGATCTCCCGGGGGACCGACGACACCACTCCGTGTCCCATCCGCTGGTGCTCAGCGCATCGGTTCGCGGGTGGAATCCGAGCGCCATCCCCTTGGGCGTGCTCTTCACGATTGCCGTTGTCCTACTCGGAGTCGCCCTCACCAGACGCGCACCAACGCAGGTCCACCCGATGAATCGCGAGCCCCGCACTGCTGAATCCGGCTCTAATTGATCAAGGCGGCCTGCGGCCGCGACGCCGGGCCGGGATGTTGGCGCTTCCGCCAGATCGAGTGCAGGTCTTCAATTGGGTTCCGGGTCAACGACAACTCGAGCCGGCACCACAGATGGCTGCCATGCCAACCGGACGGACAGCCCGTACCCGGCGGGCCCGGCGGCTTGAGGTAGTGACCGACGACCGGCCTCGAACCCTTGCTAGTCGGGGCGGGGCGGCTCTGGGAGCGGCTTGACAGGATGAGCCGGCGTAATACTGGTCGGCGGCCCCACACCGGCTGGTCCGACCGTGAAGTCGACGACGACCAGGCTTTCCCG
>DASQLI010000114.1:0-2864 GCA_035630075.1 Microlunatus sp.
TCCCGGCGACCCATGATCACGACGATGTCGTCGGAGCGACGTTCAGGCATGACGACATTGCAGCACCCGACGGCCCGGAGAAGAACCTCTCCGCGGTCGCGCGCCGGCATCGATCACCCGGGTGGGGGCAGCGCCACCACCAGCTCGCGGACGAAACCCGGATCGAGCAGCCGGTCGCCGTACAACCCCCGCAGCTGTTGCATCCGATAGCGCACCGTCTGCGGATGCACGTGCAGCTCGGCGGCCACGTCATCCCGGCGTCCCTGATGAAGCAGCCAGCTGCGCAGGGTCGCGGCCAGCCGCTCGCCGGTCGACTCGTCCACCGAGGCCAGCGGCAGCAGCACACGCGCTCGCAAGTCGGTGATCGCCTCCGGATCGGCCCCGACCACGAGATCGATGAGGTGGTCCTCGGTGTCGACCGGCTCCCCGTTCGACACGACCGCGCCGACCAGGGCGACGGTCCGGACCGCCCGATCGTAGGAGGACCGGACCCGGGTCCACGGTCGAGGCGGACCGATGACGGCCCGGCAGCGGGCCAAGATGCGCTTCAGGTGCTGCCGATCACGTCCGGCGACATCCGGAACCAGCAACACGGCCTGCGGCTGGTCGTGCTCCCAGGCGTCCGCGCCAGGCAGATCCTCGGACGCCAGCAGGGTGTCCCCACTGACCAGTGCCAGCACGCCGTGCACCTGCGCGGCCGGCAGCAGGACGGCGGTCAGAGACTCCGGCGCAGGCCACCCGGCGCGGTCCGCAGCGGCGGTCAGGATCTCTGGGGCGGCCCCGGCCAACAGCCGCTGCGCGAGACGCTCGCGGTAACGCTCCTGCACCCGCCCACTGGTGGTCAGCTCGTCGTGGTAGCCGGCCACACTCGTCGCCGACAGCTCGTCGATGTAGGCGAACAGCAGCTCGGCGAACTCCGCCATCGTGGTCGCCGGCAGTCCCGCCTCGGCGGCCGTCCGGGCCAGGCCGCGCCAGCTCACCCGAGCGCCGACGCGGTACGCCGCCAGCAGCGCATCCATCGAGCGACCCTCTCGGGCCTCGCCTCGACCGAGGGCGTACGCCCCCTCGAGCGTGGACCGGCGCGGTGTGCTGGGGTCGCCATCGCGAGATCCACTGACCAGCTTCAGGAAGCCACCGATCGCCATCTGCACGGCCGCTTCGATGTTCTCGCCCAAGGGTCCGCTGAGGCCCTCGCCATAGCCCGGCACCTCCGACGTCACCGCGGCGATGGTCTGAGACGCGACCGACGGCAGATTCTCCCGCAGGGCCCGGAGCACCCCGTCGTCGATGCGAAAAGCGTCCGGACCGCTGGCGGTGACACTGAATTTCGACCACGACATTTGTTCACCCCGAACAACGGAGGCGCTCCGGTTCACGCCAGACGATGAGGACTTTAGTTCAGGTGTAGTGAACACTGGAACCGTGAGCACATCATGGCGACTGGCGCCGGTCCCCACCAGACCGACGTTGCGCCAACGCCTGTTCCGGCTGGCCGAGCGCGTCACCACGCCGCTGCTGCCCGCCGACTACCTCGACCTCTTCGATCCGCTGCGGCGCGGCGCCGAGCTGCGCGGCCGGATCATGGCCGTGCTGCCCGAGACCGCCGACGCTGCAACGTTGGAGATCAAGCCGGGTGCCGACTGGACCGGCCACGTCCCGGGTCAGTACGTCCGGATCGGCGTCGACGTCGACGGCGTACGACAGTGGCGGGCCTACTCGTTGACCCACGGCCCGCGCGCGGACGGGCGGATCAGCGTCACCGTGAAAGCCGTTCCCGACGGGAAGGTCAGCAACCACCTGGTCCGGTACGCCCGGCCCGGGACCCTGGTGCATCTCGAGCCGGCAGCCGGGGACTTCGTGCTGCCGACCGTCGGCGGCAAGTTTTTGTTCGTCACGGCCGGCTCCGGCATCACGCCGGTGATCGGGATGCTGCGCAACCTGTTCCCGGTGGCCGACGCCGGCGTGGTGCGGCTGGATCGCTCCCGGCGGTACGACATCGTCGTCCTGCACGTGGCGCCGCGGGAGCCGGACTCGATCTTCCTCGCCAACTTGCGGGCGCTCGACGAGGCCGGCCTGATCCGACTGGTCACCCGCTACACCGCCGAGCACGGCCGGTTCTCCGTCGACGATCTCGACGCCCTGGTCCCCGACCTGGCCGCACGCACCACCTTGGCGTGTGGACCATCGGGGCTGCTCGACGCTCTGCGGGAGCACCACGACGCCCGCAGTCTGGCCCTGCTCACCGAGCAGTTTCGGACCGAGCGGGTCGTCGTCGGTGACGGCGGAACGGTCACCTTCGCCCACTCGGGCACGGAGGTGACCTCGGAGGCGGGCACACCGATCCTGGACGCCGCCGAGGAGGCCGGGGTGCTGATGCCGTCCGGCTGCCGGATGGGGATCTGTTTCGGTTGCGTGCTGCCGTTGCGCTCCGGCTCGGTGCGTGATCTTCGCAACGGCGAGATCACCACCGCCACGCCGGGCGAGACCGTCGAACGCGGGATCCCCGTCCAGACCTGCATCTCCGAGGCGGCGGGCGCCTGCGTGCTCGACCACTGACCTCCTGCTCTCTCGACCGACAACGTGCTCCCTCGACTGACAACCTTGATCTGAGGACCCTGTGACCGTCATCCAGAAGAAGACCCACAACCCGATCGCCCACCTGACGCCGGACGACATCGAGCAGATCGGCGCCGAGCTCGACGCCATCCGGCAGTCGGTGATCGACACCCGCGGCGCCGACGACGCCGCCTACATCCGACGAGTGATCGACGGTCAGCGCAAGCTCGAGCTGGGCAGCCGGGCGGTCCTGCTGGCCTCCTTCTTCCCGCCGGCCTGGATCCTGGGCACCGCCGGGCTCTCGGTGG
>DASQLI010000115.1:0-3040 GCA_035630075.1 Microlunatus sp.
CCCCCGGTGACTCACCCGACGTCCTGGTGGCCATGAATCCTGCCGCCCTGAAGTCCAACCTGCCGGACATGAAGCCAGGCACCTCGATCATCGTCGACAGCCATGACTTCACCGGGCGCAACCTGACGAAGGCCGGGTACGCCGACAACCCACTCGAGGACAACTCGCTTGCCGACTACGCGGTCAACGTCGTCGACCTCACCGGCATGACCGTCGCCGCCGTCAAGGAGTTCGGGCTCTCCCGCAAGGACGCGGCCCGGGCCAAGAACATGTTCGCCCTCGGGCTGCTGTCCTGGATGTACGGCCGGCCGACCGAGACCACCACCTCGTTCCTGGAGAAGCGGTTCGCCAAGGTCCCAGACATCCGCGACGCCAACGTCACGGCGTTCAAGGCGGGCTGGAACTTCGGCGAGACCACCGAGGCGTTCGCGGTGCAGTACGAGATCAAGCCAGCGCCGATGTCGGCTGGGCTCTACCGCAACATCACCGGGAACCTCGCCCTCGCCTACGGGCTGGTGGCGGGTTCGGTGCAGTCGGGCCTGCCGATCTTCCTGGGCACCTACCCGATCACCCCGGCCTCCGACGTGCTGCACGAACTGAGCAAGCACAAGCGCTTCGGGATCACCACGTTCCAGGCCGAGGACGAGATCGCCGGTATCGGCGCGGCCCTCGGCGCCTCGTTCGTCGGGTCACTGGGAGTCACCAGCACCTCCGGCCCCGGTATCGCGCTGAAGTCGGAGACCATCGGGCTCGCGGTGATGACCGAGCTGCCGCTGGTCGTCATCGACGTGCAGCGCGGTGGCCCCTCCACCGGGTTGCCGACCAAGACCGAGCAGGCCGACCTGCTGCAGGCGATGTTCGGCCGCAACGGTGAGTCCCCGGTGCCGATCGTCGCGCCGCAGTCACCGGGCGACTGCTTCAACGCCGCCGTCGAGGCCATCCGGATCGCTGTCACCTACCGGACCCCGGTGATGCTGCTCTCCGACGGAATGCTGGCCAACGGTTCCGAGCCCTGGCAGATCCCCGACATCGATGACCTGCCCACGATCGACCCGGCGTTCGCCACTTCGCCGAACCACCAGGGCCTCGACAAGGCCGGCAACAGCACCGAGGACTTCTGGCCCTACCTGCGCGACGAGGAGACCCTCGCGCGTCCGTGGGCGATCCCCGGCACCGCTGGTCTCGAGCACCGCATCGGTGGTCTCGAGAAGGGCGACGGGCACGGCAACATCTCCTACGACCCGGGCAACCACGACTACATGGTCCGGATCCGTCAGGCCAAGGTCGACCGGATCGCCGAGTCGCTGCCGCCACTCGAGGTCGACGACCCCAGCGGTCGGGCAAAGGTCCTGGTGCTCGGCTGGGGCTCGACGTACGGCCCGATCGGCGCGGCCTGCCGCCGCGTCCGCAAGGCAGGCATGGACGTTGCGCAGGTCCACCTGCGCCACCTCAACCCGTTCCCCAAGGACCTCGGCGAGATCCTCAAGCGGTACGACGCGGTGATGATCCCGGAGATGAACCTCGGCCAGCTCTCGATGCTGATCCGGGCGAAGTACCTCGTCGATGTGGTGGGTTACAACCACGTTCGCGGCCTGCCGTTGAAGGCGGCCGAGCTCGCCGAGGCGATCACCGACCTGATCAGCACCACCACCGGCGAGGTCGACCCCGAGGGCTTCCACGCCGGGTCGGATGCCAGCGACGAAAGCAAGGAGACCGTCCAGTGACCACCACCGAGCCGCTCCCCTTCCCCGGCCTCGCCGGCGTTCCTACAACCGACGAGAAGCAGACCGGCAAGGACTTCACCTCCGACCAGGAAGTGCGCTGGTGCCCCGGTTGCGGCGACTACGCCGTACTCAAGGCGGTGCAGTCGTTCCTGCCCGACCTCGGCCTGCTGCGCGAGAACATCGTCTTCGTCTCCGGCATCGGCTGCTCGTCGCGGTTCCCCTACTACCTCGAGACCTACGGCATGCACTCCATCCACGGACGCGCGCCGGCGATCGCCACCGGGATCGCCACGGCCCGTGAGGACCTGTCGGTGTGGGTGGTCACCGGCGACGGCGACGCGCTGTCGATCGGTGGCAACCACCTGATCCACGCCATGCGCCGCAACGTGAACATGACGATCCTGCTGTTCAACAACAGGATCTACGGCCTGACCAAGGGTCAGTACTCCCCCACCTCGGAGCCCGGCAAGATCACGAAGTCGACCCCGGCCGGCTCGGTGGACCACCCCTTCAACCCGGTGTCGCTGGCCCTCGGAGCCGAAGCGACCTTCGTCGCTCGCACCATCGACTCCGATCGCAAGCACCTCACCTCGGTGCTGTCGGCGGCTGCGGCACACCGCGGCACCGCGCTGGTGGAGATCTACCAGAACTGCCCGATCTTCAACGACGGCGCGTTCGACGCGATCAAGAACCCCGACAGCAAGGCTGACGCGATCATCCCGCTCGTGCAGGGTGAGCCGATCCGGTTCGGCAACCCCCGCGAGGACGGCGAGCCGAGCAAGGGGATCGCCCGATCGGCCACCGGCGGGGTGGAGGTGGTCGACACCGCCGACGTGGCGGAGAGCAACCTGCTGGTCCACGACGCCCATGCGGACGACCCGACGACGGCGTTCGCCCTCTCCCGACTCACCGACGCCGGGATCCTGCACCAGTCGCCGATCGGCGTCTTCCGGCAGGTCGAGCGGCCGACGTACGACGACCAGGCGCGCGACCAGATCGGCACTGCCGCGACCGGGCAGGACGACCAGCGCAAGGCACTCGCCGGCCTGATCAATGGCGGCGACACCTGGACCGTCGTCTGACCGACTTGGGCGCGACCCGCACCACAGGTGGTCGAGCAGCGAGCGCAGCGAGCGGACAGACGAGACCAAGCGCCGTACGCGAAAAGAAACCGGAAGCGGCAGCAGACGAGTCCTGGTCAGCTCGAAGGGGCGTCGCTCTCCTCGACCACTGCCTTGAGTCGGGCCAGGCCCTTCTCGAAGTCCTTCCCGATCAGCCGGTCCATGCTCATCATCCGGCCGAAGACTCCCATCAGG
>DASQLI010000116.1:0-29163 GCA_035630075.1 Microlunatus sp.
AGCCTCCGCTGCACCCACAGCCCTTGGGCGTTGTTGGCGATGTCGATCAGCGCGTCGACCAAGCCGACGCACAAGAACACCAACGCCAGCGCCAGCCAGGTCGACACCCACCCGACCGCGGCGATCAGCACCAGCATGGCCAGCGACGCGCCGATGATCACCCGTCGCGAGGTCCACCTCGTGACCGCGACCCCGGCCAGCAGACCCGAGAGCAACGCACCCAGCGGCCAGGCGGCCACAGCCGCGCCGAAGGAGGCGTTGGTCAGACCGAGCTGGGCCACGAGCTCGGGATAGCGGGGCACCAGGCTGGCGAAGGTCAAGCCGTTGATCGCGAAGGTCGCGCCCACGGCGTAGCGGGCGCGGCGGACGGCGTCAGCCATGCGATCGAGATCCCTCGGCTCCCGACTGGGCACCATCAGATCGACGGATCCCGAAGGCCAGGCCCAACTCCTGGTCCCGCCGCCATTCCGCTGCCGGCTCGGCCTCGGTGAGCGAGACCGCCAGCACCTCCTCGGCCACCGTGCCCGCGTTCTCGCGCAGCGCGGCCGCAAGCTCCGAGGTCGCCGACCAGCTCACGGTGATCCGGTCGGACACTGCGAGACCCATCTCCTTGCGGGTCTCCTGGATCACCCGGACGACGTCGCGGACGAGGCCGGAGCGCACCAGTTCCGGGGTCAGGGTCAGGTCGAGGGCCACCGTCTCACCGTGCTCGTTGATCACCGACCAGCCCGCTCGGGGTCGTTCGCTGAGCAGCACCTCGTCGGCGGTCACCCGCACCGGCTCGTCGAACCCGACCACGGTCAGCGCGAACGACCCACCGTCGGTGAGCGCGGCGGCCAGGGCGGTAGCGTCAGCGTCGGCGACCGCCTGGGCGACGGCCGGGGTCTGCGTGCCGAACCGCTTGCCGAGGGCACGGAAGTTGCCCTTCGCGCTGTGGTCGACGAGCTCGCCGGCCCCGGCGAACGGCTCGACGCTGAGCACGTTCAGCTCCGCGGCGATCTGGTCGCAGAGCTCGTCGGTGAGCCGAGCATGCAGCGCGGTCGGGATCAGGATCCGGCGCAGCGGCTGCCGGACCCGCGTCTTCGCCTCAGCGCGCGCGGCCCGGCCCAGCTCGACCAGCCGCTGGGTGACCGCCATCTGCTCGGTCAACTCGCGATCCACGAGAGCGTCGTCGGCCACCGGCCACCCCGTCATGTGCACCGAGTCGACGTCGGCAGTGCCGGAGGCGACGAACAGATCGGACCAGACCCGTTCGGTGAGGAAAGGCGCGAGCGGCGCCATCAGCCGGGTCAGCACCTCCAGCGTCTCGTGCAGCGTCCACAGCGCGCTCGGCTCGCCGGCCCAGAAGCGCCGGCGGGAGCGTCGGACGTACCAGTTCGACAGGGTGTCGACGAACTCGCTCAGCGCCGTGCCGGCCCGCAGCGTGTCGAAGTCCTCCAGCGATTGGGTGACCTCGGTGATCAGCGCCTGGGTCTGCGAGATCAGCCACCGGTCCAGCACCGGCCGGTCCGCGACCTGCGGCCGGTCACCGGTCGGCGACCAGCGGTTCGCCTCGGCGTACAAGGCCTGGAACGACACCGCGTTCCAGTAGGTCAGCAGCACCTTCCGGACCGTCTCGCCGATGGTCTGGCGCCCGACCCGGCGCGACGCCCAGGGCGATCCACCGGCGGCCATGAACCAGCGCACCGCGTCGGCGCCGTGGGTGTCCAACAGAGCGATGGGTTCCAGGGTGTTGCCCAAGTGCTTGCTCATCTTCCGGCCGTCCTCGGCCAGGATGAGCCCGAGGCAGACGACGTTGCGGTACGCGTTGACGTCGAACACCACGGTGTTGACCGCCATCAGCGAGTAGAACCAGCCACGGGTCTGGTCGATGCCCTCGCAGATGAAATCGGCCGGGAACGACTCCTCGAATCTCTCCTTCGAGCCCGCTGTGTGCGGGAAACCCCACTGGGCAAAGGGCATCGAGCCTGAGTCGAACCAGGCGTCGATCACCTCGGGCACCCGGCGGTAGGTGCCGTCCTCGCCGTCGAGCCGGAAAGTCACGTCGTCGATGAAGGGCCGGTGCGGATCCAGCTCGGACAGGTCGCGCCCGGTCAGCGTGGACAGCTCGGCCAACGACTCGACGCAGATCATCCGGGTCGGGTCGGCGTCGTTGCGCCAGATCGGCAGTGGGGTGCCCCAGTAGCGGCTGCGGGACAACGCCCAGTCGACGTTGCGGTCCAGCCAGTCGCCGTACCGCCCGTGTTTGATCGTCTCCGGGTGCCAGACCGTGGCCTCGTTCTCACGTAGCAAGGCGTCCTTGACCTGGGTGGTGCGGATGTACCAGGAGGGCAGGGCGTAGTAGATCAGCGGCGTGTGGCAGCGCCAGCAGTGCGGGTAGGAGTGGGCGTAGTCCTGGCGGGCGAACAGCAGTCCTTGCTCGGCCAGCTCGGCGACCAGTGCCTCGTCGGAGGTCTTGACGAGCACTCCGCCGACCAGCGGCACGTCGGCGTCGAACTGACCGTTCGTCCCGACCGGGTTGACGATCGGCAGTCCGGCGGCACGGCAAAGCGCGAAGTCCTCGGCGCCGAACGCCGGCGCCTCGTGCACGATGCCGGTGCCGTCCTCGGTCGTGACGAAGTCGGCCGCCAGCACCGTGTGCACCAGAGCATCGGTCGCCGGGAACGCAACCCAGTCGAACGGACGCCGGTACGCCGACCCGACCAGGTCCTCGCCGCGCAGCTCGGCAAGCACCTCGCTGTCGGCGCCGAGCACCTGCTCCCGCCGCGCCGCAGCCACGACCAGCAGCTCGCCGGCGGCGGTCCGGGCCACGACATAGCCGACGGCCGGGTTCACGGCGGCCGCGGTGTTGGACACCAGCGTCCACGGGGTGGTCGTCCAGATCAGCAGCGCCACCTCGCCGAAGCGCTCGACCAGCGGGCCGGTGGTCAGCGGGAACCGGACGTAGACCGAGGGATCGGTGATCGTCTCGTACCCCTGGGCGAGCTCGTGGTCACTCAGACCGGTGCCGCAGCGCGCGCAGTACGGTGTGACCCGGTAATCCTCGACCAGCAACCCAGCGGCGAAGATCTGCTTCAGGGCCCACCACTCCGACTCGATGAAGGTGCGGTCCATCGTCCGGTACGGGTGGTCGGTGTCGACCCAGTAGCCCATCCGGGTGGTGAGCTCGCTGAAGGCGTCGACGTGTCGGAGCACCGACTCGCGGCACCGGGCGTTGAACGCCTCCACGCCGTACGCCTCGATCTCGGTCTTGCCGTTGATCCCGAGCTCCTTCTCCACGGCGATCTCGACCGGCAGGCCGTGGCAGTCCCAGCCGCCCTTGCGCTCGACGTGGTAGCCCTGCATCGTCCGGAACCGAGGGAACACGTCCTTGAACACCCGCGCCTCGATGTGGTGCGTGCCCGGCATCCCGTTCGCAGTCGGAGGGCCCTCGTAGAACGTCCACCGTGGGCGGTCCGCCGAGGCGGCCAGCGTGCGTTCGAAGGTGCCCTCGTCCTGCCAGCGGCGGATGATCTCGTGCTCCATGGCCACCAGGTCGATCTTGGCCGGCACCGTGCGGTAACGCCGGCCCGCGCGGATGCTGTCGGACGGGGTGGAGCTGGTCCGCTCTGGCTGTCGTTGCTGGTGTGTCATGGCGGTGGTCCCTCAAGCGTCACGCAGTCGAAGGGACGAACACGGTCATCCGACCGGGTCCGCGGTACCACCCTCCTTGGCGTCCGCGACTGGACGCCCGCTCTGGTCGGTCGCAGGTGGTTCTAGTGAGCACGCCGAAACGCGCCGTTCTTCCACCGGCTCCGGGGTGATCGCCCCATCACGGCCTCGCAACCGTGGGAAAGCGTACTCGTACCTGCTGGGTCAGCTCGCCGGTTTTTCGTCGGTGTCGAACACTCCCTGCCGCATTCGGCGCGCGTGCTCGGCCACGTTCTGGACGAGATCCGCGGGGTAACGATGTCCCAGGGCTCGACCGACCTCCTCGGCCACCCGGCCGAACAGGTCGACCATCGCGAACAGCGCCGTCCAGTTCGACTCCGGGTCCGGACCGGTGAACGTCTCGACGAGCTCGGTCCAGGTGTCGGCGGGCAGGTGCCTGCGGAGGCCCTTCCCCAGGTTGCCGGTCTTGAGCGACCAGTCGTGGTCGCACTCGACCCGCCACTCGAGCATCGGCAGCAGGTAGTTGAACCGCATGTCGAAGTCGAGCACCCACTTCATCGGCAGCAGCTCGTCTCGGAGCAGACCCTTGGCGACGTACGGGACACCGATCAGGAAGTCGGTGATCAGGCGCAGATAGGTCGCCTCGTCGGGTCGCTGCGGGATGTAGGACCGGTACGCCGGCGGCGGCAGCGCCTCGGTCAGCCCGACCTTGTCCACCAGCACCCGGTAGCCGGCGTCGAGCTCGGGGTCCGGCTCCGCTCCCGAGGTCACGTCGGCGTACCGCTGCCGGGACCAGAGACTGAAGTCGATCTTCAGGCCGTCGAGGTAGTTGGTGATGTTGCCGACCCCGACGGCTCCGGTCTCTTCCCGCACCTCGACCGGATCCCAGTAGCTGATCAGGACGTCGCCGAAATCGGACAGCCAGCCGCGGTCCGCCTCCATCGCCAGCACGTCCTCGACGACCAGGATGATGTCGTAGTCGGAGTAAGCATCGAGCGTCGCACCGGGGATCGCGCGGGTGCTGGTCAGGATCACGGCCTGCACGTCGTCACGCCCGGCAGCCCAGGCCACCAGCCGTTCCGCCGTCTCGTCGAGATCCATCGGTGATCTTCCTCCTCGGTCCGGCACCGTCCCATCCGATCACACCGAGCCGGAGCCCTGGGGCCCGTCGTGCCTGGCGGCGAGAGCTCGGGGCGGGGCGCAACGCGGACGAAACAATCGGCGGCTAGCGTGGCGGCCGAGAGACTGCGCCTCATCACCGAGGGGCGCCCGACCAGTCGTCCAAGGAGACCTGATGAACCTGGCTCCCTCTGATGCCGAGAAGCTGTTGATGGCCGTCGCCGGGATGATCGCTCGGGACCGGCTGTCGCGGGGTGTTCGGCTCAACTACCCGGAGTCGGTCGCTCTGCTCAGCACCTGGGTGATCGAGCGCGCCCGCGACGGCCTCGGCGTCGAGGAGCTGATGCAGTCCGGCCGCGAGGTGCTGACCCGCGACCAGGTGATGGACGGCGTCGCCGAGATGATCACCGACGTCCAGGTCGAGGCGACCTTTCCCGACGGGCGCAAGCTCGTCACGCTGCACGAGCCGATCCAGTGAAGGGACGTCTTTCGTGAGTGGCACCTCCAGCAGCGGACCCGGCGCGATCAGGGTGGCTCACGGCGAGCTCGAGCTGAACGCCGACCGGGGACCGGACGAGCGCGGTGAGCTGACCTTCATCAACGTCGCCGACCGGCCGATCCAGATCGGGTCGCACATCCACCTGCCCGACGTGAACGGCGGCCTGGAGTTCGACCGGGCCGCCGCGCAGGGGTTCCGGCTCGACATCCCGGCCGGCACCTCGGTCCGGTTCGAGCCCGGTGTGTCCCGGACCGTGGGCATCGTCGCCCTGCGCGGCCGCCGTCGGGTGCCGGGTCTCCAGATCCGTACGGAGATGGGAGACCCGTCATGACCAAGATCAGCCGCGAAGACTATGCCGCCCTGTACGGGCCGACGGCCGGCGACCAGCTCCGACTCGGGGACACCGACCTGTGGATCGAGATCGAGCAGGACCTGACCTTCGGTGGCGAGGAGTCGGTCTTCGGCGGCGGCAAGTCCATCCGCGAGTCGATGAACCAGTCGTTGGCGTCCTCGGCTGAGGGCGCGCTGGACACCGTGATCACCAACGCGAACATTCTCGACCACTGGGGCATCGTCCGAGCCGACGTCGGCATCTCCGGTGGCCGGATCGTGGGGATCGGTCGCTCCGGCAATCCCGACATCGCCGACGGGGTCGACCCGGCCCTGGTGATCGGCCCGGGCACCGACGTGATCTCCGGCGAGGGCAAGATCCTGACCGCCGGTGGCTTCGACTCGCACGTGCACTTCCTGTCACCGTCACAGATCACCGAGGCCCTCGCCGCCGGCCTGACCACGCTCGGTGGTGGCGGCACCGGCCCGTCGGAGGGCTCGAAGGCCACCACCGTGACCCCGGGCGCCTGGCACCTCAAGCAGCTCCATCGCTCGCTGGACGCGTTCCCGGTCAACCTGTTGATCCTGGGCAAGGGCAACACGGTGTCCGAGGCCGCGTTCGAGGAGCAGGCGCTGGCCGGTGCCGGGGGGTACAAGATCCACGAGGACTGGGGCTCCACACCGGCCGCCGTGGATGCCGCGCTGACCGGGGCCGAGCGGTGGGGCCTTCAGGTCGCGCTGCACTCGGACTCGCTGAACGAGGCCGGGTTCGTGGCCAGCACCATCGAGGCCTTCAAGAACCGCAGCATCTCGGCGTTCCACGTCGAGGGCGCGGGTGGCGGGCACGCGCCGGACATCCTCACCATCGCCGGGCTGCCGAACGTGCTACCCGGGTCGACCAACCCGACGCTGCCGCACACCGTCAACACCGTGGCCGAGCACCTCGACATGCTGATGGTCTGTCACCACCTCAACCCGGCCGTCGCCGAGGACCTGGCCTTCGCCGAGTCCCGCATCCGGGCCACCACCATCGCCGCCGAAGATCATCTGCACGACCTGGGCGCGATCTCGATCACCTCCTCCGACGCGCAGGCGATGGGTCGGATCGGTGAGGTGATCACCCGGACCTGGCAGGTCGCCCACCGGATGAAGCAGGTCCGTGGCGCGCTGTCCGGCGGTCTGCCGGCGGACAACTTCCGGGCCCGGCGCTATGTGGCGAAGTACACGATCAACCCGGCGATCAGCCACGGCGTCGATCACGAGATCGGCTCGGTGGAGGTCGGCAAGCTGGCCGACCTGGTGCTGTGGGATCCGAGGTTCTTCGGGGTCAGCCCGAGCGTGGTGATCAAGGGCGGCGGTATCGTCGTCGGCGCGCTCGGTGACCCGAACGCCTCCATCCCGACACCGCAGCCGGTGCTGATGCGGCCGGCGCTGTACGGACCGGGCGCTCCGTACCTGTCGCAGTCGTACGTCGCTCCGGCCGCGCTCGCGGCGGGACTGGCCGACGAGCTGGGGCTGATCAGAGACCTCGTGGCGATCAAGCCCACCCGCGCGGTCGGCAAGGCGGACATGATCAACAACGACGCCCTGCCGGCGATCCGGATCGATCCGGAGACCCACGCCATCACCGTCGACGGCGATCTGATCATCCCGGCGCCGGCGACCGAGCTCCCGCTGGCCCAGCTCTACAAGCTGTTCTGAGCGGCGGCCTCACGATGACCGAGTTGTCAGATTCCGTGGTCGCCCGGGCGACCACAGGATCTGACAACTCGGCGTA
This sequence comes from Microlunatus sp., assembly GCA_035630075.1. Classification (GTDB taxonomy): domain Bacteria; phylum Actinomycetota; class Actinomycetes; order Propionibacteriales; family Propionibacteriaceae; genus Microlunatus. Next base: position 7,377 of record DASQLI010000116.1, read on the forward strand.
TCTGAGTCTGTTGCTCGCCGATGGTCGGCTGCCGACGGGGGCGCACACCCAGTCCGCTGGGGTGGAGCCGGCACTGAACCACGGTGTGGCACTGGCCGACGTGCCGGCGTACCTGCGCGTACGACTGACCACCGTCACCGAGGTCGAGGCGGCGACCGCCGCGGTCGCACGGCACCACTGGTCCGACACTCCGACGGCCGAGGCGATGACCCGCATCGACCGCGCGTGGCGGGTCCGGACCGCGTCTCGGGCGCTGCGCGATGCCGCCGACCTGCTGGGTCGGAGCTACCTCCGTCTCGCCGCGTCGGCCTGGCCGGCGCTGCGGGTCCTGACGGCCCACCGGATTCCGTGGTGTCGTGCCGTCGCGGTCGGCGCGACCGCCGCCGAGGCCGGTCTGGACGCCGAGCAGACGGCCCGACTGATCGGGTTCGAGGACGTGCAGACGGTGATCGCGGCCACCCTGAAGCTGCGGCCGTTCGACCCCGCCGAGGCGGTCGCCTGGTCGATCGCCACCGCGCCCGAGGTCGAGGCGCTCGTCGACCGCGTCATCGACTGCCGCGACCTCGACGACATTCCTGCGTACGCTGCCCCGCAGATCGAGCAGTGGGCCGAACTGCACACCCGAACCGAGAGGCGGTTGTTCCGTGCCTGACCCAACTGCGGCTGTCCAGCGGGCTCTCCGCCTGGGCGTGGCCGGTCCCGTCGGCACCGGCAAGAGTTCGCTGATCGCCCTGCTGTGCCGCGAGCTCGGCGCCGAGCTGAGCCTGGGCGTGATCACCAACGACATCTACACCGACGAGGACGCCCGCTTCCTACGCTCGGCCGGGGTGCTGGCCCCGGATCGAATCCGGGCGGTGGAGACCGGCGCCTGTCCCCACACGGCGATCCGCGACGACGTCAGCCAGAACCTGCTCGCCGTGGAGGACCTCGAGCACGACTTCGATCCTGTCGACGTGGTGCTGGTCGAGTCCGGTGGCGACAACCTGACCGCAACCTTCTCACCGGCGCTGGTGGACGCGCAGTTCTTCGTCCTGGACGTGGCCGGCGGGGGAGATGTGGCCCGCAAGGGCGGGCCCGGCATCGCCGGCGCGGACGTGCTGATCGTGAACAAGACCGACCTGGCGCCCTACGTCGGGGTGGACGTGGCGCAGATGGTGACCGATGCCGAGAGCGCGCGTGACGGACGTACGGTGATCGCGCTGTCCCGGACCGACCCCGACTCTGTGGCCCGCATCCGGCAGTGGGTGCTCGACACCCTGGCCTCGTTCCGGGCGGGGACCCTCCGTCCGCGGGATCCGGGTCCGATGGCCCCGCACGTTCACGCCGACGGGGCACTGCACAGCCACGCCGACGGGGAGGTGGCCCACGTTCACTGACCGTGGTGGGCAAGCGACGGCGACCACGACCACGACCAGGGTCAGCGTCGAGGTTCGTGACGGTCGACACCAGGTGCGGACCACGGCGGGGCTGCTGCGCGCCCAGCGGCTGCACGGATCCACGGACCGGGCCCGTGTCGCCCTGCTGGGTCAGACCGCGCTGCTGCTCGGCGGCGACCAGGTCGGCGTGGAAGTGGAGGTCGGGCCGGGCGCCGTGCTGGAGCTCACCGACATCGCGGCCACGGTGGCCTACCACGGACGGGGGAGATCGGCCCACTGGCAGACGACCGTCCGGTTGGGTCTCGGTGCCCGGCTGAGCTACGCCGGCGCGCCGTTGGTGGTCAGCGACGGCGCCGACGTCACCCGGTCGCTCACCGTCGACCTGGCCGAGGGCGCCTCCGCCTGGTTGCGTGAGACCGTGGTGCTGGGCCGGGCGGGCGAGGTGGGCGGCCGGCTCGACACGAGCGCGCTGCTGCGACGTTCAGGCGAGGAGTTCTGTCGAGAACGGCTGATCCTCGACCCGCGCACCCGCGGTCGGCCCGGGATACTGGCCGGCGTACGGGTGCTGGACTCGCTGCTCGTGCTGGGCACGCCGCGAGAGGTCGCTCCGACACCGGCCGAGCCTCGTTCAGGGTGCCGGACCTCCTTCTCGGGGCGCTCGGACGTGGCCACGTACGCGCTCCTGGACGAAGGCAGCACGATCACCCGGTTCCTCGGCAGCAGCCTCGCCGATTCCCCGCTGGCTTGTCCGACAATCGACAAGGCCCGCTGACGCACTCCTCGCAGCACTCACGCACGTCAGATCTGACGTGCGTGAGGTGAGCTGCGGAGCGCATCAGCGGGCCTGCTGGTGATTCCAGCGTCGTGGCGAACTCAGCCGTCTGCGCCGACCTGGTCGTCGGACGGTGCGACGCCCTCGTCGTCGGAGCCGGTGCTCGGTGTGCTGCTCGAACTCGGCTCGCTACTGACCGACGGCTCGGCGCTCGCACTCGGCTCCGTGTCCTGGCTGGCCTCGGCGGACGGCTCGGTCGTCGCCGACGACGACGGCTCCGAGCTGGCGCTCGGCTCGCTCGACGGCTCGGTGCTGGTCTCCGCTGTCGGTGTGCTCGAGGGATCGGTCGGAGCGTCGGAACGGTCTGAGCCACCGTCGCCGACCTGGGTGACGGTGGTCCCCTCACCCCCGGAGATGGCCTGACCGCTGACCAGCTCGAACCCGGTGATACCGGCGATGGCCAACAGGAAGACGGCGGCCGTGCTGACCAGGATGGGCTTCCAGGGAAGTCGTACGGCGGGCTTGCCCGACACGTCGACCGAGGCGGCGGTGGCTACCGGCTGGGGGGACGGGGGAGCGGCGGCCGCCGGCTGGGTCGCGCTCGCGTCCCAGTCCCAGCCACCGACCTCGACGGTGTCCTCGGTCCCTCCGCGTCCTGAGCCCGTCGCAGGGCGCTTCGACAAGCTCAGCGCACGTGCGGCGTCCTCGGAGAGGGTGGTCAGCTCCACCTTGGTGTCGCCGACGCGGCCGACGAAGGCCGAGGCGATTCTGTCCTTGGTGCGCTTCAGCGACACGGTGTAGAGCGTGCCGGCGACGCCGGCGATGATCGAGCCGAGGGCGGCACCGAGGATCGTCCCGGCCAGGCCGAGCTGGGCGCCGACGACTGCCGAGGTCATCGCCGCCAGGGCGCCGCCGACGAGCTGGGTCGCCGACAGGTCGAGCAGTCGCTTCGGCTCGGCTGGCTTGTGGTCGCGGTTGTCGGTGGGCGTATCGCGGTTCAAGGTCGTGGTTTCAGTCATGGTCGAACGGGGAGTCCTGACGGGTCGGGTCGGGGCGCTGGTGCCTGCCCGAGAGGCTCGCTGGTCCCTCGGCTGGGCAGGATGGGGACGCCACTGTCCACCCTGCGCAACGCGGCAGATCGGCGGATCGTTACCAGGTCGGGAGCGGGGTGACCAAACCCACACCTCTCCCGCACGTTCCCGCTCCGACAAACGCACCGACGCCCCACCCCAGAGGGGAGAGGCGTCGGTTCAGGATTCGCATTCCATCGGCCAGGGTCACTCCTGGGCGCGCCGGGCGCCGGTGCCGGCGCCGATCTCCTTGGTCCCGTGGCCGTTGCCGTGCCCGTTGCCGCCGTGACCGTCCCCATCGTGACCATCACCGTCGCCGTGGTCGTCATGGTGGTGCGCGGCCGCTTCCAGCTCGGCCCGGGTCGGCTTGCGGAGCGCGTCGAGGAAGTAGAACCGGGTGGCTTTACGCCGCCGCTGCTCGGCCTTGAACTTCCTGTCGGTGAGATCCCCCTGCTCGGTGAGCGGCGCCAGCGGGAGCATCTCCTTGTGCTGGGTGAGGGAGTACGCCTCTTCCTGGCCGATCGGCACGTGCGCCTCGGAGTAGCTGCCCGACGGATCGCGCACGATGATGGCGCTCTCGGCGCCGTGCAGCAGACGCTCCTCGTCGGACCGCTGTAGCCCGATGCAGATCCGCTTGGTGACGATGAAGGCGATCACCGGCCCGACGAAGACCATCACCCGGAGGAAGTACGTCACCGAGTTCAGCGAGACATGGAACTGGGTGGCGACCAGGTCGTTGCCGCCGCCGATCCAGAACAGTCCGTAGCAGGTCATCGCCGCCACACCGAACGCCGTCCGGGTCGGGTTGTTGCGTGGTCGTTCGAGGACGTGGTGCTCGGTGTTGTCGCCGGTCACCCAGCGCTCGATGAACGGGTAGACCGCCATCAGTCCGAACATCGCGCCCATCAGGCCGAATCCCGGGATCGCGACGTTCCACGACCAGGTGGTGTTGGCGAGGTTGGTCTCCCAGTTCGGCATGATCCGGATCGCGCCCTCGACGAAGCCCATGTACCAGTCCGGCTGCGAGCCCGCGGTCACCTGGGCCGGGTTGTACGGACCGTACGTCCACAGCGGGTTGATCTGCATCAGACCACCCATCAGGGTGATCACACCGAAGACGATGAAGAAGAAGCCGCCGGCCTTGGCCATGTAGACCGGGAACACCGGGTAGCCGACGACGTTGCCCTCGTTGCGACCGGGACCCGGGTACTGGGTGTGCTTGTGGTAGACGACCAGCGCCAGGTGGGCGGCGATCAGCCCGAGCAGCACCGCCGGGATGAGCAGGATGTGGGCCATGTAGAGCCGAGCCACGATCAGCGAGCCGGGGAACTCCCCGCCGAACATGAACATCTCCGCCCAGGTGCCGATGATCGGGATCGAGCGGATCAGACCGTCCACGAACCGCAGCCCGGTGCCGGACAGCAGGTCGTCCGGCAGCGAGTAGCCGGCGAAGCCCTCGACCAGGCCGATGCTCAGCAGGCCGACACCGATCAGCCAGTTGACCTCCCGCGGCTTGCGGAACGCGCCGGTGAAGAAGATCCGCAGGCTGTGCGCGAGCATCGCGGCGAGAAACAGCATGGCCGCCCAGTGGTGCATCTGCCGGATCAGCAGACCGCCACGGATGTCGAAGGAGATCGCCAGCGTCGACTCGAACGCTTCCGACATCTGCAGGCCGCGAAGCAGCTGGTAGGTGCCCTCGTACTCGATCTCGGCCATCGACGGCTTGAACCACAGGGTCAGGAAGACGCCGGTGAGCAGCAGGATGATGAACGAGTAGAGCGCGATCTCACCCAGCAGGAAGGACCAGTGGTCGGGGAACACCTTGCGGATGAACGGCCGGCTGAGCTTGGCCACACCGATCCGCTCATCGGCCCAGACGGCGGGACCGGCGGCGGCCTTGAAGACCGGACCGAGCTGCTTGGGCGGTGTCTCGGCCGCGACCGAGCGCCCATCGGAGGTGGTGGGTGCGGGCTTCGCCATCAGTTGTCACCCTCTTGGAAGTCGTTGCGGGAATCCCGCTCGAAGTAGCTCGGCCCGGTCGGAACGCTGAAGCCGTCCCGCGCGACCAGGTACCCCTCGGCGTCGACCGTGATCGGCAGCTGAGGGAGAGACCGAGCGGCAGGTCCGAAGACCACGACGCCGGAGTCACCCAGGTCGAAGGTCGACTGATGACACGGGCAGAGCAGGTGATGGGTCTGCTGCTCCCACAGGCTGATCGGGCAGCCCACGTGCGTGCAGATCTTCGAGTAGCACAGGATGCCGCCGACGTGCCAGTCCTTGCGCGAGTCGGGGATCTTGATGGTGTTCGGGTTCATCCGGACGACGATGATGGAGGCCTTGGCCTTCTCCTGCAGGAACTCCGTCCCGTGATACTCCTGCAGGTTCTCCGGCTGAGCGTTGATCAGCTGGCCGATCTGGACCTGCTCGGCCCTGATCGGCACGTAGGTGACGTCGTTGACCAGCCGGATGCCCTCTTCCCAGATCGTCGTCGCGATCGTGCCCGAGATCCACTTCCGTGTCGGCCACGGCCCGAGGTCGGCCAGCAGCACGACCCCCGGCAGCGCCACCAGCCCGAGCGCGCCGAGCAGGCTGCGACCCAGCACCTTGCGGCGGGTGACCTTGGACTCCGCGATGCCTTTGTCCAGCTCGTCGAGGACGTACCTGCGGTCCTCCTCGTCGGAGACCGCACCGTGCCGGTACTCGATCTTCTCCTCGTCGTCCATCAGCTGCCGGGCCCACTGGATCGCGCCGAGGCCGATCAGCAGCAGCGCGAGGCCGAGGGTGAGGCCGAACACCAGGTTCTGCGTGTTGGTGTGCATCGGCCCGAAGTCGATGTAGTCGTCCTTCGGAACCGCGAAGTAGGTGACGACGAAGATCAGGGCCAGGATCGGAACCAGCCCGAACATGATGGCCACTTGGCGGGTGGCCCGGTCGGCGGCCGCCTCGTCGACATCGGTGAGCCTGGGCAGGTGCTCCGGATCACCAGGATCCGGTACCGGGTATCGGGGGTCGTCGGTGGTGGCGAGCTCGCCGTGCCCCCCGGGTCCGGCGCCGCGGTGCTCCAGATCGGTCATCGCGCCTTCACTCCCTTCGCTGCGATCCAGATCGCGAACAGGATCAGGACCCCGATGCCGACGACCCAGGCCCACAGGCCCTCGGCCACCGGGCCGAGACCTCCGAGGGCCAGACCGCCGCGGTTTGGCTGCTCGTGCAGCTCGTTCAGGTAGCCGATGATGGCGCGCTTGTCGTCGATGGTGAGCACGCCGTTGGAGAACACCGGCATCTGCTGGGGACCGGTCACCATCGCCTCGTACAGGTGCAGGTTGCTGACGCCGATCAGCGACGGGGCGTATTTGCCGTTCGGCAAGGCGCCGCCGGCGCCCTCGAAGTTGTGGCAGGCCGAGCAGTTGGTCCGGAACAGCTCACCGCCGCGGGCGATCTCCTCCTCGCTGAGACCGGCCGGGTCGTACTGCTCGGGTTCCGGGATCGCGGGGCCGGGGCCGAGGCTCGCCACGTACGCCGCCAGCGCCAGCACCTCGTCCTCGGAGAACTCGCTCGGCTTCTCCGCCGCCTGGGCGCCGGGGTGGGCCATCGGCATCCGGCCCGTCGCGACCTGGAACTCGACCGCTGCTGCACCGACACCGGTCAGCGGCGGACCCTGGATGCTGCCGCTCACCTGACCCTCACCGTTCATCCCGTGGCACGACGCACAGGACACCGCGAACAGCTTCTTGCCCTCGGCCACCTGCTGGCTGGTGCCCGTGTCGGCGGCCGACTTGGAGCTCGGGGCGAGTGCCGAGTACAGGGCGCCCATGACGAGCAGGGCGAACACCAGGAGCAGCGCCTTGGCTGCCGGGTGACGTCGTCTTGCGGTCAGGAATCGCACGTGGGGGTCCCTCTCGGTTTGTGCGGTTGGAGCGTCTTCGAGTGGCCGTATTCAGTTGGTGGCGGTGAGCCGATGGACGGTGTTCGGGTGAAGGACTGCCCATGTGGTCATTCAGTTGTGCTGTCCGGCGCGGATGCGCCGCCGGTCAACGAAGCAGGTAGATCACGCCGAACAGGGCGATCCAGACGACGTCGACGAAGTGCCAGTAGTACGAGACCACGACCGCGCTGACCGCCTGTTCGTGGGTGAAGGTGCGTGCCAGATAGGTCCGGCCCAGCAGCAGCACGAAGGCCACCAACCCGCCGGTCACGTGCAGGCCGTGGAAGCCGGTGGCCAGGAAGAAGGCCGACCAGTAGACGTTCGCCGAGATGGTGGCACCCTCGGAGTACAGCTCCGCGTACTCGTAAACCTGGCCGCCGATGAAGAACGCGCCCATCAGGAACGTCAGGATGTACCACTCCCGGAGGCCCCAGCCCTTGACCGCCGCCAGCGATCCGGTCCTCTTGACCTGACCCTTCTCCGCGGCGAACACACCCATCTGGCAGGTGAAGGAGCTGGCCACCAGGACGGTGGTGTTGACGATCGCGAACGGGATGTTGAGCATCTCGGTCGAGGTGAACCACAGGCTCTCGGTGCCGGCGGCCTCCGCCTGACCGTTGGTCACGTTGCGGATGGTGAAGTAGGCGGCGAACAGTGCGGCGAAGAACATCAGCTCCGAGGCCAGCCACACGATGACACCGACAGCCACCATGTCGGGGCGGCCTTCATGCCCCCGCAGGCGCGATTGGGGGATGCGGTGCAGCGCGCCGTGCGGCTTGATCATCGAGCCGCTGATCTCGTGTGTATGGAGAGCCACGGGGTCATTATGTCGGTACGGCTCGGGAAGGTCACCCCAGGGCACGCAAACGAGCTGCGGCGATGTCTGCGAGCCCGCATGCGCCCGGCGACCAGCGGGCGGCGACCCGGCCGGCGAGCGGAGCCAGTCGGCTACGATCCGAGGCAGAGCGGACCGGCGCCGGTGAGGCCGCGCGGGCTCCGGGCGAGGGAGAGAAACCGGGTGGAGGACAAGGACGCGATGACCGATGAGGTCCGGCAGAACGAGACGACACCGGACGCCGAGCGCGGCCCGAGCGGGCCCGAGACGGCGGCGGAACCGGAGCCGGAGCTGACGGTCCTGCTGTACGCCTCGGACCGCACCGTACGCGAGAACGTCCGGTTCACCCTGGGTCGCAAGGTCGCCGCCGACCTGCCGACCATCCGCGTGCTCGAGGTGGCCACCCAGCCTGCGGTCCTGACCGCGATGGACCGAGGTGGCATCGACTTGGCCATCCTGGACGGCGAGGCGGTGCCCGGCGGTATCGGCCTGTGCCGACAGCTCAAGGACGAGGTCTTCCCCTGCCCGCCGATCATGGTGCTCACCGCTCGCCGCGATGACGCGTGGCTGGCCACCTGGTCGCGGGCCGATGGGGTGGTGCCGCATCCGGTCGACCCGCTCCGGCTCCCCGACGCTGTCGCGGCTCTGCTGCGCCGGGACGAGGAACCGCACCGGGGCATCGAACAACTGGGCAGCGACGTCGTCCCCGTCGGTCCTGCCTGAGATGCCGGAACCACTCCATCCGGGGGACCACACCTGGAGCTCGGTCCTCGGGCCGCTGGTGGCCGGTCAGGACCTGTCCCAGGAAGCGGCGGCCTGGGCCATGGAGCGGTTGCTCAGCGGTGAGGCGACGCCGGCCCAGCAGGCCGCGTTCGTGGTCGCGCTGCGCTGCAAGGGCGAGACGGTGGCGGAGATCGCCGGTCTCGCCGACACCATGCTCGACTTCGCCACTCCGATCGAGGTGCCGGGTCCGGCGGTCGACGTGGTTGGCTCGGGCGGTGACCGAGCCAACACGGTGAACATCTCCACCATGGCGGCCATCGTCGCCGCAGCGGCCGGCGCACGCGTGGTCAAGCACGGGAACCGGGCGGCGTCCTCGGCCTGCGGCGCCGCCGACGTGCTGGAGGAGTTGGGGGTCACCCTGGACGTACCGCCGGAGCGGCAGTCCGAGGTGGTGGCCGAGGTCGGCGTCGGCTTCCTGTTCGCGCCGCTCTACCATCCCGCCCTGCGGCATGCGGTCTGGCGGCGGGAGCTGGGCATCCCGACGACCTTCAACATCCTCGGGCCGCTCGCGAACCCGGCGCAACCGATCGCCCAGGCGGTCGGCGTGGCCGACGCCCGGATGGCGCCGCTGATGGCGGGGGTCTTCGCCGGCCGGGGACACCAAGGGATGGTGGTGCACGGCGGTGACGGCTTGGACGAGCTGACCACCACGACCACCTCGACGGTCTGGGTCTACTCCGACGGCGAGGTCAGCGAGCGGGAGCTGGACCCGACCGACCTCGGCATCCCGCGGGCAGCGGTCGCCGACCTGGTCGGCGGTGCGCCGGCGATCAACGCCGCCGTCGTCCGCGACCTGCTGGACGGCCGGCACGGACCGGTCCGCGACGTCGTGACACTGAACGCAGCGGCCACGCTGGTGGCGTACGACGGCCCGCGGGCCGATGATCTGGAGAGCCAGCTGGCGGCCGCCCTGGAGCGCGCCCGCTCCGCCATCGACAGCGGCGCCGGCAAGGCCAAGCTCGCCGCGTGGGTCGCCGCCACCTCTTGACGGTGGCCGCTCAGTCGACGCGCAAGGAGTCCAGGGACGTCACGGCGAGGTCGCGGATCTCGTCACTGGCGTCGTCGGGGACCGAGCTGAGCGCGACCACCACGGAGCCGTCGTCGAGCCGGACCACGATGGCGGTGACGTCGTCGTACCGACTGGGCAACCCGTCGATCTGATAGTGCACCTGGGCTGTGAGCCGCACCCCGCCGTGCCCGTCGACCGCGTGCTCGGCGACGTCCACGTTGCGGATCTCTGTGGGTCCGCTGCCGTAGATCTTGCCGGCCAGTGTGCGCAGCGTCGCGACCGAGTCGGCTTCGAGGTCGAAGCCGTCGGCCAGCTGGTCGTTGACGGAGGCGAGGCAGATCATCGCCGTCCAGCCCGAGTGCTGGTCGGTGCGTGGATGGACCTTCGCCTCGGCGACGAAGGCCACATCCAGCACGCCGGGAACCTTGTGGGCGTCGCCAGAAACCTTGTACGGGCTGGGCGGCAGGTCCATCGTGACGGCTTTGATGGTCGCACGCCGGGCCTTCTCGTCCAGCTGGCCGCCGACTGGGGCGGCGCTCTCGGGCTCGGTTCGGCTGGCGGTCTGCGGTCCCGACCAGAGCAGCAGCAGCGCCCCGGCCGAGGTGGTCAGCACCAGCGCGATCACCACCGTCCAGGTCACCGCGCGCACCAGCCGCGACCGGCGCCGGGGTGGGCTCACCACGGTGTCGTCCGGAGACGGTGCGTAGGCGTGGTCGGCGATGTGATCGGTCCAGGCGCTGCCGTCCCACCAGCGGTAGCCGGGCCCGCCGTCGTCGGCTGGGTCGAGATACCAACCCGGTCGCGGCGTCGTGGTCACGGATCGAGACTAGTTGCCAGTCAGGATCGTCTCGGATTCCTCGACGGGCTCGCCGTATGTCCTGTGCCCAATGCGCTCGCCGTAGGCGCTGTCCTCTCTGGCGCGCGCCGTAGGCTCGACGGATGATCGACAAGGAGCTGGCCCGCGAGCTGAAGCCGTACCTGGAGTGGGAGCCGAGCAACGGTGACCAGTTCTTCATTCCACGTCCGGAGATCGGCGACTCGGTGTTCACGGTCAGCGACATGGTGGTGGAGCTCGTCACCCGCAACGGTGATGCCCGGTTCCATTTCAACGGCACAGTGGAATGGGCCCTGGACTCCGTGCAGGCCGGTGAGGTGGTCTGGCTGCCGCGGGAGGACCAGCTGCGAGACCGGCTGGGTGCCCATTTCCTGTCCCTGGACGCCGGCCCAGATGGCTACGTCGTCACGCTGAGCGGTCCGGGGCGGGCCCATCACACCGCACCGCAGCCGGAAGTGGCCGACGCGTACGGCCAGGCGCTCCTCTACGTCGTCAACCAGGCCAGCGCCGTCGCCAGGTAGCCGCCCGCCAGGATCGATGGCGCGTACGCGAAGGCTCCGCGTCGGCGCGTCGTCAGCCGGACCAGGCCGACCACAGCTCCGGTCAGACTCCCGAGCACCAGCCCCCACGCCAGCAGGGTCCAGGAGACGCCGGCGGTCGCGGCGCCCACCAGCGGTGCGAACCGTACGTCCCCGAAGCCGAAGCCGCCGCCGGTCAGCCGCCAGATCAGCCAGAACAAGCCGCCCGCCACCAAGAACCCGCCGACACCTCGGGCGCCCAGAGACCAGCCGCCGAGCAGGCTGCCGAGCACCAGCGCCACGGCCATCGCGACCCAGGCCACCCGGGTCAAGGACAGCGGCAGCCAGGTGGTCCGGGCGTCGATCGCGGCGAGCAGCAGGCCGACCGTGCCCAACACCACCCAGGCCGGCAGCACTGGGAGCGGCAGCATCCCGGCCGAGAGTCCCACCGTTGCGGCGGCGAGCAGACCGACCACGGCGGCGAACCTGGCGGTGGCGAGCTGGGCGTAGGGGATCTTCACCGTCGAGGGCTCCGTGGTAGCTGACTCGGGACCGTCCGTGGGTGGCTCGGCGAGACGGCGCAGCACCATCGGTGTCAGCAGCCCTGACAGCAGTCCAGCGGCGAGGGCCAGCACAACCACCAGCACCGGGTTCATCAGGTGCCGCCGATCAGGCCACGGCCGCATACAGGCCCGGGAACTCCTGCTCGGTCTCCCACTGCTCGTACGCAGCCGCGATCTTCAGTGCGGTCAGCTGTGAGCAGGTCGCCGACCCCCGGCCGACGACCTGCTGGACGTCGCGGATGCACAGGCCGATGTCGTCGGCCAGCCGCTGCTCGGTCCAGCCGGCCTCGGCCATCGCGCGCAGGCGGTAGCGAGCGGGGCGCACCGGCACCGGTCGGAAGCGGAGCGCCTTGGCCTCCAGGGTGGTGATCCGCAGCAACCGGCGTGCCGTGTCGCCGCAGATCCGCCGCACCGGTCGTCCCCGCCGACCATGGGCGAGATGCTCGATGGCGCGGACACTGACCCCGGTCAGCCGGGCGAGCACCGGCTCCGTCAGCCCGGTCGCCAGCAGCTGTCCGACGTGGGCGCGGAACGGGGTGGCATCGACCCACACCGCCTCCTGCCCGCAGTCGTAGGAATACAGAATCGGCTGCAGCGCCTGTGTCACAGTTCCTCCTTGCCAGGGCCTCTGTGAAGAGAAGGCCTCGGCGGAGGAGCTGCTGTGAGCGCTGCAGCCGATGTTCTGCTGCTCGGATGTTGTCGGTTCTGCTCGGGTGTTGTCGCGCGGTCAGACAGTGCTGTCTGCGACGACCGCGGTGTCTCCTCGGGCTACTTGGTGTTGTCGTCCTCGCTGCCCTCGGTGTCGCCGGACGCCGAGGACTCGCCGCCCTCGGTCTCGGCGTCGGCGGTCGGGAGATCGCCGCCGTCCTCGTCCGAGTCGGCACCGACCTCGTCGGCACCGTCCAGGTCGGTGTCCAAGGCCTCGGGGGCGATGTCCGCACCGCTCTCCGAGCCCAGCTCAACCTCTGGCTCGCCGGTGACGTCGCTGTCGGCGACGGCGGCGGTCTCGCTCCCCTCACCCGCCACCGCCCCAGCGTCCTCGTCCGGCTCAGCCGCGGTCTGGGCGCTTGCGCTGACCGGTCCCGTGGTGGAGTCCGTGGCCGCAGACCAGGTGCTGGCCGGCGAGCTGGCCGGACCGGCGGGTGCCGTGGGCTTCGGCACATACGGCGCCGTCGGCCGAGCGGCCTGCCAGTCCGCGTCCGAGCTGCTGAGCAGCTTGCGGGCGACGATGGCGGCGATCCCGCCGATGGCGACGACGATGGCCAGCCGCTTCAGCCACTTCCCCTTCTTCTTCGGTGCGGCGGACTCGTCCTGAGCAGCGACGAGGGCAGCCTTCCCCCGTTCGGTGGCTTCGACGACCACCGGGGCAGCGGCGGCCGCGGCAAGAGCCTCGGCCAGCTTCGGCAGGACGTCGTCCATCCTGGTCCTCGCCGCCTCGACCGCCGGCGGCACCTTGTCCAGGGCGTCCTCCAGCACCGGACCGAGCTTCTCCACCGCCTCCTGGGCCGCTTTCGCACTCTTCTGCTTCGCGGTCTTCGCGTACGGTCCGACTGCCTCGCTCACCTGCTGGGCGTACGGGCCGACCCGCTCGCCGACGACACCGGCGGCGTGCTGGGCGTACGGGCTGACCCTCTCCCTGGCCTGCTGCGCGTACGGGCTCACCCTCTCCCTGGCCTGCTGCGCGTACGGACCGACAGCGTCGGCGGCCTGGTGGGCGAGCGGGTTCACCTTGTCCGCGGCCGCGCCGATCATGTCGGCAGCCAGATGAGCGAGGTCCTGCGCCGCCGGCACCACGTCCTCGGCCACCACCTCGGCTTGGCTCCTCTTCTTCCTCATCACATTCCTCCATCGTCGGGTGCGGCAGTTCATCCCGGTTCCGATCATGGGCTGCCGGATCCGACCACCGTACCGCCAGCCTGTGCGCCGCTTCGGGGCTGGTCACCTTGGTCGCCCATGACAGGATGGCTCCGATCTCCGCGACCCCTGCGGAGACTGACGAAAGGTACGACGACCGGTGGCCACGACGGCGACTCTGCACACCAATCACGGCGACATCACGATCAACCTGTTCCCCGATCAGGCTCCGAAGACGGTGGCCAACTTCGTCGGGCTCGCCTCCGGCACCAAGGAATACGCCGACCCGGAGACGGGCGCGCCGACCACCGGCAAGTTCTACGACGGGCTGACATTTCACCGCGTCATCGACGGTTTCATGATCCAGGGCGGCTGCCCGCTGGGCACCGGCACCGGCGGACCCGGCTACGAGTTCGCCGACGAGTTCCATCCCGAGCTCGCGTTCACCAAGCCGTACCTGCTGGCGATGGCCAACGCCGGTCCCGGCACCAACGGCTCGCAGTTCTTCATCACCGTCGGCCCGACGCCGCACCTGAACCGGAAGCACACGATCTTCGGTGAGGTGGCCGATCAGGCCGGTCGCGATGTCGTCGACGAGATCGCGAACGTGAAGACCGGTCGGATGGACCGGCCGGTCGAGCCCGTGGTGATCGAGTCCGTCGACATCAGCGAGTGATCTCTTCGCCCAGCTGAGCGTCCGACAACCTGAGGAACGATGTGAGTGAGTGAGCCCGGCCCGAGCTTCACAGCCCCCAACTTCACCGGCTGCTACCGGCATCCGGAGCGGATGACCGGCATCACCTGTCAGCGGTGCCGGCGTCCGATCTGCGGTGAGTGCATGGTGGAGGCTTCGGTCGGTTTCCAGTGCCCGCGGTGCGTGGGGGTGGGTCGGACCAGCGTGCGGCAGGCGCGAACCCGGTTCGGTGCCGCCCTCCGACCGGGCGGCGGACTGGCCACCAAGGTCGTGATGGGTGCCATGGTGCTGGTCTGGGTGCTCGACCTGCTCACGCGCGGCCTGGCCACGACGTTGCTGGCGATGAACAGCGGGTACGTCGAAGCCGGGCAGTTCTGGCGGCTGGTGACGACGTCGTTCACCTCCGGCCAGCTGCTGGGTGTGCTGATGAACCTGCTCGTGCTGTGGCTGGTCGGCCGGGCCCTGGAGTCGGAGCTGGGCAGCTGGCGCTTCGTGCTGCTCTTCCTGGCGTCCGGTCTGGGTGGGGCAACCCTGTTCTTCCTGGTGGCGCCGCTGGGGGCCTGGTCGGTGGGGGCGGCTTCGGCCATCATCGGTCTGCTGGCCGCCAACACCATCGGCAAGGCCAAGACCGGTGAAGACGTCCGCCCCGACATCGGGCTGCTGGTGCTGGTGGTGCTCTACTCCGTGCTGGTCGGCTTCGCCAACTTCGGCTGGGTCAGCATGATCGGCGGCATCGTGGTCGGCGGCTTGTCCGGAGCGATCCTCGCGTACGCGCCGCGGCAGAACCGGATGACCATCCAGCTGGTCGGGATGCTGGCCCTGGTCACCCTCTGTCTCGGGTTGGTCGTGGCCAAGATCGCCCTCTAGCCAATGGCCAGCGGCCCGTACCGGTCAGGTGCGGCTGACGCTGGGGATCGGCACGGGCTCGTACGACGGCGGGCGCACCACCAGCAGCAGCACGATCGCGGACACCACCAGCACGACCGCCAGCACGGCAAAGGTGATCAGCCAGGCCCGGGGCGGCGTGCGGGGTGCCTGGGTCGGGCCCGGCTCCGGCGCGGCGCTCCGGGCGTCTGGGGCGGGGGCGCTCACCGGTCTCTATCCGCCAAGAGAGAACGCGGCCTCGAGGTCGTGGCTCGAGTACGCCCGGAAGGCGATGTGAGTCTCGGTCGCCTGGACGCCGACGACCTTGTTCAGGCGATCGGCGACCACCTCGGCCACCTGCTCGTGGCTGGAGACCCGGACGAGCACGATCAGGTCGATCGTGCCGGTCACCGAGTAGACCTCACTGACCCCGCCGAGAGCGGCGATCTCCTCGGCGATCTCGGGAATCCGAGCCACGTCGGCCTTGACGAAGACGATCGCGGTCACCATGGCCGACATCCTAGGGGTGTGCCTGTCAGGCATCTTCGTCTGTCAGACGCCGTTGACAGGTGACCCGCTGGGGACGCATCGCAGCCGGGTGGAGACCAGCAGGTAGTGCGCTCCAGGCGCGTGGCGGTCAGGGATGGAGAGCCAGCTCGGATATCAGTCCGGGCTGGTCGAGCGTGGCGTGCAGCGGCCAGGCCCAGTCGCCCTGCAGCTCCATCAACCGGGACCCCGGTTGCTCGAGCCAGGCGGCGATCCGCTCGGTCTCCTCGATCCCGGCCGCCGGCAGCGGACCGACCGGCGGCAGCACCGTCTCCGCGGTCGCGTGGACGGCGCGGGCCACGGCCTGTGGCACATCGCCCGGGCGGGACATCCCCGCGGCGGCCAGGCGCCCGTACCGGATGATGTGGATCTCCCAGTCCTCCCCGCTGCGCCGGGCGGCCACGATCTCGGGACAGGCGGCGAGGCTGCGCACCCGGTGGAAGCGCACGCCGGTCCGCATCAAGGCGTCCAGCCGTGACCGCAGCGTCGCCGCTTCCTCGAACCGCTGATCGGCGACCAGTCGGTGCAGTCGCTGCCGCAGCCCGTGCACCGCGGGCCGGATGTCGGAGGCGAGGGCGGTGCGGACCTGCTCGACCAGGTCGCCGTAGCCGTCCACCGAGATCGCACCGGTGCACGGGGCGGTGCATCGATCCATCTCCGCCAGCACGCAGGCCGGCGACGACCGGCGCGGACTGAGGCGCTGGGTGCACTGTCGGATGGGGAAACCGTCGTAGATAGCGAGGACGACCTCCTCGGCCGACTGGCGGCGGCGGAAGGGGCCGAAGTAGGTCGCGCCGTCGTCGCGGACCTCGCGGACGACGCTGAGTCGCGGATACGCCTCCTCGGTGATCTTGATCCACACAGTGCGTTCCGGGAACTTCGAGCGGCGGTTGTAGCGCGGGGCGTGGCTGGCGATCAGTCGCAGCTCCACCACCTCAGCGTGCAACGGGGTCGCACAGGGGATGGCCTCCACCCCGGTCGCGACCCGGACCATCTCCTCCATCCGCGGTCGCTTCTCGGCCGCGGTGAAGTAGGTGCGCACCCGGCGTCGGATGTTGCGGGAGGTGCCTACGTACAACACCTCGCGGCTGTCGTCGTGCTCGGCCACGAACAGGTAGACGCCGGGCTGCTCGGGCAGGTCGTGGGCCCAGGTCCGCTTGGCCCGGCGTTGCGGCGAGACCCGTCGGGTGAACTCCCGCAGGTCTTCGATGGTGTGCACCCCGAGGTTGCCCACCCGCTCGATCAGCCCGTGCAGCACATCGACCGTCGCCTCGGCATCGGTCAGCGCCCGGTGGTTGGGGCTGGTCGCGGAGCGGAAGTGCTGGGCGAGGGTGGCCAGCCGGCAGTTGGCCACCTCGTCGCGGAGCAGGATCGCTCGGGCCAGCGCCGCCGTGTCGAGGACCGGCCACTTGGGATACGGGTACTCCAGCGCCTCGCAGGCCCGGCGCAGGAAGCCGGTGTCGAACGGTGCGTTGTGGGCCACGATCACCGTGTTCTCCGCAAAGGCGAGGAAGGCCGGCAGCACCTGACGCAGCGGCGGCGCGTCGGCGACCATCGTGTTCGTGATCCCGGTCAGCACCGCGATCAGCGGCGGGATGCCGCTCTTCGGGTTGACCAGGGTCTGGAACCGGCCGAGCACCTCACCGCCGCGGACCTTGACGGCGCCGAACTCAGTGATCGCGTCCGTCTCCGCGCCGCCGGTGGTCTCGAGGTCGACGACGCAGAACGTCACCTCCGACAAGTGGGTTCCGAGGTCCTCGAACGAGTCCTGGAGGTTCTCGCGACCCAGCGTCGACGTCATGCCGGGAAAACTAGAGCGACCCTCAGACACAACTGTCGTCGGGAGCGGAGCGAGTTGACGACCCCGTCGCGAGCGACCGCGCAGCGGAGCGCCCGGCTCGGTCTGGACTGAGGAGGGAGCAGACAACGCTTTATCGTCTGCGAGCGACGAGGGAAGACAGAGCCAATCGGCGCGCAGCGGAGCAGCGAGTGACGACTAGCGCTGGACGGCTAACAGCTCGCCGTGCAGCACGGCGAACCAGGCGTCTGGCTGCTCGCCCCACCAACGGAAGCCGGCGGACAGCTCCTCGAGTTCGGCGCGATCGGCCCCGGCTTCGACGGCCTGGGTGGCGAACGCGGAGCTGACCATGCGCTCAGCCCAGGTCTGGGACCACCAGGCGACGTCGTCGGCGTCGGCGAAGCACCAGGCGGTGGCCGTGCAGGTCACCTCGGTGAAACCGGCCTGAAGAGCCCAGTGCCGCATCCGTCGGGCCGCGTCCGGCTCCCCGCCGACCGCCCGGGCAACCCGGTGGTAGAGATCCAGCCAGCGGTCCAGCCGGAGATCCGCGGGATACCAGGTCATGGCGGCGTAGTCGGCATCGCGTGCCGCGACCAGGCCACCGGGTCGGACGACCCGCCTCATCTCCACCAGTGCGGCCACCGGATCGGACAGGTGCTGCAGCACCTGGTGCGCGTGGGCCACATCGAAGCTGTCGTCGGCGTACGTCAGGGCGTAGACGTTGCCGGTCTCGGCGGTCAGGTTGGTGACGCCCTCGCTCGCGGCGAGCTGCGCGGTGGCGACGACGGCCGGCTCGGCGCTGTCGATGCCGGTCACCCAGCCACCGGTGAGCCGGCGGGCGAAGTCGAGGGTGATCGTGCCCGGGCCTATGCCGACGTCGAGCAGCCGGTCACCCGGTCGCAGGTGGGGAAGCAGGTATCCGGCTGAGTTCGTCGCCGTCCGCCAGCCGTGGGAGCGCAGCACCGAGGGGTGATGGCCGTGGGCGTACGCGTCAGGATCGCGGGCTTCAGCGGGCACGAGCCCAGTCTGGTCGCAGACCACGGAGTTGTGTCAGTGGTCTCGTCCACAGTGACTTGCGTGCCGGTCCGTGAGGGGCGGCCGACCGCAGAGCTCCCAGGCTGAGAGCTCGGGAACTGGGAGGTTGGGATGGACACGGTGCACGTGGACTGCGACACCTGTGTGGCGCGAGGACCGGCATGTTCGGACTGCGTGGTCACGGTGCTGTTGGGCTCACCCCGGCACGGGGTGGACCTGGATGCCGACGAGCAGCAGGCGCTGGCCGAGCTGGCCAGGGCAGGCCTGGTTCCGCCACTCCGCCTGGTGCCTGGCGCCCGGCGGGTGCGGGCGGTCCAGACCCCCTTGGAGTGGACGGAGTCGGGCTGACCGAACCGTGCTGTGAGCAGGCTGTGAACATGTCAGAACGATTTGGCGGTGATCTTTCCGTGACCTAACCTGTTGCAGTGACCTCACGGTGTTCCGAGGCCGTCCGATTCGGGGGACGTCTGCGCAGATTAGTGCGCAACTGCGCCCTCGGTCTGTCCGCACTCGCTCTGACCGGCACCCTCGTGGCTGCCCCTCAGCTGGCGCAGGCGGATCCGCCGCTGACGGTGGACGAGGCCAAGGCACAGGTCGCTCAGCTCGAGACCGAGGCCGCGGCGATCGACCAGGAGTACGTCGGCGTCAAGCAGGGGCTGGCCGAGAGCAAGACCAAGCTGAAGCTCAAGCAGGCCGATGTCAAGGCACAGACCACCAAGGTCAAGCGGCTTCGACAGCAGGCGGGCCAGGCGGCTCTGGCCCAGTTCCAGAACCGGCATCTCGATGCTGCGGCCAAGCTGCTGTTGAGCGACGACGAGGACGACTTCCTCAGTCAGATCTCGACAGTCGAGAAGGTCAGTGAGAACCAGAACTCGGCGCTGCAGGCCTACCAGGAGGAGCAGGCCGAGCTGGCCCAGCTCGAGCGGTCCACGGAGACCGAGACGGCTCGGTTGAAGAAGGAGGAGGCCGAGCTCGAGAAGCTCCGGCAGGACTCCGTCAGCAAGATCGCCGAGTCCAAGACCGTCCTCGCCAAGCTGACCGAGGAAGAGCGTCAGCGGATCGCGGCGGAAGAGGCCAAGGCCCGTCTGGAGGCGCAGGCCGCGGCCGAGAAGGCCGAGAACGGGGCCATGGACACCTCCACCACCGACCCGGTGACGGACGGATCGAGCAAGGGAGCGATCGCCCT
Organism: Microlunatus sp.; assembly: GCA_035630075.1. Classification (GTDB taxonomy): domain Bacteria; phylum Actinomycetota; class Actinomycetes; order Propionibacteriales; family Propionibacteriaceae; genus Microlunatus. The sequence goes on from DASQLI010000116.1 coordinate 27,040, forward strand.
CTCGTTCGCGAAGTCCCAGGTCGGCAAGCCCTACCGATACGCCTCCGCCGGACCGAACGCGTACGACTGCTCCGGTCTGACCTCCGCCGCCTGGTCCAAGGTGGGCGTGTCGCTGCCCCGGACCTCACAGTCCCAGATCGGCGTCGGCCGGTCGGTGTCGAAGTCCGAGCTGCAGCCTGGTGACCTCATCTTCTACTACGGCGGCATCAGTCACGTCGGCCTGTACGCCGGCAACGGCCAGATCGTCCACGCCCCCCGCCCCGGCAAGTCGGTCGAGTACGCCTCGCTCGACTCGATGCCGTACGCGGGTGCCCGCCGCCCCGGCTGAGCCCCGTCATCGGCCGATCGGTGCCGCAGCACGCCCGACTCGGTCTGGTGTTGAGCCTGTCGCTGCTCCTGCTGTCGGGCCTGCTGACCGGTTGCACGCACACCACGTCCGCCGGCTCGGGCGCCACCCCCGACGACGCCGGCCGAGTGCAGCGCTCTCAGCAGCTGGTCGACGACTTCGTCTCGGCCGCCCGCCGCGGTGACGCCGGCGATGCCGCCGAGCTGGTGTCATCCCAGGACCCGGACTTCGCTGGGCGCGCCGCCGTCTGGGCCGCGAACCTGCAGCGGATCGCCTGGTCGCAGCTGACCTGGACGGTGCAGCCGACCGAAGCCGCCCCCTCTTCGGGTCGGCCGACAACGCTGACAGGGGAGAGCTGGGTTCAGCGGGTCAGCATCGCCTGGTCATTGCCGGGGGAGCGGCGGTCCGCCACCGACGACGTCTGGCTGACCTTCGTCGACGAGCCGAACGTGGATGGCGCGTCGGCCCTCCGGCTGGCCGGGAACTCCGGGGGCCCGGCGGCGGTCACCGAGCCGATCTGGCTGCAGCAACCGGTCCGCCTGCTCCACGACGACGGCGTGCTGCTGCTCACCGACGCCGACGACGGCTCGGCGTGGGCCCGGCACGCGAGCGCCGCGCGGCGCGCGGTGGCGGAGCGCGTCGGTGCGGCGCGCCGGCAGCCGGACGAGGTGCTGGTGGTCGAGGTGCCGCAGAGCCGGGCGGCCTTCGAGCGCATCCTGGGTGTCCGGGAGGGGTCGTACGCGGCCGTGGCCGCCGCTGCCTGGCCGATGGGGTCGGACACGAGCACTGCGCCGATCCACGTGGTGGTGAACCCCGAAGCCAGCAACAGCCTCAGCACGCTCGGCCGGCAGGTGCTGCTCACCCACGAGGCCGTGCATGTCACGACCCGGTCGCCCGGATCGTCGGCACCGACCTGGCTGGTGGAGGGGTACGCCGACCAGGTGGCCTATGACGCGTACCCGGCCGGGATGGCGCCGGCGAAGGACGCCGTGCGGGCTGCGGTTCGAGAGCACGGGACCCCGCGGGACTGGCCGACAGAGCAGGACTTCGACCCAGACGCGTCGGACCTGGGCCTGGCCTACGACCTCGCGTGGACCGCAGCGGAGTCCATCGCGGCGGACGGTGAGAACACGCTGGACGATCTCTACGCCGCTGCTGATCGGGGCGCCTCGCTGGCCGAGGCGGCCGACGAGCTGGGCATCTCGGAGCAGTCGTTGCTGCAGCGATGGCAGCAGGATCTCGAGGCGATGACTGCTCGATGACGACCCTGGTGGTGACCAACGACTTCCCGCCCCGGATCGGCGGGATCGAGGCCTTCGTCGCGCAGGCCTGCCGATTCCTCGACGGCGACGTCGCTGTGCTGACCTCCACGGCTCCGGGGTCGACGGTCTGGGATGCCGATGCCGGCTTCGCGATCGAGCGGTTGCCGGGTCCACTGCTGCCGACGCCGGCGGTGGGACGGGCGGCCGTACGGCTGATGCGACGAACAGGCGCCGATCGGGTGCTGTTCGGCGCGGCCGCACCGCTGGCTCTGCTGGCGGCCACGCTCAGGACGGCCGGCGCGAGGCGGATCGTGGCGCTCAGCCACGGTCACGAGACCTGGTGGGCGACGCTGCCCGGATCCCGCAGCCTGCTCCGCCGGATCGGGGACGAGGTCGATGTGCTGACCACCATCTCCGACCACGTGTCCACGCGGATTGCGGCTGCGTTCAGCCCGGAGGGTCGGGCCAAGCTCGTACGACTGCCCCCGCCGGTCGATCTCGACGTGTTCCGGCCGG
>DASQLI010000117.1:0-7027 GCA_035630075.1 Microlunatus sp.
GACCACTTCGCCGACCTGCGCGACGTGATGACGCTGAACCTGGAGGCGTCCGGGCTGACCGTCGAGCGGTCGCACCACGAGGTCGGCACCGCCGGCCAGGCCGAGATCAACTACCGGTTCAACACCATGCTGAGCGCCGGCGACGACCTGCAGAAGTTCAAGTACATCATCAAGAACACCGCCTGGGCCGCCGGCAAGACCGCCACCTTCATGCCGAAGCCGATCTTCGGTGACAACGGCTCCGGCATGCACGTGCACTCCTCGCTGTGGAAGGACGGCGACCCGCTGTTCTACGACGAGGCCGGCTATGGCGGCCTGTCCGACGTCGCCCGCTGGTACATCGGTGGCATCCTCGAGCACGCCCCCGCTCTGCTGGCGTTCACCAACCCCAGCGTGAACTCCTTCCACCGTCTGGTGCCGGGCTTCGAGGCTCCCGTCAACCTGGTCTACAGCTCGCGGAACCGCTCGGCGGCGATGCGGATCCCGATCACCGGTACGAACCCCAAGGCCAAGCGGGTCGAGTTCCGGTGCCCCGACCCGTCGTCGAACCCGTACCTGGCGTTCGCCTCGCTGCTGCTCGCCGGTCTGGACGGAATCCAGAACAAGACCGAGCCGCCGGCTCCGATCGACAAGGACCTCTACGAGCTGCCGCCGGAGGAGCACGCCAACGTGCCCACCGTCCCCGACAGCCTGGGCGGGGTGCTGGATGCGCTGGAGGCCGACCACGAGTTCCTGCTGCAGGGCGACGTGTTCACTCCCGACCTGATCGAGACCTGGGTCGAGCTGAAGCGGGCCGACATCGACGCGGTGCGTCTGCGCCCCACCCCGCACGAGTTCGAGCTCTATTACGACGTGTGACCTAGAAACGCCTGCTGACCAGGGGGAACGGTTCTAGCCGAACTCGTCAGTCAGCAGATCTCGCACAGTTCCGCTCCGGGCCGTGATCACAGTGTTGATCGCGGCCCGAGTGCTGTCATCGGAGTCCGGCCAGCATGCTGGCCGTAGGTGTTCAGGGTCGTGGTGGCCCAGAGCGCCGTGCTCGGGCCCCGATTCCCGGGTGGTTGGTCCATCGGCGAGGCCGACACTGACGGCCGCCTGTCGACATCGCACGTTTCGACGCTCGTGGCCAAGGGTCTTGACGCATCCCCACCGTTGCGAGGACAGTGAAATATTGGTCTGGTTGCGCCACCCGGGGGGAGGCGAACATGAGGCGGTCAAGGCTGCTCATTCCAACATCGGCGCTGACCGGCCCGCTCCCGGCTCCTGAACCGCCCTGACGCGATGCGGTTCTCGGAACTCTGACGTTGATGGCGCTCATCGAAAGTGAGCCCGCAACACAACCACAGCCCGCCACGACACCAGACGAATGCCTCAGCTAGCCACATGTCGGCCTTGCGCGGTGACGGGTCCTCGACGACGCACGAACAAGTTGGCTGGCGTACAAGGAGGATTGGGGATTCATCATGGCTGCTTCACTTGCCACCGTTCCCGGCGGAACCGTGGATTTCACCGACGACCAGGTCACCGAACTCGGCATGATGTTCCGGGGACCGCTCAGTGGACCCGGTGATCCCGGGTATGACCAGATGCGGGTGGTCGAGAACCTTGCGGTCGATCGTCAACCTGGCCTCATCATTCGGTGCTCGGGCGAAGCCGACGTCATCGACGGCGTCAACTTGGCTCGGGAGCGTGGGCTGCTGCTCGCGGTCCGGGCCGGTGGACACCACGTGGCCGGTCACGGAACCGTCGATGGTGGTCTGGTGCTCGATCTGCGCGACATGAACGGGGTCTGGGTCGATCCGGTCAACAAGAAGGTGCGTGTTCAAGGGGGCGCGACCTGGGGACAGGTCGACCGCGAAGCCCAGGTCTTCGGTCTGGCCGTCCCAGGAGGCGTGGTCTCGACCACCGGGGTCGGCGGCCTGACGCTCGGCGGAGGCATCGGCTGGCTCCACCGCAAGTGGGGCTTGGCTTGTGACAACCTCCTCGCCGCTCAGGTCGTGTTGGCATCCGGCGAGCTCGTCAACGCCAGCGACGACGAGAACCCGGACCTGTTCTGGGCGCTCCGGGGTGGTGGCGGGAACTTCGGCATCGTGGTCGACTTCACCTTCCAGGCCCATGAAGTCGGACCGGAAGTGGCCCTCGCCGCGGTGTTCCACGATGCGGCAGCCGGAGCCGAGCTGATGCCGCAGTGGCGCGACCTCGCCCTACGGGCGGGCGACGAGGTCACCACCCGCGCGTTGTACTGGTCGCTGCCTGCCAGTGAAGCGTTGCCGCCCCCGGTGCAGGGCAAGGACGTGTTCATCGTCGCAGCCCTCTATGCCGGCGGCCGAGAGCAAGGTCAGGGGATCATCGACGAGTTCCGCGGCCTCGGGAACCCTTTGTTCGACATGACCGACCACATCCCGACCTATCGGGCGTTCCAAGCGGGGTTCGATCCGTTGGTGAAGGATCTCCACTCCTACTGGAAGTCGATGTATCTCAACGAGCTGAACGACGAAGCGCTGGGATTCATCCACGAACGTGCAATGTCTCGGCCGGACCCGAGCACGCTCATCCACGTCCCCATCATGGGCGGTGCCACCGCAGCCGTTGCTTCCCACGCAACCGCGTTCGGCGACCGCAGGGCCCCGTTCATGTTGAGCATCGACGGCGGAACCTACGACGCCGCCAAGTTCGGCGCGGTGCGCGACTGGGTGCGCGAATCGATCGAGGCTGCGCGTGGACTCCAGGGCGCGGGCGGGGCATATCTGAACTTCTCCGCTGACGAGCCAACGAATGAACGGGTGCTCCAACAGCAGTACGGCGGCAATCTCGACCGACTGCGAGCGATCAAGAGACAGTACGACCCCGACAACCTCTTCCGGATCAACAACAACATCACGCCAGATTGAGGTGGTCGCCCTTCAGCTGGTTGTCCTGCGCAAGATCCCGCTTGTCCGCAAGTCCCCGAATCAGTGCGGCCGCCGACGGCCAGAAACGGTGAGCCCTCGGTGGTGCGGCAGGTATCGCGGTGGACCGTCGCGTTCCAATCACGGGTAGTACGTCGAGGTCAACGACGCCTGGGCAGCGGTTCGGAGGCCCTGGTTCGTGTACGGGAGCCGGGCCTTCGGCCTGTTCTGGCGTGGTCATCCGGCTGGTCGGCAGCCGGACTCTCACTGCGTGGTCGTGATCACGCCGGCCCGCTCGACCAACCGCTCGCGTGCCACCCCCACCCGGAGGGCGTCGGCCAGCCGGCTTCGGACCGGCTCCGTCAGCCGGTTTCCACCGAACAGCCGGTAGGTCTGCCTGAACAGCTCGTCGGCGCCGATGCCCATCGCCTGCCCGGCGACATACGCCATGGCGTTGGCGATCTCGAGCAGGGCGATGTCCGCCAATGGTCGGGTCTTGATGTCCTCGCCGACCCGGAACCCCGTCCAGCCCAGGGGATCGCGGGAGGCCGGCCAGACGAAGCCCTCCTCGCGGTCGCGTCGAAGCTGTTCAGGGATCAGCGCCCGCAGCTGCGCCAGCCGCTGGTCGACCAGCCGGCTCCGGCCGTACGCCTTGACCAGCCGCCGACCGAGCCGTTCGAGGCTGATCGGACCCGACTCCTCGACGATCGCCAGCATCACCTCGACCACCTGCCGACGCGCGCCTGGGTCGTAGTCCAGCCGCTCCAGCACGTCGGTGGGATAGGGACCGCGGTCACTCTCGGCGTAAGGCACGAGGCCGCCGCTCACCGTTGGCTGCCCCTCAAGGTCGGGTTCCGGTGCGGCGGCTACCTCAGCAAGGTTGCCGGCAGTCTCGCCGGATGGCTCGACGTCGGATTCGTCGTCGGCTGCCCGCTGCCCGTCGGCGAGTTCGTCCTCCACCGGCTCGTACAGGGTCCACGAGGTCGAGGCCGCAGCCTCCCCGACCTGCCGTGCGGCCTCGGCGGAGGTGTGCGCCCGGGCGACGAGGTCGCGCACCACACCCTCGGGATCCGACAGCCACGCCGGCAACCAGACCCGGGCCACGCCGGGCCAGCCCATGATCGCCGAGAGCACACTCACCGGCGCCCCGTCCCGGTCCCCCGTCGTCATCCGAGCAGCCCAGCTGGGCCCGTCCAGCAGCACAGCCAGCGTCGGCACCTCGCCGTGCCCGGGAGCGGCCACCGCCAGATCGATCCGGAACTCCGACAGCCCGACCTCGGTGCGCACGCTGCAGCCGGCGGTCCGCAGCGCGGCGGCGATCTGCTCAGCGTGCCGATCGACTGCCACCTCGCTGCGCACCCGAGCCGGCACTCCGTGCTTCGCCTGCTCCAGGTAGGTGCGCAGGTGCTTGATGCCCACCGAGGAGGTCTGCTCGGCGCGGAGATCCTCCGGTTCGAAGGAGGAGAAGACCATCACCCGCCGACGGGCCCTGGTCACGGCCACGTTCAGGCGCCGCTCCCCGCCGGACCGGTTGAGCGGCCCGAAGTTCAACGGCAGCACGCCGTTCTCGTCCACGGAGAAGCCGGTCGAGAAGATGATCACGTCCCGCTCGTCTCCCTGGACGTTCTTCAGGTTCTTGACGAACAGCCCGTCGTCTCTGAGGGCGAGCGCCTCGCGTATCCCTTCCACCTCGCTGTCCCAGAGCATCTTCTCGATCAGGGCACGCTGCTGGATGTTGAACGTCACCACCCCGATCGAGCGCTCACGCTGCCCCCAGCGGCGCAGCACCTCTTCGATCACCGCGGTCGCCTCAGCCGGGTTGGTCCGCACCAGCCCCCTGTCGGTTCTCACGTGACTGTCGGTGTTCTTCCGGCCGCTGCGCAGGAAGGTGCCGTCGATGCGGGTGAAGCTGACGCCGGTGTCGTACAGCTGCCCGGGGAACGCCGGGAAGGAGGACAGCCGGTCGTCGTAGTACTGGGCGTTGGAGAAGGTGATCAGGCTCTCGTCGCGGCTGCGGTAGTGCCAGGACAGCCACAGCCGCGGCAACCCGGCCTGCACACACTCCGACAGGATCGACTCCTCATCGGGGACCACGACGAAGTCGTCGTCGGCGTCCAGCTCGGCATCGTCGTCGCTGCCCAGCTGGGCGAAGCTGTACGGCGGCATCTGCTTGGAGTCGCCGGCCACCACGCAGGCCATGGCGCGGCCCAGCGCCCCGACGGCGTCCGGCACGGTGATCTGGGACGCCTCGTCGAACACCACCAGGTCGAACTCCATCGCCTCCGGTGCGAGAAACCGGGCGAGCGAGTCCGGACTGACCAGGACACAGGGGGTGATCGCGGCGATCACCTCCCCGTACGTGTTGATCAGCGAGCGGACGCTCAGCCCGCCTCGGGTCCGGCCGACCTCGCGTTCCAGCGCGGCGACCTTGCCGAACACCGTGCCGGTGCCGAACGGCCTGGCCGCGATCAAGGTCGACGGCAGCACCGAGGCGAGGGCGGACCGCACCGCTCCGCTGGCCCCGAGGAACCTGCCGACGGACCGGTCGTGACCGGCGGCGTCGAAGGTGCGGAACCCACCGGCCTCCCAGCGCTCGATCAGCGAGGCCTCAGCCAGTCCACGTTCCAGCGCGGCGACGGCATCGGCCGCGCCCACCTGACCGCTGAGCAGCTGCCAGCGCGCCGCCGGCAGGTCGGTGGTCAGCGGCTCGAGGCCGGCGGCGGCTCGGCTCCACCGTCGCAGGGCTGCACCACTGGGTGCGTCGGATGCTCGGGCAGCGGCTCCGTCGCGCCAGGTGTCCAGCAACCCCGCCGAACCGTACGCGGTCTGGTCCAGCGGTCGACTGTGCGTCACCGCGAACACCGCGCCCAACCGGTCCAACGCATCGGTGAGCGCATGTGCGGTGGTGCCGACCAGCCCCGGCTCGCGGCGGCGGACGGCAACGGTCTCGGCGGCGGTCGTCGGACCCAGTCGACCCAGAGCGGCCAGGTGGGCGTCGATCCCGGCGAGCGCCGACTCCAGCTGGGCCGTCCCCGGCCCGGTCAGCAGGTTGAGCGACTCCGGCAGCCAGCCCAGGCCGGGAAGACTTAGCCAGCTCGCCGCGACGGCACGCTGCTGGGCAGCGAGCCCGACCAGCCCGTCGACGCGGGCCGGTAGCTCCTTCGGCGGCACCGAGCGCCCCGGCCGGAGGTGCGCGAGGACCGGCTCGGCCGCGGTCAGCAGCCGGCCTTTGCGGCCCAGGAAGAACGAGTGCTCGGCGATCCGCAGCGCCTGGCGTACCGGTTCCAGGTCGAGGTCGAGCACCTCTGGAGCGAAGTCGGTCAGCGTCGGCGCGGCCTCGGCGCGGAGACCAGCGATCCGGGCCGTCAGCTCGGCCCGAGCGGCCGCCCAGCGCGGGCTGTCGATCTCCTTCAGCTCCGCACCCGTCAGCGGTGCCGAGAGCAGCTGCACCAGGTCGCCGAGTCGCTGCCAGGTCGATGCGCTCCGGAGCAGCCCGGCGCTGCCTGGCAGCAGCTGCTCGACCGCGGCCAGGGCCGCCGTCACGGCGAGGTCGGCCGCGGGCAGCAGCGCGAACACCGCGGCTGGGTCGAGCTCGCCGACCCCGACGAACCCCCAGGCCCGGGCCAGCTCCGGGTCGAGGGCGGCGAGGTCGTCCGCGGCGGCGGCCACCACCCGCCGCAGCTCAGCCAGGTCGACACCCGAGCCCTCGACGTCCTCGCCCAGCACGGCCGGTGGCACGGTCAGCGTCGGCCCGTCGCCCCGAGCCAGGGCGGTCGCCCGCGCGGCCCACAAGGACAAGCCGGCTCGATTGGGCCGATGCAGCCGTTCCGCATAGCTGCGCAGGGCCGAGGAGGCCCCGTCGACGTCGCCCAGGGCTGCTCGGTAGCCGTCGAGGTCGGCCGGCACGCGTTGCGCCAGAGCGGACCGGATCCGGGCCCGGACCTCGACCGGTCGGGCGCTGTGATCATGCAGGTCGAGGGCGTACGGCAGCAGTCCGACCTCACCGAGTCGTTGGCGCACCACGTCGAGGGCGGCGCCCTTCTCGGCGACGAACAGCACCCGCCGACCCTGGGCGAGCTGGTCGGCGAGGATGTTGGTGATGGTCTGGGACTTGCCGGTGCCCGGTGGCCCTTCGAGGA